>JAHRHE010000156.1 GCA_020027965.1 Nitrospirota bacterium | reverse complement strand
GTAGGAGAAAAAATGGGGGTTGCCAAGCGCGGATTTTTCCTGACCATAGCCAGTCAGCTTAATGATGCACTGGTGTAACGGAGGTCATGGCGGGGTTTGCAACATCCCCTACCCGAACACACCACCCAACGAAGGATTCGAGGGGAGGCGTTGGGTCGGCTACCAGATCTACGATGGCCTCGCCAACTGGAATCTCGCACAAGGTGACACCGTGCCGGTCCCCAGGCCCGCACTGGCGGAGAAATGGTCTGTGGGCGAGGACAAGCTCACCTGGACAATCCATCTCCGCACGGGCGTCAAGTTCCACGATGGCACCGACTTCAACGCCGAGGCGGTTGTGTTCAACATCGACCGGATCATGAACAAGGAATTCAAGTTCTTCGACCCGGACCTGTATGTGCCTATCCGTGGCTCGACGCAGGAGATTGCTAGCTACCGTGCGCTCGACCCCTACACGGTCGAGATCAAGACGACGGTCCCTTACGCCTTTTTCCCGGCGAACATGGCGTACATCCTCTACGCGAGCCCGACTGCGGTGCAGAAGTGGGGCAACAAGGCATACGTCAACCATCCGGTGGGCACCGGCCCGTTCAAAGTGGATAAATATATCGACGGCCAGGTGATGGAGCTGATCCCCAACAAGGATTACTGGGGCAACAAGCCCAAGCTTAACCGCATTATCCTCAAGCCGATGCCCGACCCTGCCACGCGTCTGGCTGCCCTGCAGGCGGGCCAGATCCACTGGGCGGAGGTGCCGCCGCCTGACTCCAAGAAGCAGATCGAGGCCGAGGGCTATAACGTCAGCCTCAAGCAGTACCCGCACGCGATCATCTTCCCGCTGAACATCCAGGACAAGCCGTTCGACCACCCGAAGGTGCGCGAGGCATTACAGTACGCCATCGACCGCGAGGGGATGTGCAAGAACCTCCTCAATGGTCTGTGCATACCCGCCTATCAGCTGATGTACAAGGGCCACCCCTGGTACAACGAGTCGGTCGGAGAGAAGTACAAGTACGACCCCCAGAAGGCGAAGCAACTGCTGGCAGAAGCCGGCTACCCGCATGGGTTCAAGATCACCTTCCCATACACGACAGGCGGCTCTGGCAACATGTGGCCTGGGTCGATGATGGAGCTGCTGCAGCGCAACTTCCAGGACGTGGGCGTTGAGTTGACGATCGTGCCGATGGAGTGGAATACGCTCATCTCCACCATCCGGGCAACGTTCCTCGACAAAGAGACCCGGGCAAAGTACCAGGGTATGTGGTCCTCGCCGGCCACCAACGCCCAGCCCTCGCTCCTCACCTACGCGTCGTCCCGCATCCCGCCAGCTGGCTGCTGCAACGTCGCGCTCTATCAGAGCCCCGAATACGACCGCCTGATGACGGCGGCGATGACGGAGTTTGACCAAGTCAAGCAGGACGCATTGCTTAACCAAGCGATGGGAGTGCTGGCGAACGATGCGCCGGTGCTCTTCCTCGTACACGACCTCAACTTCCGCGTGCTCTCGCCCAAGGTACGCGGGTTCATCCAGTCACAGTCCTGGTTCGCTGACCTGACCACTGTGTGGGTGAAGCCGTGACCGCGTCCAGCGGCATCGGGTTGAGACGAGAGAGCACGGAGAACTATCATGGCCATAACCATCATGACACGGCTGCTGATGGCGATACCGACCCTGTTCGGTGTGTCGATCGTGATCTTCGCGCTGATGTACATCTTGCCGGGAGACCCGCTCGTAGCGCTCCTACCACCGGACGCGCAGCCGAAGGACCGTGAGGCGCTGGCACAGCAGATCGGTCTCGACAAGCCAGCCCCTGTCCGCTACCTCAACTGGCTCAAGGACCTTATGCGCGGCGATCTGGGCTATTCCTACACCCGCAAGCGGGATATCTCGGACCTGATCGGCACTGCCTTCCAGAACACGGTGAAGCTGGCGCTGGCCGCGGCTGCCTTCGGCATCTCGGTGGGGTTGACGCTGGGCACGCTGGCGGCGCTCGTCAACGGCCGCTGGCTGGACCGGGCGATCTCGATGGTAGCGGTGGTGGGGCTGAGTGTGCCGGTGTTCTGGATGGCGATCCTGCTGATCATCGTGTTCTCGGCCAACCTGCGCTGGCTGCCGGCGTCAGGGATGAATAGCCCCGACGGTGGCTTCCTGACCTCGCTCAAGCACATGATCATGCCTGTGCTGGCCTCGTCGCTCGGGGCAATCGGCGTCACCACACGCATGACGCGCGCCAGCCTGCTGCAGATGTACGGCGAGGACTTCGTCATGACCCTGCGGGCGAAGGGACTGCACGACACGCAAATCCTGCTCCACGTCCTGAAGAACGCGGCGCCGCCGATCATGACCGTCGCTGGTCTGCAGGTGGGCTTCCTGCTCGGCGGCTCGGTGTTGGTCGAGACGATCTTCGCCTGGCCAGGCATGGGGCAACTGATTTTCCAGGCGATTTCCTCGCGCGACCTGCGCGTCATCCAGGCAGCCGTACTCGTGATCGCTATCACGTTCGTGCTCGCCAATCTCACCGTGGACCTGCTGCAAACCATCGTGAACCCGCGCCTGCGTAGGGGCGTATAACGGCCGGGTGCACTAGCCAAGGCGGTACGACAGATGCCAACAGCGACGACTGACAGCGCGGGTGGGGCGCCGGGCGCCGAGGCGGACATTGCCGCGCGTTCCTTTCTCGGGGAAGTGGTGCACCGCTTCGTCCGCCAGAAGACGGCGCTGGGCGCGAGTGGGGTCCTCGTCATCCTGATCCTCTCCGCGGTGGCGGCCCCGCTGCTGACCCGCCAGGATCCGCTCCGCGGCGTGGTCTCACAGCGGCTGCAGCCTGTCGGTACGCCGGGACACCTCCTCGGCACCGACGAGCAGGGGCGCGATGTGTTCACGCGTATCCTGTACGGCGGCCGGATTTCGCTGGCGACGGGGATCGTACCGGTGTGCATTGCCACCGTGCTCGGGACGGCGACCGGCGCGACGGCGGGCTACCTGGGCGGCTGGGTGGCGGCGTTCTTGATGCGCACGATGGACATGTTCTACGACTTCCCAGCGCTGCTGCTAGCCATCGCGATCAGCTCTTCGCTGGGGCCGGGGATCAAGAACGCGATCATCGCCCTCAGCATCGTGTTCATCGCGCCGATCTCGCGCGTCGCGCTAGTGGCGACGCGGCAGGAGGTCGTGAAGGAGTACGTCGAGGCTGCCCGCCTGAGCGGCGCCAGCACGCTCCAACTGATCATGCAGCAGTTGCTGGCGAATATCTTCAGCACTGTCTTCGTGTACGCCGCCGGGCTGATCGGGGTGAGCATCCTCGCCGCCGCCGGCCTCAGCTTCCTCGGGCTGGGGGCGAAGCCGCCGGCGCCCGAATGGGGCTATATGCTGAATTCGCTGCGTGGGTCCCTATATGTGCAGCCGTGGGTCGTGGCGGTACCAGGCCTGTTCATCTTCGCGGCCGCCATGGCGTTCAACCTTCTCAGCGACGCCATCAACGAAGCGCTCGATATCAAGAGCGCATAGGAGGAGCGGCCCGGCGTAGCCGCCCGGCGAGGCCCAACCCATGACGACCATCGCATCGACGCCAACGTGTGCAAACACACCTCTCTTGAGGGTACGCGACCTGCGCAAGGAGTTTAAGGTCCGTCTCGGCTTCCGCAAGGCGGGAGTCGTCTCCGCGGTTGACGGCGTGAGCTTTAGCATCGCAGCGGGCCAGACGCTCGGCATCGTCGGCGAGTCCGGTTGCGGCAAGTCTACCACGGCGAGGCTCCTGCTGGGACTGCTCGACGCCGACGGCGGCACGGTCGAGTTCGAAGGTCGTGAGCTGTCCTGGTCCAATCGCTTGACGCGCAAGCGGCTGCGCCGCAGCATGCAGATGGTCTTCCAAGACCCGTACTCCTCGCTCAACCCGCGCATGTCCATCCGCGAGAACATCGGCTTCCCGATGAAGGTGCATGGCTACCGTAAGCAGGAGCGCGCCGAGCGGGTGGCGACGCTGCTGGAGCAGGTCGGGCTGCATCGCAACCACGCCTTCTACTTTCCACACCAGCTCTCTGGTGGCCAGCGCCAGCGGGTGAACATCGCCCGCGCGCTCGCACTGGAGCCACAGCTCGTTGTCTGCGACGAGGCGGTGTCCGCCCTCGACAAGTCGATCCAGGCGCAGGTGCTCAACCTGCTTAAGGACCTCCAGCTGCAGATGCAGCTCACGTACCTCTTCATCAGCCACGACCTCAATGTCGTGGAGTACATGAGCGACCGCGTCGTCGTGATGTATCTCGGCCAGGTGGTGGAAACCTGCTCATCGGAGGAGCTGTACCGCAACCCACTGCATCCGTACACCCGTGCGCTGCTCTCGGCGATCCCGAAGCTGGACCCCGATTCGACTCCTGTCCCCCTGCAGCTGGCCGGCGAGGTGCCGAGCCCGATCAATCCGCCGTCCGGGTGCCGCTTTCGCACCCGCTGTCCGCACGCGATGGCCGTCTGCGCCACCGAGCGGCCGGCGCTGCGCCGCCCAGTGCCCGATCACGCGGTGGCCTGCTATCTATACGAGGCCGGCGGCTAGGCAATGCAAATGCATTTTTGCGCCAACGTCTCGGGAGTACGCCCACGCGAGCCCACCTGCTTACGCACCGCATGTAGGGCTGGACACGCACCGCCGGCCAGGGTATGGTAGAATCGCTAGGGGCGACGCGGGCGGCGCGGGGAAAGTTGCCGAGGGCGTGGCCATACTAACCAATGGTGTTAGTCGCTTACATACTATACAGTTATATTAGTATTTTACAAACTAAATTCAGCTATCGAGAGGGGCACGAAGCCAGACGCATAGGGCTGGAAGCCATGCCACTGGACCAGCACATTGAAGGCGGCCATGGTGAACGCCAGCCGGGCGTGGAAATACTCCCATACGCGGTGCATCACCTTTTTGAAGTGCGTGATGAGCGTCAGCATCGAGAGCACCGTCTCCACCAGCATGCGGTCCTGCCACTCCCCACGCTGACATAGTTTCAGGTGGGGTGTCATAGCGGCCTCCGGAAGCAGGGAACAGCACCAAGGACAGCCGTGGGGGCGGGAGTGACGGAAAAACGTGCAGTCTCCCAAACGGGATCAGGACGGGGCCTGTCACCAATGATGTGGTCGCCACCTCCCGAGACCAACCTAACCAACGGGTACACAGCACCAATGCGGGGACGGTCACGACGACCCACGGTCTGCCCGCTAGGATAGCAAGAAACGCGCTGGCTGTCCCTGTTCCTTCTACATGTGAGGCGGCGCAGCCGCCGATGCCCCTAACTTCAAGCAGCTTCATCGCCTCTTCAAGCAGCTCAGTCTCTTCAAGCAGCCTCATCGCCTCTTCAAGCAGCCTCATCGCGTTTGAATCCGTCCCCCCGAGCCGGGCCAGCCGCCGCCGTCCGGCAGCCGGCGCTGGCGCGGCGGCGAGTTGGGGGAGCTCCCGGTGGCGCTGGGAGGCGCCGGCGGGTAGGCAGCCAGCTCCCCGGTGCCGCATAGCCCACACCGCACTGCGGCGCCAGCGCCAGCGGCATACCGCGCTGCTGCAGATATGCTTCGCCGCGGCGGCCCGGCAGGGCGGCCTGGCACGCGGCGAGCGGCTGGGCCAGGTCTGGGCGCGGCGCTGGCGGCTTAGCCGCCGCTGCTGGGTGCTGGCGAGCTGGGGGAGCTCCCCGGTCGGTGGCGCGGGGTGAGCGACAGGGTGGGCGCGCGCCATCGGTGGAAAAGGCCGTGTGATTTGCCTCTACTCTTGATTTGCCTATACTCTGATCGCACTGATTTGCCTATACTCCGAACACATTCTCCGAACATCATCTTCAAGACAAGGTGTTGTTATGCGG
>JAHRHE010000062.1 GCA_020027965.1 Nitrospirota bacterium | reverse complement strand
ACACGCTGACGGCCCCGATCGACGGGGTGGTCCAACAGCTGGCGGTGCACACCGTGGGCGGGGTCGTCACACCGGCGCAACAGTTGATGGTGGTGGTGCCCCGGGAGGACCAACTGGACGTGGAGGCCTGGTTGGAAAACAAAGACATCGGGTTCGTGAAAGAAGGCCAGCCGGTGGAAATCAAGGTCGAGACGTTTCCCTTCACGCTCTACGGCACCATCGGCGGCACGGTGGTCAGCGTGTCGGATGATGCTGTGCCGCTGGAAAAGGGCGGCCTGGTGTACGCCGCCCGCGTGAGCATGGCCCGCTCGACGCTCCAGGTCGAGGGCAAGCAGGTCAATCTTGCGCCCGGCATGGCGGTCACGGCCGAGATCAAGACAGGCGAGCGCCGCGTGATCCAATTCTTCCTCAGCCCCGTCCTCAAAGGCCTGCGTGAGAGCGCGCGGGAACGCTAACGGCACCGTTTCCCGGGCGACGAAGCGTTCCTCCCCACTGCGCGGCTCACTCGTCACCCACCGATTGTCCAACGATTGTCAGTCAGAACCTGTCACTTCCGCCAGCCGAGCGGCGCCTTGAACTTCAGGGAAGCATCTGTTATTCTTGCCCCGCCTTTTGGGTGGATCGTCGCGCGGGAGGAGCCTTGATGGCCATTGTGAAGCGCGCCTTGATCAGCGTGTCCGACAAGACCGGCGTCGTGGAGCTGGCCAAGGGCCTGGCGTCCTTGGGCGCGGAAATTCTGTCCACCGGCGGCACGGCCAAGGCCCTGCGGGAGGCCGGCCTCACCGTGACGGATGTCGCTGCCTATACCGGCTCGCCGGAGATTCTGGATGGCCGGGTCAAGACGCTGCACCCGAAGATCCATGGCGGACTCCTGGGCCGCCGGAGCGTGCCGAAGCACGCCGCGGAGATGCAGCAGCATGGGATTGGTCCGATTGACGTCGTGGCCGTCAACCTGTATCCGTTCGAGCAGGCCATCGCGAAACCGGACTGTACGTTTGAGCAGGCCATCGAGCAGATCGACATCGGCGGCCCTTCAATGTTGCGCTCCGCCGCCAAGAATCACGAGGATGTGCTGGTCCTCGTCGACCCGTCCGACTATGCTCGCGTGTTGGAAGCGATCCGGGCCGGCACGGTGACACTCGAGCTCAGGCGCGAGCTGGCCGCCAAGGTTTTCCAGCACACCGCGCGTTATGACAGTCTGATTGCCGGGTATCTGACACGCCAGAGTGAAGGCCCAGCGTCCCAGCGGTTCCCGGCGATCCTGAGCCTGCAGTACGAGCGGGTCGAGATGCTGCGCTATGGTGAGAATCCGCATCAGCAGGGCGCGTTTTACCGTGAATTGGGCGCGCGTGAATCCTCGGTCTCTCGTGCCGGCATCCTGCACGGGAAGGCCATGTCCTACAACAACTATCTGGATGCCAACTCCGCGCTGGAACTGGTCAAAGAATTCGACGGCATCGCCGCGGTGATCGTCAAGCATAACAACCCCTGCGGCGTCGCCATGGGCAGTACCCCGGTCGAGGCCTATGCGCGGGCGCGTGAGACCGATCCGATTTCTGCCTTCGGCGGGGTGATTGCCTTCAACCGACTCGTGGATCTGGCGGCCGCGAAGGAGATCACCTCCACGTTCGTGGAGGTGGTGGTCGCACCGGGCTATGCACCGGAGGCGCTGGTGGAGTTGAAGCGCAAGAAGGACCTCCGGCTGCTGGACGTCAGCCCGTTCCCGCCGGGGCCGTCGACGGGGCTGGACCTGAAGCGGCTGGTCGGGGGCCTCATCGTGCAGGAACGGGACGGGGGCGTGCTCGGTGATGTGAAGGCCCTCCCGGTTCCGACCAAGCGGCGGCCGACGGAAGAGGAGTATGCGGCCTGCGCGTTTGCGTGGAAGGTCTGCAAGCACGTCAAGTCCAACGCCATCGTGTACGCGCGGCCGGGCCAGACGGTCGGGATCGGGGCCGGCCAGATGAGCCGCGTGGATTCAGTCCGCCTCGCGACCATGAAAGCGGTGCTCCCGGTCAAGGGCTGCGTGATGGCTTCGGATGCCTTCTTTCCGTTCCGTGACGGGGTCGACGTGGCCGCTCAGGCGGGTATCACCGCCCTTATCCAGCCCGGGGGCTCGATTAGGGACCAGGAGGTCATCACGGCCGCGGATGAACATCAGATGGCCATGGTCCTGACCGGCATGCGACACTTCCGCCATTAAGCACGACCCGCTGATGCCGACGGTCGTGTGTGCTTCAGATGGTCGTCGGTCAGATAGTCGCCGGACGACCACCGGAGCGTGCGGCATGCAGCGTCTTCCCTTCCTGCGTGTGTGCATAGGGTACCGGTGAAAGTCCTGGTTGTCGGCAGTGGCGGGCGCGAGCATGCGCTCATCTGGAAACTGGCGCAGAGCCCACGAGTGTCCCGGCTGTACTGCGCGCCGGGCAACGCCGGCATCGAAGCCCTTGCCCGCTGCGTCCCCATCGCGGCCGAGGATCTGGTCGAGCTCAAGGCGTTCGTGCTCTCAGAACGGATCGACCTGACGGTCGTGGGGCCGGAAAAGCCGCTCGCGCTGGGGATCGCGGACGAGTTCCGTCGGAGCAAGCTGAGGATCTTCGGCCCGACGCGCGGGGCCGCCCAGATCGAGTCGAGCAAGCAGTTTGCCAAGGATCTCATGGTGCGCCATCGGGTCCCGACGGCATCCGCCCGGAGCTTCGACGCGCTGGCACCCGCGCTCGACTATCTCCGGCAGCAGCCGCTTCCAATCGTCGTGAAGGCCGACGGGCTGGCCCAGGGCAAGGGGGTCGTGGTGGCCAGGACGAGGGAAGAAGCCGTGGAGGCCGCTACCGACATGCTCGAGCGGCAGGTGTTCGCGGAGGCCGGCCGCCGCGTGCTCATCGAGGAGTTCCTGGAGGGAGAGGAACTCACGCTCATGGCGTTCACGGACGGCAAGACCGTGGTGCCGATGGTGGCGGCGCAGGATCACAAGCGGGTGGGGGAGGGAGACACCGGACCGAACACCGGCGGGATGGGCGCCTATGCGCCGGCCCCGGCGGCGACGCCTGAGATGCGGACGCGGATCACCCGTGAGGTGCTGCGTCCTATCGTCGACGCGCTCTTGCGCATGGGGTGCCCGTTCTACGGCGTCCTGTATGCCGGGATCATGCTGGTGCGCGGCGCGCCGTATGTCCTCGAGTTCAACGCCCGCTTCGGAGACCCCGAGACGCAGGTCGTGCTCCCACTGCTGAAGACCGATTTGCTGGACGTGCTGGAGGCAGTGGTCGAACACCGACTGGAGCAACTGGCGGTGGAATGGCATGAGCGAGCGGCAGTCTGCGTCGTGATGACGTCAGCCGGTTATCCGGGTTCCTACCCGACAGGGCTGCCGATCAAGGGGTTACCGGAATCGCCCGGCTCCCAGGACGCCATCGTGTTCCATGCGGGCACGAAGCGGGAGCACGGTCAGGTCGTGACCGCCGGCGGGCGGGTCCTCGGTGTAACCGGGATCGGTGCAAGGCTGTCGGTGGCGCGGGAGCGAGCCTATACGCTGGCGTCCACCATTTCGTTCGAAGGACGTCATCTTCGCACGGATATCGCCTCACGTGCACTCCGATCGGTCGTCTGAGTTGCTCTGACGCAGCGGGTGGTAGGGAGTCTTTTGAAACCATGGCGGTGGTGATCCCGCTCCCGGCGGAGGGCGCGTCCGGCGACTGGGGCCCAGTTGCACGCATTATTCAAGTGGGAGGCGTGATTGCGATGCCCACCGAGAGCTTCTACGCGCTGGGCGCCAATCCGCTGGACCCGTCGGCGATCCGACGGGTGTGGGCGATCAAGGGAAGGCCGGCGGAGAAGCCGATCCTGGTCGTGATTGCGGATCGGGACCAGTTGGAGACCTTCGTCGCGGCGGTGACTCCCGCTGCTGAGGCCTTGATCGAGCGTTTCTGGCCTGGGCCGTTGACCGTAGTCCTGCCGGCGGCGTCCCGGGTGCCCGAGGCCTTGACCGCCGGAACCGGCACGGTGGGCATCCGGCTCACGGCCGCTCGGGTGCTGGCCCGGCTGCTGCATGCGGTGGGTCCCTTGACCGGGACGAGTGCCAACCGGTCAGGAGCGCCGCCGGCGCGTTCGGCCGAAGAGGTGCAGACCACATTGGGTGATGATGTGGACCTCATCGTGGACGGCGGTTCAACGTACGGCGGTCAGCCATCCACGGTTGTGGATGCCGTAGGCGCGGTACGCGTGATACGCGACGGGCCGATCTCGCGGACGCAGATTGCGGCCGCGCTTGCCGGGGCTGGTCTCGCCTTGGCGTCATGACCAGTTAGACAGGAGGGGCACGTATGGGAGTGAGGCAAGGTTGCTGGGGCTTGGGGACGGGTTTCCTCTTATGCTTGGCCGCGAGCGGCCTGAGTGGCTGTGACTATTGGCCGCCTGCGCTGCAGGCGCAGATCGAGCAGTTGCGGTCGGATGCCCAACTCGCTGCGGCTGAACGAGCCAAGGCGGAAGGGCAACTGCGGGAAGCCGTCAAGCAGCGGGATGAGCTGCAGGCGCGGGTGGATGAACTGACGCGGTTGAATCGAGATCTGGCAGCTCGGGCCACGACTCTCCAGCAGAGCCTGACCGCGGAACAGGAGAAAAGCGCCAAGCTCACGAAATCGTGGTCAAAGGGGCCTGCTGCGAAGGGGAAAGCGGGTAAGTCGGCGAAGCCCACTCCAAAGAGGCCGGCGGCAAAGGGCTCCCTGCAACGACTGTAGGGCTGGTGCCGTTCCAGCTTCTCGCATCCGGATGCCTGCCGAAGCCGCTCAAGAATTTGCGTACTGCCTCTTGAGCCTGAAGAAGGGCGAGCCAGTCGGAACGGCACGAGCCCGAAGGTCGCTGGCCTGGTCGGGTTATGACTTCGAGGAGGGCGTAGTGGTCTTCGGCGGGGCGGTCGATCCTGATGTGGAACCGGCACTGGCTGGGCTTCCGGACGAGTCGCTGGAGGACGACGTGGCTCCGTCGCCCGACGAGGCGGTAGTCGCCTCCTTGGAAGGTTTCTGGTCTGGCGCCGGCTTCTGGTCCGGCTTGCCGTTGGCGGGTGCGGCTGCCGGTTCGGCACCGGTCGGCGGTTTCAGCTTGTCCGAATAATCGGTCACATACCACCCGGTTCCCTTGAACATGATGGCCGGGGCTGAGATGACCCTCCTCACCGCGTGACCGCAGCGCACGCAGCCGGACAACGGCGGATCGCTCACACGCTGCTTTACCTCGAAACGATGCTGGCACTGTTCGCACACGTATTCGTAAATCGGCACGCACGCACCTCCGTTGAACTTGTGTGCTGATAATGCCGCCGGAAGCGAAGTCAACCGCTCACGGGCTGGGGCCCGCATCACCTGGTTGGGCGTCTCAGGCCAGCTTCTCCAGTGCGGCTTGCATCCGGTCGACCCCTCGGACGATGGCCTCGGCGCTGGTGGCGTACGTCAGCCGGAGGTGAGCCGCGCTCCCGAACGGCTCGCCCGGCACCACCGCGACCAGCGCTTCCTTGAGAAGATAGTCTGCCAAGTCGGCGGCGGCCGTGATCGGACCCTGCGCGGCACGCTTGCCGAACACCCCGGCCACGTTGGGAAAGGCGTAAAAGGCGCCAGCGGGCATGCGGCAGGTCACCCCCGGGATCTTGTTCAGGCGTTCCACCATCAGGCGGCGCCGGCGATCGAATTCCACGACCATGTGCCTGGGAAACGCGTCGCCCCCTCGCAGGGCTGCCACGGCGGCTTTCTGCGAAATGGAGCAGGGGTTCGAGGTACTCTGGCTTTGAATGTTCGCCATCGCGGTGATCAACTCCTTGGGCCCCGCGGCATACCCGATGCGCCAGCCGGTCATGGCGTAGGCTTTCGAAACCCCGTTGACGACTACGGTTCGAGCGGCCACGTCGGGTCCTAAGGAGGCGATGCTGATGTGACGCGCCCCATCGTACAGGATCTTCTCGTAGATCTCGTCGGAGATGATCACCAGGTCGTGCCGGAGCGCGACCTCCGCGATCCCTTCCAGGATCGCGCGGTCGTAGGTGGCCCCGGTGGGGTTACATGGACTGTTGACGATGATGGCCTTGGTGCGCGGGGTAAGGCGTTCTTCCAAGGCCTGTTGGTGTACCGCATAGCCGTCGGCTTCATGGGTCGGCAGCAGGACGGGCGTCGCGTCGTTGAGCAACACTTGATCCTGGTACGAAACCCAGAACGGGGAGGGGATCACTACCTCATCTCCGGCTTCGAGCAGGGCCTCCGCGAGGTTGTAGAGGCTGTGTTTGGCGCCGCACGACACCAGGACCTGTGATTTGTCGTACCGCAAGCCCTGTTCGGCCTGCAGTTTTTCTGCGATCGCGAGCCTGAGCTCATCGATGCCTGAGGAGGCGGTGTATTTGGTGAAGCCGGCGCGGATCGCGGCCTCCGCGGCGGCTTTTACCGGCTCGGGTGTGTCGAAGTCCGGTTCACCCGAGGCGAAGTCGATCACGTCGAGGCCCTGCGCTATCATCGCTTTGGCCGTGGCGGTGATGCTGAGGGTGGGGGACGGCACAATACGGCCGGCACGGGTAGCGAGCTTCATCGGTCCGGCCTCCGCAGCCGCGTGGTGAGCCGCCGCGCTACCTCGGGGTGCACGAAATCCTTCAATTCGCCGCCGAGGCTTGCCACCTCCTTGACGATACTGGAGGTCAGGTACGAATAGTCTTCGCTCGGCATGAGGAACACGGTTTCGATCGTGTCGTTCAGCTTGCGATTGATCAGCGCCATCTGAAACTCATATTCAAAATCGGAGGTGGCCCGGAGTCCGCGAATCACGACGCGCGCGCCACGCTGCACGACATAGTGCACGAGAAGTCCGTCAAATCCCTCAACCTCCACCTGCGGCAGGTCCTTGGTGGCGAGCTTTACCATCTCCACGCGTTCGGCCAGCTCAAACAGCGGGCGCTTCCCGGGGTTCAGCGCCACGGCGACGATGACCTTGTCGAACACCCGGAGGCTTCGGGCGATGATGTCGGTGTGGCCGTTGGTGATGGGGTCGAATGTGCCGGGGTACACCCCAATTTTCATACCGTGGGGGTCCCCTCTGCCCGCAACCCGTACACCGAGAGCGTGGTATCGCCGTAGCGATAGTCACGCAGTCGGGTCAGTCGGCCAACCTGGGGCGGGACGCTCCGCTTGGTCGCATGCTCGAGCACCACGATGGCGTCGGGAGCCATCATAGCACCGCACCCTAAGGATGACAACAGTTGCTCCTCGCAGTCCTGCTCATAGGGTGGGTCCGCATACACCAGGTCATACGGTGGACCCCAGAGGTCTTCGTGATGCAGGAAGTCTGTATCATTGCAGGTATGCACGTCAGCCAGTTGAGACAGACCGCAGCGGTCCAAATTGGTCAGGAGGACCTGAATCGATGCCGAGTTGGGTTCGACGAACACCGCGCGCTGCGCCCCACGAGAGAGTGCTTCGATCCCGATTGCCCCGGTGCCGGCATATAGGTCGAGAAATCGGGCGCCTTGCACGCGACTACCCAGGATCGAGAACAGCGCCTCCTTCACCCGGTCGGAGGTGGGGCGCAGTCTAGATCCCTGGGGACCCAGCAGCCGACGCCCCTTGTGAGACCCAGCAATGACCCGCATGGTGTGACTCACTCGTGGAACGGTGCGGTGACTGTATCACAGCGTTTTTTGGAGGGTCAAGGAGACGTCAGAAGTTTGACGGGTGAAGGGGAGTTGGATATAATCGCCCCCCCGCTGGCAGATCGAAGGGCCTTGAACGATCCGCCGCGGGGGAAGAGCGAAAGCGGGAAAGTCGAGCGCGAGCGAGATTATCGTATGGCGACTGGCTGTGGCTCGGCCGCTGCGAGACTTTTCCGTCTATTCAAGGAAATGGTGCGGTCCATGATCGAGCCGCAATTGATGCACTTCCAGGCATAGAAGATGAGGAAGAAGTCTGAGAACCGCTCTAGCATCATCAAGCCTTTACACCGGGGACATTCCATGGCAGCCTCCTGGGAGTCAGCTTTTGACAGTTGGGCGCATAAATTTGCAATATGCAGGCCAAGAACGTCACGTGAGCAAATTCAACAGCTTAGATATTTGACCCCAATGGAATGTCAGGCAAAGACGCAGCAGAACGTCAAAAAAGCGTCACTTTCTTAGGCAAATTTGTACAGGGGCGTCAGCGTGCCGACAGCGAAAAATAGCGGCGGCATCCGTAAGTGGCCGGAAAGTGAGCGCCCGCGCGAACGTCTGCTCCGGGAAGGTCCCCAGGCCCTATCGGATGCCCAATTGTTAGCCATTCTGCTGCGGGTTGGACGTCCAGATTCCTCGGCTGTCCAGGTGGGTATGGACCTGCTTCGGCAGATGGACGGACTCCAGGGGCTTTCACACCGAGGCGTCGAGGATCTCTGCCGGATTCCCGGGGTGGGGCCGGCCAAGGCGGCGCAACTCAAAGCGGGCATCGAACTTGGGCGTCGCGTGTTATCCGCTCCGTTGTCCACCGGCGTGCGGATCGGCTCCAGTGCCGACCTCTTCCGCCATTACGCTCCCCATTGTCGCGACCTTCGTCATGAGGTTTTCAAGATCGTGTTGCTGGACGCCAAGCACGCCATCATCCGGGATGCGGTCGTGTCCGAAGGCAGTCTCACGCTCAGCATCGTGCATCCCCGTGAAGTGTTCTCGCTGGCGGTTCGTGAATCGGCGGCCGCTGTGATCTTTTTGCACAACCACCCGAGCGGCGACCCGGAGCCGAGCGAGGAGGACCGGGCGCTGACCGCACGACTGGTCGCGGTGGGCGACCTGCTTGGCATTCGCGTCCTGGACCATCTGATCCTGGGTGACGGCCGGTACGTGAGTTTCGCGGATATGGGGTGGCTGACGCCGGGCCGTGCTGGCCTTGAGCCTTCAGTGGATCTGCGGACGGGGAACCGCCACGAGCGAGAGGCCACGCCGTCGCCGCGCCGAGCAGGAGGACCCGCCCTCGGTCACCGGCGGGCCCGCGGACGGCCAGGCACTCGCCCAGGCTCCCGCAGTCGAGGACGGAAGAAAGGACCCTGATGCGACAGCGAGCGGCGCGCTTTCTCATATTGGTCGTCTTGAGCCTGCCAGTTCTTGTCCATCCGGGGACGTCGCCTGCGACCGCCTCGGGGCCCGAAGACCGGCCCCCGATGCCGGCCTTGGGGAGGGGCGTGTTCCTGATTGCGAGCCCCCTTCTCCTCGATCCCAACTTCCGAGAGACGGTCGTATTCCTCTGTGACTACGGGGTGGAGGGAGCCATGGGGGTGATCGTGAATCGACCGACCACCGTGCTCCTGTCCGAGGTGCTACCGGACTTGGCCGTGCTCAAGGGGACCTCGCACCTCTTGTTTGCGGGTGGGCCGGTCCAACCCACCGGCGTGCTCATGCTCTTCCGGGTGGCACAGGAGCCGCCAGGGACCCGGCAGGTGATGAAGGGGGTCTACCTCGGAGGCAACTTGGAAACGCTGGACCGGCTCGTCACGAAGCCGGAGCCTACCGAGACCTTCCGGGCCTACGCCGGCTACGCCGGATGGGGACCTGGCCAACTGGAGTTCGAAATGGCTCAAGGATCCTGGGCAACGGTGCGGGCGGACCCGACCAAGATTTTTTCCCAGGATCCGAGCGAGCTCTGGTCCGAACTGATCGAGTCGCTGCGAGGACCTCGTGTAATCCGTCTCGAACCCGCTGAAATGGGTCGTTGACACCGTGGGGAGCCCAGCCTAGGATAGTGCCACTGTGAGGCGGGAACCATGAAAGAGCCGCGAGCGGACACGATACGCAATATTGCCGTCGTCTCGTATACCGGTGCTGGCAAAACCTCCTTGGTCGAGGCCCTGTTGTATACGGCCGGCGTCATCCCGGCCATGGGCTCTGTGGCGAGCGGGACCACGGTATCGGATTTCGAGCCGGAGGAGATCCATCGCAAGATCTCGGTCAGCTCCGGGGTCGCCCACTTCGACTGGAAGGACGCGACGTTCAATCTCATCGACGCGCCGGGGGCCCTGAGTTTCCTCGGTGAGGCCAGGACGGCCCTCCGTGCGGTAGACGGCGTGTTGATCGTCCTGGGCGCGTCGTCAGGGGTGAGGACCGAGCTGGAGAAAATCTGGGACACGATTGGGGAGCTGAATCTGCCCTGTGTCCTGTTCGTCAATGAGTTGGATAAGGAACGGACGGCGCTGGAGCCGGTCCTGCAGGAGTGCGAGCAGGCACTGAAGATGAAAGGAGTCCGGATCGCTCTCCCGATCGGCGCGGAGTCGCAACTGGAAGGGATCATCGACCTGGTCGGGGGGCACGCGTTCCGCTCCGCCAAGGACAGCCCGAAGGTCCAGCAAGGGGCCATTCCTGCCGAGCTCGCCGGGACCGCGGCGGAAGCGCGAAAGAAACTGGTGGAGTGTGCGGCAGAGACGGATGACCAGTTGCTCGAGAAGTACCTCGCTGAAGGCGACCTGGCAGCCGGAGAGATCGTCCAAGGCTTGAGAGCCGGGACCCTGAACCGCGCCTTTGTCCCCGTCTTGTGCGGGTCCGCCACCAAGAATGTGGGCAGCGCAGTGCTCCTGGATGCGCTGGCTGCCTATCTGCCTTCGCCAGGGGAGGGGGCGATCCGCCGCCCGCTGACCGGGCTGAATCCCTCCAGCAACGAGCCGGTGACGCGCCAGCCCAACCCCACCGAGCCGTTCTCGGCCTTCGTGTTCAAGACCATCATCGATCCCTTTATGGGCAGGCTGACGTATGCCCGAATCTTCTCGGGGACTCTGGAAGCCGACGCCCCGCTGTTCAATCCGAACCGGAAGGTCAAGGAAAAGGGAGGCCACCTCTTCTATATCCTCGGCAAGAAGTACACCCAGGTGGGCGCGGTCAGCGCCGGGGACATCGCGGCCATCGGCAAGCTCAGGGACACGCAGACTGGCGACACGCTGTGCGATGAACGGGCGCCCATTGTGTATCCGGGTCTGCAGCTGGCGCGCCCCGTCATGTCGTTCGCGCTGGAGCCCAAATCCAAGGCAGATGTGGAAAAGGTCAGTCTCGGACTCCATAAGCTGGTCGAGGAGGATCCCACGCTGGAATTCGTCAGGAATCAGGAAACCAAGGAGATGATCCTGAGCGGGATGGGGCAACTCCACGTGGATGTCACGTTCGAGAAACTACGCCGGAAGTACGGCGTCGAAGTCAACATCCATACCCCGAAAGTGCCGTACAAGGAAACCATCCGAAAGGCGGCTCAAGCACAAGGCAAATACAAGAAGCAGACCGGCGGGCACGGGCAGTACGGAGATTGCTGGCTGCAGCTGGACCCGCTGCCTCGCGGCAAAGGCTTCGAGTTCGACAACAAGATCGTGGGCGGCGCCATTCCCAGGAACTTCATCCCGGCAGTCGAGAAGGGCGTGGTGGAAGCCATGCATGAAGGCATTCTGGCAGGATACCCGGTAGTGGACCTGCGGGTGACCGTGTTCGACGGCAGCTACCACACGGTCGACTCCTCCGAAATGTCGTTCAAGATCGCCGCGTCGATGGGATTCAAGAAGGCGATGGAGCAGGCGCACCCAGTCCTGCTGGAGCCGATCATGAGTGTGGAGGTGACGGCGCCGGATGACGTCGTGGGGGCCGTGATCGGCGACCTCAACTCCCGCCGAGGCCGGATCCTGGGGGTTATTGCCAAGGGGAGCGCTCAGGTCATCAAGGCGTTGGTGCCGCTGGCGGAAATGCTGAAGTACGCGCCCTCATTGAACTCGATCACGGGCGGCCGGGGCAACTATGCCATGGAATTCTCCACCTACGAGGAGGTTCCGCGCGAACAGGCGACGCGCGTGATCGAAGAGCACAAGGCGGCCAAACAGGCGGTCGCCCAGTGAGCCAGCATCACTTGTCCGTGGTTTTCAGGACGACGTAGAAGGCGCGGCTTTCCCGGACCACCCGCAGGAGAATCGTTTCCTCTCGTTTCATCCGGGCGATCGCCGCCGTGAAGTCGTTGACCGTCGTCACCTCGCCGCGGTTCACTTCCTTGATGAGATCCCCTTCGCGCAGTCCCTCGGCCTGTGCGACGCTGCCGGGCTCGACCTTTGAGATCAACACGCCCCGGGCATCCTTCAGCTTGAACTTCTCAGCCAGGGCCGCGGTCAGATCCTGGACATCGATGCCGAGTTTCACCTCGGTCCGCGACGAGGGGACTGAAGCCACGACCACGCTCTCGCGTCGCTCACTGAGCGGCACCGGCAGAACCTGACGTTTGCCGTCGCGGACCACTTCAATGCCTACCGTGGCCCCGGGCTCCGCCGCCGCAATCAGGCGGGACAGCATATTCGGGGTGTCCACCGTCTTCCCGTCTACTTTCGTGATGATATCGCCCGGTTTGATGCCGGCCCGGGCCGCCGGATCGTTCTCGAAGACCTCGTTGACCAAGACCCCTTCGCTTTCGGCCACGCTGAACTGCTTGGCCAGGTCCACCGTAATCGGCTGGATGCCGACCCCCAGCCAGCCACGGACCACTTTGCCGCGAGCCAGCAACTGCTGGATGACCTGCTTGGCCATATTCGAGGGGATCGCAAACCCAATCCCTTGAGCAAAGTTGATGATCGCGGTGTTGATGCCGATCACTTCGCCGCGCAGGTTAAAGAGGGGTCCACCGGAGTTGCCCGGATTAATGGAGGCGTCCGTCTGGATATAGTTCTCATACCTGGAGAGATTCATGTTTTCGCGTCCGATACCGCTGACGACCCCCAGCGTCACCGTGCGATCCAGCCCGAAGGGATTCCCAACCGCCAGCACCCATTGCCCGACTTTGACCGCTCCTGAATCACCGAACGTCACGCTGGGGAACCTGCGGTCACCGGAGATCTTCAGCACGGCGAGGTCGGTGTCCGGATCCTTGCCCAGCACCTGGGCAGTGACCCGGGTTTTATCCGACAGCCGGACTTCCACTTCAGTGGCTTCGCCAACGACATGGTTATTGGTGACGATGTGCCCGTCCTGGTCGATGATGACTCCGGACCCTGAACCGGGCGAATTCGGCAGTCGCTCTCGAGGATTGTCCTTGGATCGACCGGGACCCTGGGCAGGGAGGATATTAACGACGGCCGGCTTGACCCGCTCGGCCAGATCCGTAATCACGCTCTGCATCTCTTCCAGCAGGCGGAGTCCCGCGGTGTCGCCCTGCGCCGCCGGGCTCTGGCCCGCTGTCGCAACGGGCGAAAACAGCAAGCCGAGGAAACCCGCGAAGATCCACACGGCGATGACCGCGCTTCGTACTCTGGCGCTCATACGTCCTCCTCCGCCATCCCGGCCTGTCCGTGATGGGCACTCACCCCTATATCTATAGCATATCTCAGGCCGAAACGACGTGCCGTTCCTCGAATTGCAGCACGAGGTGCTCCAACTCGGCGCGGGGGCCAAGGAGTACCACCATATCTCCAGCCCGTAGGGTGTCGCCCTCCAACGCGGCGAGGAGGGTCGTTCCCCGAAAGACCGCGATGACTCTGGTGGCGCTGGAAAGTCCGAGCTGGCCGAAGGTATGGCCGACCGCCCGCGACCCGGGCGCGAGCAAGACCCGCTCAATCGTCAAGGAGCGGGAGGAGAGGTCTTGTTGGAGCTTCAGCAGGTGATCATGGAGGGCTTCGGCTTCCAACTCCCGGCGGCGCGCCTCGAGGTGCTGCAGCTCCGCTTTGCTGGAGCGGATCCGCTGGGCGGCGCGGGTGAGGGGTACGTGCACCTCGTCCGGGAGCAGGACCTCGCTTCGAGCGAGGAGGTTGTCCAGGACTGCACCGAGTTGTTCGTACACGGTGTCGATGTGAACGTGGATTCGAGAGGCCTGCCAGTGGAGTTTGAGGATCTGGACTTTGCATGTGACACGTTCGGAGACCGCGATGACGGCCTCGAGGAGGGCGTGGAGATTGACCGTGGTTTCGTGGCGGATGCGGGAGAGAAAGTCGCGTGTCATAAACGTCTGATAAGGTCTATTATGTTAAATGTCAGAAACTCCGTGCCCAATCTTTCGTTCCGTTCCATTCCACAGCCGCACCACATTCTCCTGGTGCCGCCACAGTACCATCCCGCTCACTGCCACCAGGAACGCCAGTGTCTTCCAACTCACCCCGCTGATCACCCCCATAAACGGCAACCCAACGAAAGCCGCCACCGCCGCCCCCGAAGAATACCGCCACACAGCGGCAGTCACTACCCAAACCACGAGCAGCGCGAGTCCAAGAAACGGCGCCACCCCCGTGACCGCGCCCATCGCCGTGGCCACGCCCTTCCCTCCGCGAAACCTGAGAAACACCGGGTACAAATGGCCCACCACCGGGCTCAAGGCGACCACTAGGATCCAGACGTCGCCCTCGAGCAGCCGCGCGCCGAGCCATGCCACCACCCATCCTTTCCCCATATCCCCGGCAAGAGTCAAGAACCCAGCCTTCTTTCCGGCCACCCGCAAGACGTTGGTGAACCCGATGTTTCTGCTGCCGGCCTCGCGCGGATCCACCGTCCCCAGAGCCTTGGCCACCAGGACGCCGAACGGGACGGAGCCCAGCAGATATCCCCCGGTCGCCAGGATTCCCGGGAGCCAGTCAACCACAAGCATGCCCTTACCGCATGAGCCCGGATTCCCGCTCGCAGGAATGACAATACATTAAGTTATCGATGAGGATTATACCTGTAACTTGTTATCCAGTCTAGATATTCTTGATCGTCGTCACCTGGTGCCAGACGGTCCACAGGTACCGTGTCCCCGAGACCAGGCTCAGGGCCAATGCCACATACAGCAAGACCGTCCCTCCCTCATGTAAAGGCCAGTGCCCCGGCAACAGGCCGTCCTCAAGAATCAGGATGATAATGGCGATGACTTGAGCCGTCATCTTGTATTTCCCGATCGGATCCGCCGACAGGACAAGGCCCTCACTCGCCGCCACAGCCCGGAGGCCGGTCACGGCCACCTCCCGCGCGATGATGAGAATCGCCAGCAGCCCGGCCACCCGCTGGAACTGGACCAGCAGGATCAGGCCCGACACCACCAGCAGCTTATCCGCGATCGGATCCAGGAGCCGGCCTAGTTTTGTGACTTGGGATTGCCGGCGCGCCAGATAGCCGTCCAAGAAGTCGGTCAGTGCCGCCACAGCAAACACGACCGCGGCAGCGAGAGCCCGCTTGGGTGAGGGGGTCGAGAACAGCAGGATGAACACCGGGATCAATAGAATTCGGGTCAGGGTCAACAGGTTGGGAAGATTCAAATTCGTCGCCTGGGCGCGCCTCCCTGTCGCCACCGCCCCGGCTTGTTTCATGGTCTCCGTCACCGGCATGGGTGCCGCTCCGTGTCAGATGACCCCGCTCTTGAGCAGATCGTGCAGGTGGATCACGCCCACCATCCGCCCCTTGTCCACCACGACTAGTGAGGTAATCGAGTAGCTCTCCATGATCTGGACCGCGCGCGCCGCGAGGGCGTCCGGTCCGATGGTCTTCGGGTTCTTGCTCGCCAGGTCCCCGGCCCTGGCCTGAGCCAGATCAATCCCTCGCTCGAGCACGCGCCGGAGATCGCCGTCCGTGATAATGCCGAGCAGCCGACCTTCGGGGTCCGAGACGGTGGTCATGCCGAGCTTCTTGGACGTCATCTCCAGAATCGCTTCTCGGGCGGAAGCACCAGGAGCCACGCGCGGGAGCGCGTCACCCTGCTGCATCAGATCGCGGACCTTGAGCAGGAGCCGTCGGCCCAGGGTCCCACCGGGATGAAACTGCGCAAAGTCTTCCTCCTTGAAGCCACGCTTCTCGAGCAGGGCAATCGCCAGCGCATCCCCCATCGCCAGCGTCGCGGTCGTGCTGGCCGTGGGGGCCAGCCCCATCGGGCACGCCTCTTCGCTCACCGACACGTCCAGGACGACGTCGCTGTGCTTGGCCAAAGTTGACTGCACCCGCCCCGTCATCGCGATCACCGGCAGGTTCATCCGTTTCACGGCCGGCAGCAGTTTGAGGACTTCCTCCGTCTCCCCGCTGTTGGAGATCGCAATGAGTACGTCTTTGCGGGCCAGCATCCCGAGATCGCCATGGATGCCTTCAGCCGGATGGAGGAAGAAGGCCGGGGTGCCGGTGCTCGCGAGGGTGGCGCCGATCTTCTGGCCGATCAGGCCCGACTTGCCCATCCCGGAGACGACCACCTTTCCGGCGCAGGCAAAGAGGAGCTCCACCGCGTCGGCAAAGCGCTGATCGATGCGCGCGACCAGTCCCGCGATGGCACGAGCCTCGATTTCCAAGACGCGTTTTCCATGCTCAATGATCACTCGCTCCCCTCCCCTCCCTTGCCGGCCGCCGCGCAAATCCGGACGAGCCGCTCAAGCAAGGGCTTCAGACGATCCAGCGGCACCATATTGGGCCCATCCGACAGGGCGGTGTCGGGATCCGGATGCACCTCCATGAAGAACCCGTCGCACCCCGCGGCTGCCGCCGCGGAGGCGAGGGGCATCACGAATTCGCGCTGCCCGGATGACTGCGTCCCGGCGCCCCCGGGTAACTGCACGCTGTGGGTTGCGTCAAAGACGACCGGGTAGCCGAGCCGGCGCATGATCGGGAGCGCGCGCATGTCCACAACCAGGTTGTTGTACCCGAAGGACGAGCCTCGTTCGGTCAACAGGATCCGGGTGGTGCCGCTCTCCTCCAGTTTCTTGACGACGTTCTTCATTTCCCAGGGTGACAGGAACTGGCCCTTCTTCACGTTGACCACGCGCCCAGTCCGAGCCGCAGCGACCAACAAATCGGTCTGGCGGCAGAGGAATGCGGGCACTTGCAGGATATCGGCGGCCTCGGCTGCCGCCCCGACCTCTTCTACGCTGTGGACGTCGGTGAGCACAGGCACCCCCACCTGCTCCCGCACCTTGCGGAGGACCGCCAGGCCCGACCGGATCCCGGGCCCCCGGTAGGAGTCAATGGAGCTGCGATTGGCCTTGTCGTAGGATGATTTGAACACGTAGGGAATGTTCAGCGCGCGGGC
>JAHRHE010000155.1 GCA_020027965.1 Nitrospirota bacterium | reverse complement strand
AAGACCGAATTGCGGACGTCTGCACGAGCATAGTCTACCCTCTGTCCAACCCCGCCGCGCCACGCGCGGGCGCAACCGGGCGGGGACCTCAAGGGGGTAAGCGAGATGATGAGGAAGGTCGCGTGTCTGTTGACGCTCGTCCTGTTGGTCGTGAACTTCTTCCAGCCGGTAGTGACGTTCTTCCCCCATCGCGGCGCGGAGTGGACGGCGCCGTGGCCTATGCGGATCGCGCAGGCGAGCATCACCACGGCGTACCCCACAATGGAGGAATTGGAGCGCTGGGTGGCGTTTGCCATGCTCGCGTTCCTGTTCGAGCGGTTCGCCTTCAACCTGGAGCGTACACTCGAATTGGTTCGCGAGATCATTGATAGATGAAGGACAGCGCGCTCTACATGGCCCTGGGAGTTGCATCAGGACTGCTGCTGGCGCGGATCGTGCCGAACGTTTGGTGGGCGAACCTGCTGACGGTCGGGTTGCTCCTGGCTATTTGGCTCTGCATAAAGTGGCGGCAGCGACACGCTTAGCCTTCCTGCCGCGTTGGAAACGGAGAGGGGGCCACGCGGGAAAAACTGCTCGCGATGGCCCCCGTCCTGATTGGAAACCTCGTGGTGGGTTTACCCGCACTGGTACATTCGCTTTCACTCTCCAGGCGGCGTCCGCCTGGCGTTTGGCCGGCGCCGGCTGCAGGAGTGGGCGGATCACATTCTCAGCTTGATGCGGAATGCTGACGACGGCTGGGTCTATTTCAACAACGACGCACAGGGCGCCCGCCATTCACGATGCAAAGACGCTGCAGGAGCTTCTCAACTCGGTCCGGACCTAGTTCTGTTCGGTGATCAAAACGGGTTAGGACTCCCCAAATGGCCCTGTCACTTCTATAATGAGGGATGGTCTTCCGCTGGGGGATCGTCTAGTGGTAGGACGGCGGGCTCTGGACCCGTTAGCGGGGGTTCGAATCCTCCTCCCCCAGCCATCGTGTATGACCCCTCACTTTTGCCAATACTTCAAACGGCGGAAACAGGTTCAGACGGGCGTTTCGGTCTTTCAATGTGGCGTTCGAAGCGACCAATTTTATGACCGCTAGCTTGCGCTCGTCGGTCCCCACTTCGTAGACCTGCCGCAGGCGACCGGCTAGCTGGAGCAGCAACTCGGCCTCCTCGAAAAACCGCTCTTGAGCTACCTCCAGGGCGTGGACCTCGGTCTCGATCACAAGCTGCTCTTCCTTGAGGGCGGCGTATTTGCGTTTGTACTCCTCGTCCGGGACTACGCCGGCGAGGTGACGGTCCAAGAGGACATCTTTCTTCTTCCGCACGTCGTCGTAACGGGTTCGGAGCGCCGCTAGGGCCGCTGCTCGGTACTCCCGCTCTTGCCCGTGTAAGTTGGTCAGCTTATTTTGGTGACTGCCTAAGACCTAGTACGTTGCCATTAGCATCTTTGACCTGTGCAATTAGCATGCCTCCTCCAACGTCTTTGATGTCTTGATGCGACGTCGCACCAGCGTCTAGTAGGGTCTTTAAATAACTTTTGATATCGGCAACATCTATATAGCCAACTACTGCTTGGCCGTGGGGGTCTAGGCCAACTTCTAGGTCATTGAGCTTATACCCGACGTAATATGGCCCATCTACATAGGGCTTAACTCCGAAAAATTTGCCGTATAAAGTTTTTGCTCCTTCTAAGTCCTCTACTGGGTACACGATAAGTTTGATATTTTGAGTCATTAAGGGTCCTCCTATTGAAATTGCTTCTTACGGAACATGGTCATAAACTAATTGTACACCCACGAATGTTCATAGTACTACCTAACACATGTCACGAACTTGAGTAGTAGTCTAAGAAGGTATCGAGAATGCGGATTGGGCTGTACAAAGTGCGAAAAGGTTCCTGACCGGCATGCTCAGCCAAGTTCGAAGATCATCCACTGTCCCCGGGGCACAGTCAACTCTCTCGAACTTAGTTTCTTCTAGGAGGCTTTATGGCTAAAGTCATTTTGGGAATGACATTGTCACTGGACGGGTTTATCAACGATCGTACTGGCAAAGTGGGCGCGCTGTATCCTGATCTCTATGTATTGCGAAATACCGAGCCGATGCGGGAATCCATACAGAACACCGGCGCGGTGGTGATGGGACGGAATGCGTTTGCAATGGCGAAAGACCCGGACTTCTACGCGGGTAACTACGAGTTTCAGGTGCCGATATTCGTTCTTACACACGAGGTTCCGAAAAAGCATCCAAAGGAAACTGGCAGATTGACTTTCACCTTCGTGACTGACGGCATGGAAAGCGCCATTCGACAGGCGAAAGCGGCCGCGGGTGACAAAGATGTTGTTAGTCATTGGCGGGGCAAATACCGAACAGCAATGCTTGAGAGCAGGACTTGCGGATGAACTGCACATTGACATCATGCCCGTGCTCCTTTGCGGCGGTCTTCGTCTATTTGAGGATATCAGCACTAAACAGATTCAACTGGAAAGATTGAAGGTGATGGAGCTCCCTGCGGGTAGAACGCATCTCAGATTCCGCATCGTAAGATAGGTAGATACGAGTTGGGCAAACCTTTCAATAATGCGGTTCCGGAGAAGCTGCACAGGGAGATCAAAAGAACCCCCAACATCGAAGCCTGCTGCCCCATCTGCTATGCTACGCTAGCAGTTCCTCTACTACCTCCGCGGGAATGGGATCCCTGAAGAGGGCGGTTCGAAGATCTCTGATGATCCCCAGCCACGAAACTACACTTTCGCGTTGACGCCCACTTACCAAAACGCCTCGGCTCGACGTCTCTGCGGGCCGGTCGATTCCATCGCATCATGCGTGAAATTGGAATGATGCCTGACGAGGTCGCTAAACGCTTCCCAGCTCTGTGCCTGTCATTGGCGCAGACGCAGTAGGCGAGAGACGAAGTGGCGACTGACATTCACGAAGAGGCAAGGAAACTTGCGGAGGAAATTCTGGCAGACCTAGAACTGGGCCAGATTCCTCTCGCGAACGTTGCGATGAAATGCACGCGGTTGGCGCGCCTTCTGGGAAATGAATTGGCAGGCCATCAAGCTGAACGCAGACTCTCCTTGCTACCACCGCGCTTGTCCGCCGATAGGGGTGCGAGAGCTAAGTGGAGAAAAGTCATGAGCCGAATTTGGAAAACAATCTTGACATACCACAATACAGCTTGGAGAAAACCCTGTTGGTTTGGGCAGCTGCAACCATCCCCATGGGGATTTTGGGATGGCTTGTGGCTCCGGCCCTGGCACATGACCCACAGAAGCTAGATTCCCGACGGCTCGCCATGCTTACAGTCGGATTGGTATGGCAGTTTGTTCTGGTATTGATTTTACTCCACCAAGAAGCAGGCAACCTGCGTTGGTCAACGATCCGGCAGCGCCTCTGGCTGAATAGGCCGCGCTCTCCACAAACCATGAAACCACGTGGTCGTTTGTGGTGGTGGCTTGTTCCGCTCATTGTTCTGACGGCGATATACGAGTTGCAGGTCGGCGGGATGTTGGACAAGCTTTGGACTTCAGTGTTTCCATTCCTTGCAGAACCGCAGGGACTTGCTTTGGGGAGTGCCCTCGAGTCGCCAGAAACTAGATCTCAAATGGTGGGGTCATGGGACTTCTTGGGCCTCTTTTTGCTGTCGGCACTATTCAATACGGTCTTAGGGGAGGAACTCTTGTTTCGCGGGTTATTGTTGCCTCGAATGGCTGGAGTATTTCGGAAATGGGATTGGGTGATGAATGGGTTGCTATTTGGTTTTTATCACGTGCACACACCTTGGAACATGCTCACTAGTGCAATTGAGGGAATACTGCTCTTTGCTCTTCCGACCCGATATTTCCGCAGTTCATGGTTTGGAGTGATTCCCCATTCCGGGCAAAGCATATTCTTTGCCATCCTTCTCTTGCTCCTTGTACTTGGATTGGCGTAGAGGAGGCTACACTGGGTTGCAGACGACAGCCACTGCGCGGTGCCGATGACGTTGACCAGTTAGGCCGAAAGAGGGGCCCGTCATGATGAAACGGAGGGGTGAACGTTCAACTCGTCGGAGCCTGCGCTCCAGGACTTTTCGCTCTGTTAGGTGGCGAGTCGGACCTGTACACTGAGCGTCTGTACTTTCGAGAACGCGACCTCCCCCAGCCAGATTTCGCCCTGCTCGCGGCAAGCGCAGGTAAACTCGACACGCAGTGCGCGCTGGCGCGTTGGTGATGAGATGGGTCAGGCCGGAGTCGATGCGCCTCGCATCAGCGCGACATGAAGCTTGAGGTCGCCGGCACCGTCGCGCTTCAGGATATACGTTGACGCTTCTTCGCCCATCTCGTTGCCACGGCTGTCCAGGTACGGCCACCGCACATCGACGACCGCGATCCGATCCGTGGCCCACTCGAGCCTCTGGATGTCCGCGTGCGTGTCGGTAATGCCCCGGGCGTTGTATTGCTCTTTTGCGCCCGAGAAGAACCGTTCGACCTCATCGAGAGAGGTCACCGCTTTGATGTCATCGTCTCCTATCACTAAGGCCGGGACCGCCCACATCGATGCGACCGTGCGGCCGTCGCCGCGAGTGAGCGCGCCTGCCAGTCGATCGAGGAACTCCTGCACGATGGCGTCTCCGCGGTCCGGTTTGGCTGCCGCGTTTTTCGGTCTGGTTGGGGTGCCGCGCTGGTCCATGCGGTGTGCCTCCTCATACCTGGGTACACAAATCTTACCCTGACTCCACGCGGGCGGAAAGAGAGAGCCTCGATGAAAGCCAGGTTTTTCAGATCACCATCCGACTTGCGGGCGTGGTTTGATGCGCACCACGGGACCGCCAAAGAGCTCTGGGTGGGATTCCGCAAGAAGAGTTCAGGGAAGCCCAGCATCACCTGGCCGGAGGCCGTGGATAAAGCCCTGTCCGTGGGATGGATCGATGGCGTGCGCAAACGGATTGACGACGTCAGCTACACGATCCGGTTTACGCCGCGAAAATCGGGAAGTATCTGGAGCAATGTCAACGTCAAACGCGCGAAGGCACTCGCCAGGCTCGGGCGGATGCGGCCCGCGGGTATCAAAGCATATCAGGCAAGGAGCGAAAAGAAGTCAGGTGTGTATTCGTATGAACAGAAGCGTCAGGGGCTTAACCCCGCATACCTGAAGGGATTGAAGGCGAGCGGGGATGCGTGGCGGTTCTTCAACAGGCAGCCTCCCTGGTATCGGCGAGCCGCCGGCCATTGGGTATTGAGCGCGAAGAAAGAAGAGACCAGGCTCCGGCGCCTCGAGACGCTGATCAGCGATTCGCAGCGTGGGCGAACGGTTGCGCCGTTGACACGCCCCACCGGGGGACGATGATTACTTGAACTGCCACCGCGTTGCGGTGCCGGCCCATGCCTCGGCCGTCGAAACAAAACCGAACACCGTACGAGGGCGGACCGCATGGACAGGGAATTGCTCAGTATCGATCTCCTCTTCATATTTCTTCCGGTATGCCTGAGCAAAGCGTTTGATCGCGGCGGCGTCGCTTACGGCCTGTGCCACGCCCTCCAGGATGACGGCTTCGTCGGCCCGCTCGGTGCACACCACACAATGCGGGTTGGTCCTAAGGTTACGCGCCTTCCGTGAGTTCCGGGACGTGCCGAAGTAAAAGGCGTCTTCCAGCCAGACCCCCCAGACGATCATCACGTGCGGACTTCCGTCCGGCCGCGTGGTCGCAATCCAGTGGCCTCGCGATTTGGCGAGGCGGTGCGCCGCCCAACTCCTCCGCCGGCATCCGGGGGCGCGTCGCTTGGCCTGCTGCCTGCCGGCGCTTTGCCATGGTGTGCGTCCTCCCTCACCATTGCTCCCGAGGTGGTCTGTGAACAGTTCTCGAAATGCAGCAGGGAGTCCCGGACGAACGCGAAGCGGGGGTGGCGAGATGCGGTGGGAAGAGTTTGTCTCGGCATGCCCCGAGCTGGGGAGCCTTGGGCAAGAGCGATTCACGCGAGACCAGCTGGTGTTCATGGGTACATTGCGCAAAGACGGCTGGCCGCGCATCAGCCCGTGCGAGGTGGATCTCGCCGCCGGGCACCTGTTCCTGAGCATGATGTGGCGCTCGGTCAAGGCGCTCGACCTGCTCCGGGACTCCCGCGTCGTCGTTCACTCGGTGACCTGTGACCGCGACGGACGCGATGGCGATCTCAAACTCTACGGCCACGCGGTCGATATCCGCGACGCATCACTTCGACAGACCTTCCGTGAGGCGATGAAGGCCCGCATCGACTGGGCGCCTGATGAGCCGTCGTATCATCTCTTTTCGATCGACATCGACCGAGCCGCGTTCGTCAAGTTCGGCAACGGGCAGCAGATCATGGTTTGGGATCCCGCCCGCGGCCTTCGCACGCGACGCAAGCAACTCTGAGAACGCAGCGCCCGCCGTCCAAACACAGCGAAAGGTGAGGGGGTATCATGCCGACAGCTAAGGAGCTCTTGCTCGAGCATCTCGAGTACACGTTTGAGAAGGAAGGATGGCAGCCGCCGTTGGGAATGGCTGTGGCCGGGCTCGCCGCCGAACAGGCTGCATGGAAGCCTGCTCCCGGCCGGCACTCCATCTGGCAGATCGTGCGGCACGTCCTGCATTGGAAACGCGGCGTGTTGTCCGCGTGGGTCGGAGACCCACGCGATTATCAGTGGATGAACAATAGTGACTGGCCTGAGATCGGCGGCGATCAGGGAGCTTGGGAACGGGACGTCAAGGAACTTCACGATATGTACACCGAGTTTCGGCAGCGGTTGGAAGAGATCAGTGATGAAGATCTCGATCAGGCGCGACCGTGGTACCGTGACGTGCCCCCGCGTGCGCTCGCCCAGCGATTG
>JAHRHE010000154.1 GCA_020027965.1 Nitrospirota bacterium | reverse complement strand
CAGCGAGATGAGGTAATGGTTGTGATCACCGAACGCGAGAGACTGGCGGGTCAGCTCGAGCTCTGGGGCTCGACGGAAGGTGTCGCGGTAGTCAATGCCGTGAGTTCCTGTTGGACACTGAGGCGTCTGGTGATGCGCCTGGCCCCACTGGCGATCCTGTTGCTGACAGCTCGTGCTCTCTGGTTCAAATTGCGTGTGGGCAGGAGAATTCCGGAACTGCCTGCTAAGGCAACAGCGACTATGGCGATGGTCACGCTGGCACACCCACATTCAATCGGGGAGGACGGCCGATACCGCGACACCTACTTCGGCTGGTTGAGCGAATGGCTGGCGAAGGCGAATGCTCACGTTGTCGTTGCCGGGGTGGTGCAGGGCCAATCGGTGTCATTGGCCCATGCATTTTGGGGGACTGAACAGACGGTGACGCGGCTCCCCATAGACTCGGTCATGAGCCTGTGGGACATCGTGCAGGTCACGTGGGAGGCGCTTCACGCGTGGTACGCTGCCAGCTCGCCCGCAGTGTCGTGTGAGGTGGAGAGAGTGGACATCGGATATCTGGTAGCCCGGGCCATCAGGGACGCCCATGCGTCAGGTCAGGTCTATCAAAGCATTTCCTTCTACCGGTGTGCCCGACGCCTGGCCTCGCGCATCGCCATCACACGCTGCCTGTACCCCTACGAGAACCGAGCCTGGGAGAAGATGCTGTTGCTGGGATTCCGCACGGCATCGCCACAGACGAGAATGGTGGGCTACCAGCATGCCTCGATCACAGCAAGTCATACGAATTTCGTACTGGCCGAAAAAGAAATGGCAATTACACCGATGCCGGACGTGATCGTGACGATGGGGGAGGTCACACGAGACTGGCTGATCCGTGAAGGCCACCACCCACCGGCTCTGCTCAAGGTCGGCTGTGCTCTACGGCAGCCAAGAACCGGTTCCACAGTCTGTCGGCCTCGCCGGACCAGTCGGGTAACCAGAGTGCTTGTCGCTCTGGCCACCAATCTGAACGAGTATGTGCTGACGCTCCGGTTTTTGGAGAAGGCGTTCAAGGAGCAGAACGGTCGGACTGTGCGCATTCGCCCACATCCTACCATTGCTTTGGACGACGCATTGCAACTCTCGCCGATGGAGCGTGCCGGGTTTCAGTACGAGGTTTCCACCGGCACTGTTACCAATGATCTGGCCTGGGCTGATGTCGTGCTCTATGCCTCTTCCACGATCGGGCTCGAAGCCGTTGGAATGGGCATCCCGGCTGTATACCTTGACCTTGGCGACATTCTGGATACCGATCCGCTGGGAGGATGGTATCAGTTTAAATGGACCGCCCAGGAGCCGGTGGATCTTCCAGTTGTGCTGAACGAAATTGAGGCGCTTACTGATAGCGACTATGGCACTCGGCAGCAGATGAGTCAGTCGTATGCGCAGGCCTATATGGCTTCCGTGACGGACGGCAATCTCCGTGTGTTCTGTGAGGCCTAGCGGTGCTCAAAGATCACGACATCGTATGTTTGGCGGGGTGCGAATGGGACTTCACCTGGCAGCCGACCCAGGAAGTCATGCTCCGTCTGGCGCGAGCTGGCAACCGTGTTCTTTATATAGAGCCGACTGGCACTCGAAGCCTTCGACTGGCTGATTGGTGGCGTCTACTGACTCGACTGAAATCAAAAGTCTCCGGAGCCAGTCGATCCGAATCGCTTCCAACCACCCTTAAGATCTATGCTCCGCTCGTCATCCCGTTTCCGCACTCCCGCATGGCTCGGCTTATCAATCGCTGGATCATCACACGTGAGGTCCGCCGTTGGCTGGGGCGAGCGATTGGTTCGCAGGACATCCTCTGGGCTTATTTCCCGTCGCCGTTGAATGCTGACCTGTTCCGGCTGGCTGGATTCGGTGTACGAGTGTATCAGATCATGTCCTCGGCGGAAGCGGCGCGCCAGCACCATGGCATCATGGAGGCAAACACGACGATGCTCAGGCAGAGCGATCTCATCTTTGCCAACAGCCGACGGTTAATGGAACAGGCCAAACGGCTGAACGCTCAAGCGCACTTGTTCCGGGCCGGGGTCAATCTGGAACTGTTTAAACAGGCCGAGCAGATAGACACGACGACTCCGTCAGACTTGCGAGGAGGTGCAGGGTCCCTTGTGGGTTACATCGGGGCACTCCATCAGTGGGTGGATGTGGACCTGCTGCTGCGGGTAGCCCAGGCCATGCCGGATTGTCAATTTATCCTTGTCGGGCCTCTGGTGCGCGAGATCGACCGCCTGCGGACGCTGCCGAATCTCCACTGGCTCGGCCAGAAGTCCCACAGTGAGATTCCCCGATACGTTCGGCAATTCGATGCCTGCGTGATCCCCTACGTCCTGGATGCTTATACCGAGACCAGCTATCCGGCTAAACTCAATGAGTACCTAGCGCTCGGCAAACCAGTCGTGGCGACCCCGCTGCCTGAACTAGTGGACTATAACCGCGAGTACGGAGAGGTCTTGTATCTGGCTGCCGACGCGTCGGCGTTCGTTTCCGCACTCCGGCAGGCGCTGACTGCCACATCACCGACCATGCGCGAGCGATATCGTCAGGCAGCGCAAGGCAACTCTTGGGCGGTCATGGTCGAAAAGATGGCCGGTCTGGTAGAGGAAGCCTTGGCAGGCCGATTGCGTTCGCCTTAAGCGGCGAGGGCCGGAGGAGCAAGCGAGTGACATGGTCCTGGTAACCGGGGCAACAGGATTCATCGGCCGGCATTTAACTGAGCGATTGCTTCAAGAAGGAACGGCCGTACGGGTGGTGACACGTGATCCTGGTCGGGTACCCCCGCATTGGGCCGGTCGGGTTGAGGTGATCACTGGCAATCTGTTGAACCAAGGGGTGCGTGCGCAAGCGACACAGGGAGTCTCGCTGATCTACCACTTGGCCGGAGAGACACGGGATGAAGCTACCATGTGGGCGGTCAACGTAGAGGCTCTGCGCGCATTACTAACGACAGCGGCAGGAGCGAGCGTCAAACGGATCGTCTGCCTGAGCAGCGTCGGCGTCATCGGAGCTGAGAGCCAGGGGGTCGCCACTGAAGAGACACCATGCCGACCCAAGAGTGAATACGAGCGGAGCAAACTCGAGGGCGAGCAGGTGGTCTTGGCATTCGCGCAAGAAGGCAGGGTTTCGGGGGCCGTGGTTCGGCCCACAATTGTGTTCGGGGAAGGAATTACTCGTTCCCGTGATAGCTTCCTGGAGTGGTTGCGCGCGATCCGTTCAGGCCGATTTGTGTTCTTCGGCCGAAGGGCAGTAGCCAATTATGTCTATGTCGGTGATGTGGTGGAGGCCATGCGCCGGCTGGCGGACCGTTCCGTAACTGATGCCGAGGTATTTCAGGTCGCCGATCCTGCGCCGATACGCGACTTCGTCGAGGCTGCTGCACAGGCCTTGGGCGTGCCGGTGCCGGACAAGACAATGCCACTCTGGCTTGCCTGTACCGCGGGCGCCTGCCTTCAGTTAGCCAACCGGCTATTGGGAACCCCTGCTCCGTTAACTTTGTCGCGAGTACGTGCGCTGTCCTCGCAGTGTCTATTCAGCGGGGACAAGTTGCAAACGCGGGCTGGCGTGACGCTTCCGTTCGGATACCGTCAGGGGTTGCTACGGACTGTCCGCTGGTATCGGGAAAGAGGGGCACTATGACCTAGTCTGCGTTGCAAAGGTCAGAGTCTCTTGCGGTTTCTTGGCTTACCATAACAATGCCATTCTCACTCTTCGGTTCAGTGAAACGTCCGTGGGTTGTGACGCTGGGCAGTATATGCCTTGTCTGCACGGCGCTGCTCGCCGGAGGGTTTTTCTACGCCGGACGCCTGCTGGCCGTTGAGACCTCGCCTCATCAGGCTGACGTGGGTGTAGTCCTGGCGGGAAATTTCTCGCGCGCCGTCTACGCCGCCGATCTGTATCGACAGAAGTTGATCACTAAAGTCTGGGTTACCAAGCCTGTCCGTGAAAGTGGGCTGGCACAGTTGGATGCCTTAGGGGTTCCCTATCCGCGCCAGGAAGATGTTAGCCGCGCCGTGCTGCTCAAGAAGGGCGTGCCGGAAGACCGGATTGAAATTATCGGGAATGGCGTCGTCAGCACGTTAGCGGAAGCCAAGCTGGTGGCGGAGCTCCTGAAGACGAGGCCGGAGATTCGGCACGCCAGGTCGTGCTGGAAGTGGCCAAGCTGGTGTTGTTCTGGGTCGCAACCGAAATCTGATGCCCACGACGCGAACATCCGGATCGGTCCTCGTGTTGCACGTTTGCACGATTCTGCTGACGGCGCGCGTCTTCATCGGTCCACTGATGCGCTATCTGGCAGGCCGTGGGTACGACGTTGCGGTGGCCTGTTCCGGCGCTGAGGCGGCGGACGGGCCCGGCGTCTCCGGCGCTCAGGAAATTGCAGGATGCCCGTTCTATCCTGTGCAGATCCCTCGGACGATCCACCCACTCCAGGATCTTCTCGCCGTCTGGCAATTGTATCGCCTGATCCGCCGCCTCAAGCCGGACATCGTCCACACGCAGACTTCGAAGGCGGGCGTGGTGGGCCGGCTGGCGGCATGGCTGGCGGGGACCCCGATTATCATTCATACCGCACACGCGTTTCCTTTCCACCCGTACCTGCCGGCTCCCCTGCGATGGGCCTACGTCCTGATCGAACGGTGGGCGGCCGGCTTGGCCGATCTGCTCATGGTGGACAGCGAGAGCATCCGGGCTGATGGACTGAGAGCCAGGGTCGTCCGTGATCCAGCCATGCTGGTCACAGTCCCCATGGGCGTGGACCTCAAGAAATTCTCGCCTTCTTCACAAGGACCTGATAATCTTCGCGAAAGCATAGGCGCTGCCCGTCAGCACCTGGTCGTGGGAACGGTGGCCAGGCTGGTTCCCGATAAAGGTCTCGGATGTTTCTTGCGGATGGCCTCGCTGATCCGGGCCGTGCGCGCCGATGTCCGGTTCCTGATCGTCGGGGAAGGACCATTACGAAGTGAGCTTGACCAGCTTGCCAAGTCGCTTGGCATTCAGTCAGCGGTGGTGTTTACCGGCCATCGAACGGACGTACCGGCGTTAATGCAGGTCATGGATCTCTTCATCCTGCCGACCCTGCGCGAGGGATTCGGGGTGGTCTTTGCCGAGGCGATGGCGGTGGGGAAGGCGACCGTCGGGAGCCGGATTGGGCCGGTGGCGGAAGTCATTGAAGACGGCATCACCGGGTACCTTGCTCCGCCGGAGGATGCGGAGGCGTTTGCCCGCTTGGCTCTGGACTTGCTCAGTGATGAGAAGAAGCGCCGCGCGTTCGGTGAAGCAGGGCGGCGCCGTGTGGAACAGTATTTCTCCGAAACGCGCATGTGTGAGACGATCGAGGGGCATTATCGGAGCTTACTTGCCAAGAAGGGGGTCGTTCCGTGACTCGGTCTGTGCAACTTGCCGTGAAGCACGTTCTGGATCGGGCGCTTTCGGCCATACTGTTGGCTCTTCTTACCCCCCTGATGCTGGTTCTCTCGGCGGCGATTATGCTAGAGTCCGGACGCCCTGCCTTGTTTGTCCAGACTCGTGTGGGAAGAAACGGGCGGCTGTTCAGGGCCTATAAATTCCGAACCATGGTTCAGGGGGCCTCACAGCAGGGGCTGGGCACAACGGTCGCCATTCGTGATGACCGCATCTTTTCTACGCACCTGGAGCCTCGACGAGCTGCCTCAGTTGCTCAATGTGTTGAAGGGGGAAATGAGTCTGGTCGGGCCGAGACCTACGCTCGACTATCAAGTGGCCCAGTACACGCCATTCCAGCGACGGAGACTGGAAATGAAACCAGGCATTACCGGATGGTCGCAGGTTAACGGGCGGAATACTCTTTCGTGGACCCAGCGGATCGAATTGGATGTGTGGTATGTGGATCATTTTTCGCTGGTACTGGACGCGCGGATTCTTTTCCGCACGATTGGGGTATGGTTGCGGCGTGAAGGCCTCTATGGCCCGGACGGTGTGAACGACGATTTTGTCCACAAGGAGCAGGCCTAACGTGGCGCGGAAACCCAAGATCATCGTATTCGGCGCCGGCGGTCATGCCAAGGTCGTCCTGGATGTGCTGGATCAGATGGGGAGCTATGTCGTGGTCGGTTTGTTGGACGACAGCGCGCAGCTTCACGGGACTACGCGATGGGGCTACAAGGTCTGTGGTGGACGCGATCAGTTTGCCACATTGCAGCGTAGAGGCATCACACGTCTCTTTGTGGCCTTAGGCGACAATCGACGCCGTCAGTTCGTCTTTGAGGAGGCGGGCAAGGCTGGCTTCGAACTTGTCTCGGCCATACATCCCTCTGCTCAGATCGGGGGCCGTGTCACGATCGGGGCCGGCTCCTTGCTGGTCGCCGGCACGGTGGTGAACGTGGACTCGATGATCGGCGAGAACGTGATCATCAATACAGGCGCAACGGTGGACCACGACTGCCGGGTTGGGCCGCACGCGCACTTGTCGCCTGGTGTGCATCTGGCCGGTGGAGTTGTCGTTGGCGAACTGACGCATATCGGGATCGGCGCCGTCGTGCTGCCGAATCTGACCATTGGCAGAGCCTGTGTCGTTGGAGCCGGGGCGGTGGTGAGGGAATCCGTGCCGGATGGAGCGGTGGTGGCCGGGAATCCGGCTCGTCCTCTGCGGGAAAGTGAGGAGAACCGTGGGACCTGACTTCATGAAAATTCCGCTGTCCCAGCCGGACCTCTCGGCAACTGAGCGACACGCGGTGCTCGAAGTGCTGGAGTCCACATCCTTGAGTTTCGGTCCTAAGCTCGTCGAATTCGAACGGGCCATGGCGAAATATGTCGGCGTCCGGCATGCCGTCGCAGTGAACAGTGGCACGAGCGCCCTCCAACTGATCGTGCGGGCTCTCGGGATCGGCCCTGGTGATGAAGTCATCACGACTCCGTTCAGCTTCATCGCCTCGGCCAACTGCATTATGGTTGAAGGAGCGAGGCCCGTCTTCGTAGACATCGCTCCCGACACGTACAATCTGGATCTGTCCAAGATCGATTCGGCTGTGACGTCAAGAACCAAAGCGATTCTAGCGGTGGATGTCTTTGGGCGGTGCGCGGACTGGAAGGGCATTCACGCGATTGCCCGCCGTCACAACTTGGCCGTCATCGAAGATTCGTGCGAAGCCATCGGTGCTGAGTCAGGTGGGAAAAAAGCCGGTTCGTTCGGGGATGCTGGCTGTTTCGGCTTTTATCCGAACAAGCAGATGACAACCGGCGAGGGTGGCGTCATTGTCACCGATCGAGACGATGTGGCTTCGGCCTGCCGCAGCATGCGGAACCAAGGGCGAGACGAGGGACAAGGTTGGCTGGAACACACCCGAATCGGCTTCAACTACCGGTTGAGCGATCTCAATTGCGCGCTGGGGCTGGCCCAACTCTGCAGGCTGGAAGACATGCTGTCACGACGGGCCGCTGTGGCCGAACTCTACCGCGAGCAGCTGAAGAACATTGAAGGGATCATTCTCCCCTCGCCTGTCACCGAGGGCCGACTGAGCTGGTTCGTGTACGTCGTTCGGCTGGCGGACTGCTACAATCGGATGGAGCGAGACCGCGTGCTGGAGGGATTGCGTTCCGCCGGCATTGGGTGTAGTAATTACTTCCCACCGATCCATCTGCAGCCTCATTATGTCCGGCAGTGGGGACATCGCCCTGGTGATTTCCCGGTCGCCGAACGTGTTGCTGAACGCACCGTTGCCCTTCCATTCTTTAATGCGTTAACGGCATCACAGGTGAACGAAGTGACTGAGTGCCTTGCACGGCAAATTCATCAACTCAGGCATCGCTCATGAAAGCGCAGATCGTAAAAGCCTTCGCCTTCCTTTCAAGCCGATACGGACAACTCATCATCCGATATCGGATGACGCTGATCGTAGGAACTCAGCTTGTCCTCATCGCAGCGGCCAACCTTCTGGCCTTCGTCTTCCGTTTCGAGGGCGACGTCCCTGCCGTCTATCGGGATTTGGCATATCAGACTCTGCCGCTTGTTCTCGCAGTCTACACCATCGGCCTGTGGTCGTTTGGGCTCTTTCGAGGGCTGTGGCGGTATGTCGGCCTCCACGATCTTGCGCGGATTTTGTGGGGCTCGATATTGAGCACCATCGCTCTGTACGCTTTGGTTCGCGGAGCGTTGGGCTGGGTTGAATATCCTCGGTCTGTCATCATCCTGACCGGAATTCTGGTTGCCGGGTTTCTAGCGGGCATCCGCCTGATGGTACGCTGGTGCCGTGAGTGGCTGCAGATTGTCGGTCCTACGGCACGGCGTGTTCTGATTGTGGGGGCCGGATACGCAGGGGAGTTTCTTGTCCGGGATATGCTCGCGAACCTCGCCTACAATTACCGGCCTGTTGCGTTCGTGGACGATGATCCTGCCAAGCAGAAGGCCAAGATACACGGAGTTCCAATGGCGGGCAAGATCGCCGACCTCAAAAAGGCGGCGGATCGCTTCGAAGCGCAGGAGATTATCATTGCCATTCCGTCAGCTACCCCGAGGCTCAAACAGAGAATCCTAGCGGCTTCTGAGGGCTGCCAGGTGCCTATCAAGACATTACCGAACATGAGACAGTTGCTGGAGGATCCGATTTCAATGCGACGGGTTCGTCCCATGAGCCTTGAAGATCTCCTCCAGCGAGAGCCGATCCAGACAGATCTTGCGGAACTGCACCCGCTGCTAGAAGGTAAGCATGTCCTAGTCACTGGGGCTGGGGGATCCATTGGATCAGAGCTCTGTCGACAGATTGCGCGGTATCGGCCGGCGCTGCTGGTTCTTTTCGAACGGCACGAGAACAGCTTGTACGCACTTGACCTTGAGCTACGCGAGACATTTCCCATGCTCAAAACCCTGGCGGTCATCGGGGATACTATCAATCCCGAGCGCGTGACAGAGGTTTTCCGCGCATGCGCTCCACACCTGATTTTCCATGCTGCGGCCCACAAGCATGTCCCATTAATGGAACAGAATGCTGGAGAGGCTGTTCGGAACAACGTGTTCGGTACTCGCGTTGTCGGGGAAGCGTCCCTCGCGGCTCGGGTTGAACGGTTCGTGTTGATCTCGACCGATAAGGCCATCAATCCGAGCAACGTCATGGGAGCAACGAAGCGAATCGCTGAATGTCTTGTGCAGGAGATGAACCGGCGAGGGCCGACGCTCTTCACCGTGGTTCGATTTGGCAATGTCCTCGGAAGCAACGGAAGCGTCGTGCCTCTCTTTTCAGAGCAAATTCGGAAGGGAGGACCGGTGACGGTAACCCATCCCGAGATCAAGCGTTATTTCATGACCATTCCCGAATCGGTCCAGTTGATCCTGCAGGCCAGTGTTCGCGGTCAGGGTGGAGACGTCTTTGTCCTGGATATGGGGGAACAGATTCGCGTCGCTGATCTGGCTAGGAACATGATCGTTCTGTCAGGCCTTGTTCCGGACCAGGATATCAAAATTGCGTTCATAGGGCTCCGGCCCGGAGAAAAGTTGTACGAAGAACTCTTTGAGCATGGGGAGCGAGTTGAACCAACCTCACACAACAAGATCAAACGAGCGGTGAGTCAGATGCCCTTCGGCCCCGGAGAATTGGATCGGCACCTGAAGGAGCTTGAAGTACTTCTTCATCATCAAGACCCGGAGAAGACGATCCAGAAACTCGAAGAGATGGTCACAACCTACGCCTCGAACGCAAGCAAAGCCCTTCGATAAGGTAGCTGACCGCTGATAGGATAAGGATGAGCTGTGAAGATCGTGATCGCTGCCTGGCATCTGAGGGATTTCAACGTGGGTCTAGGGCGGTACTGTCGTGGACTGATTGAGGCGATCGGTCGGGTAGACCGGGAGAACCGCTATGAGATCCTCATGCCCGATAGTTCGTACCGATTCCCGGAGCGGCCGAATATCCGCTACCGGCTGGTCCGGTTTCCATTGTTCAAACGACGCTTCTGGGAACAGGTCGCGCCGTTGCTCGCCGGCCGGTACGATCTCCTGCATTTTCCATATGATTCCGCCGTGGCCTGGAAGCGCGGACGGTTTGTGGTCACGGTGCATGACGTCAAGCCGCTTATCTATGGGACAGACCGCTCTCGCTTGAATCTCAACCAGCTGATCGAAGGCCTGCTCATCCGCGACAGGTGGACCAACATCGATCATATCCTAACTGATTCCCAGTGCTCGAAGCGGGACATTGTTGAGCGTCTGGGCATCCCGGAGGACCGTATTACGGTGGTCTATCCTGGTGTTGAGCTGGGACGGTTTCAGTCAGCCGACGCAGTCCAGGTTGAGGTCAAGGCTGAGGTTGAGGGTAAGAAATGCGGGGACTCTCCCAGCTCTTGCTCAACCTTAACCTCAGCCTCAACCTTCCGACCCTACATCCTTTGCGTGGCCGGCGCCGATCCGACCAAGAACGTCGAGACGTTGGTCGAGGCGTTCGCTCGGTTGCCGCTTCCGCTTCGGGACAGCCATGACTTGGTGCTAGTCGGGGATTTCCGGAGGCGAGCCGATCTCCGCGAGCTGGTGGGTCGTACCGGGATCGAGAAGCAGACGGTCTTCACCGGCGTTGTGAGTGACGGCCGGCTCATTGACCTGTATCAACATGCATCGCTGTTCGTGTTCCCATCTCGCTACGAGGGCTTCGGGCTCCCGGTGCTCGAGGCGATGGCCTGTGGTTGCCCGATCATTTGTTCGAATGTATCGTCCTTGCCCGAAGTGGCAGGGGATGCCGCTCTCCTCGTGGACCCGTTGGATGTGGACAAATTGACCAGTGAGATGGTGCGAGTCCTCAGAGATCTAGAGCTTCGCTCCGATTTGCGCAAGCGGGGGCTCGCGCAGGCGAGTACCTTTTCCTGGGACAGAACCGCCCGCGAGACGATCGCCGTATACAGAAAGGTCGTGGAGGCACCATGCGCATCTTGATCACGGGCGGGGCAGGCTTCCTGGGAAGCCACCTCTGCGACCTTCTGGTCGGTCAAGGACACCAGGTCGTCTGCATGGACAATCTCATTACCGGCCGCCCTGAGAACATCGCGCACCTCATGGGGCATGAGCGGTTTAGCTTTGTGAAATATAACGTCTGCGACTATCTGCACGTGAATGGGCCGCTCGACGCCGTCATGCATTTCGCCTCGCCAGCTAGCCCCCAGGACTACCTGGAACTGCCCATCGCCACACTCAAGGTCGGTGCGCTGGGTACGCACAAGGCGCTGGGGTTGGCCAAGAATAAGGGCGCGCGGTTTCTATTGGCGAGCACATCCGAAGTGTACGGGGATCCATTGGTAAGTCCGCAGCCTGAGTCGTATTGGGGGAATGTCAATCCGATCAGCCCACGCGGAGTCTATGACGAGGCCAAGCGGTTCGCCGAGGCTATCACGATGGCCTACCATCGCTATCACGGGCTGGACACGCGAATCGCACGGATTTTCAATACCTACGGCCCGCGAATGAGACCGAACGATGGGCGCGTGGTGTCCAATTTCATTGTCCAAGCCCTCCAGGGCAAACCGCTGACGGTCTTTGGCGATGGCTCACAGACCAGGAGC
>JAHRHE010000153.1 GCA_020027965.1 Nitrospirota bacterium | reverse complement strand
GTTTGAGACCCAGATTCACGGGAAGCGGTTCGAGATGTACAACGACACCGTGCTGGGGTTCAACAAGTCGGGCAAGGAAGTGGCGCGGATCCAGGTGGAGGAGCCGATCTACATCCGGCCGGCCGAGCGGGTGAACTGGCTGTAAGCCCACGCCAGGACCCCGAGAGGTAGGTGTGGGAGGGGCGTGCCCGGCACGGGGCCCCCTCCCACAGGCCAATGCGGTGGGAGGGGCGTGCCCAACACGGGGCCCCCTCCCACAGGTCAATGCGGTGCGAGGGGTGTGCCCACCACGGGCACTCTCCCGCGCGTCAAGCGGAGGGGTGTGCTTCCACCGGAGCCGCTCCCTCAAGCGACGAGGGGCAGGGGGCTCGAGCGGGTTCCCTGCCCCTCTCTTTTTGGTCAAAGCGAAAGGCGATCGATGAAGACCTCGTGCTTGAGCTCAGCCTAGTCCTCACGCTCCCCATGACGACGCTCGCGGCAGCCTTCGGGTCGTCAGGATGACCGAGACAGGAGCAGCGGTCACCAGGAGAGGAGTACAAGAGTGAAGATTGGATGGAGGTCTTTCTTTGTCAAGCCGACCCCGAGCCAAGTGCTGGTGAGCCTGTTGATTGCCGCAGGTGGAGTGGTCAGCTCCCACGCTTTGCGCGAGATCGACGAGAATCTCCGCATCATGTATACGGACTACACCCTGGCTGCCACGGGTCTCGGCCACATCTCCGCCGATGTCATACGGTACCGTGCGACAGTCGTTCGCGCGGTTGAAGCTCCGACTCGAAAGGATTTTGAGCGCATCTCGGCGTCTCTGCCGGATCAGCGCGCTCGGATCCTGAAGGCGGTGGATCACTTCGCCGCAACAAGCGCGACCGTGTCGCGCGGCGGGCGGAGTGAAGCGCAAGAGCTGCAGGCAGTCAGAGACAGCCTTGCCGCCTACTTTTCGGCCGCCGATGAGACCGTTGCACTGCTGATCAGGATGTGGGAGACGGCCTCTCCCTCGGAGGCTGCCGCTCTCAGGAACAAGGCCGAAGTTCATCTTACCGACAACGCGGGGCCAAAGCTGATGCAAGTCAGTCTGGCCCTGAATGGGCTTTTGGAGACTGTCGCCGAAGTAGCCAGGCATCTCCAAACAGAAGGGAATAGAGCGATCCGCACGGCGAGTGCCGTCCTGCTCGTCGGTTGCGCCCTGATTGTCCTGCTGATCCTGTCCGGTCAGCGACTCCCACCGCCTCCGAGCCTCGAACCCCAATCCGTCCTTCGCGAACCGGGCCACGTGGAACCCCCCTCGTTTCTTCACCCCCGTGAAGAAGACCAAGCCGAGAAATTCTCGATGCGGAAGCCTTAGCCGGCATACATGCGCACTCTGCGCTCTATCCCAAACAACCCATCGCGTGGCTCTTGCTGCGCTCCCCGATGCACCGACGTCCTTCCGGCCATCGACTGAAATTCTAGGGTTGACAGAGAGGATTGGACTTGAGTATCGTTAGATTCCCCTCAAGGTGATCACCGTGCTGCGAAGTAGGGTTTACCCCGGACATGCAGAGGCCTTTCCCGAACTTGCCAGCTCAGAGCAGCCATCAACCGTCAGGGTCGCTTCATCGCGCCAATTCTTATGTTAAGGAGGCCGGTCCATGTTTTACGCCACACACACCGTTCAACTGCTCGGACGATGCCTCGGCCTGGTGGCCGGTGGAGCCCTCTTGTGGCTCCCGCTCGCTGCCTGGGCCGAACCATCTTCCTCTCACGCCACCCATGCTGCGGTTCAGGACACGGCCGCCAAGCCTGCTGGCGCGAATCCTGTTGGCGCGAAGCCTGTTGGAATGACGCATCAGACCCCGGCCTGGGCTGAGCAGCTCAAGGGCCAGACCATCGTGGAGGACACGATGGCGGGTCGGCCTGATCGGGCCGCGATGGTAGAGCAGCAGCACCAGCGCGTCATGCTCCAGATGGCGCAGGATGTGAAGGCGCAGCCGGTCAGCGGCGGTCCGTACAACACCATGTCCATGATGCACCAGTATGGTGCGGGCGGGCAGGACCTGCTGTTGATGTCGGATCCGAGGGTCGAGCCGGTCGCCGCGCAGGGGGGCCGTTGTCCTGCGAACGCGCCGGTCAGGCCCTACGACATCTCCGCGATCAACGTCGAGATCTCGATCAACCAGTGGCTGGACTACTATCCCGGCTATATGTATGTGCTGACCGAGAATCTGGACAAGGTCCGGGAGGAAGAAGCCAAGAACAAGGCGGCGCGCGAAAAGGATGGCTATGATCCGGGCGCCGTCACGAACGGGCTCCAGGGCCAGTGGATTCAGCCCCTGGTCATTCGCGCGAACCAGGGCGACTGCGTGAAGATCACCCTGCGGAACAAGCTGGAGGAGGGAGGCGGGGATGTGAGCCTGCACATCCATGGGTCCAGCATGCTGGTGAGCGCGACCGGCAAAGCTGCCACCACGACCAATCCCGACTCCATCGTTGCCGAGAAAAAGAGCGTGGAGATGGACTGGTACATCCATCCGGGGACCCAGGAGGGCGGGCGGCAGTTTCACAGTTACAGCCAGGACCGCGAGTTGACGGTGATGGGCCTGTTCGGGACCTTCGTCGTCGAGCCCCAGGGTTCGGAGTACCTCGATCCCCTGGGGACCGGTGATCCGACCCCGACGAAGAGCGGTTGGCAGGCGATCATCAAGAACGGTACCGGTCCAGATTTCCGGGAGTTCGTGATCATCTATCACGAGGTGGGCGACGAGGCCTTCCGCCCGGTCAACAAGAAAGGCGACTTCCTGCCCCAGCGCGACCCGTTGACCGACAGCTACCGGCCAGGAGGCCGCGCGCTGAACTACCGAAGCGAGCCCTTCGGCATTAACAACATGCACGTGCAGCACGAGTACTTCGGGTTCGAAGACGAATCCATGGGGTACAGCTCTTATACGTTCGGAGACGCGGCGACCACGATTCCGCGTTCCTACCTCGGGGACCCGGCGAAGTTCCGCTTGGTCCACGGGGGCTCCGAAGTCTTCCATTCGCACCATCCGCACGGCGGCGCGATTCGCTGGCCGCGGAGCCCGCGTGCCATCGACGACATGAACCTCTGGCATACGGCTAAGAACGGGCCGGTCAAGTATCCGGTGATCCGGGCCAAGACGGACCGCGTGGACGTGGAAGTCATCGGGCCGTCCGAGGCGCTGGATCTGGAGACGGAGTGCGGCTCGGGCCTCTGCCAGCAACTGGCCGGCGACTTCCTCTTCCATTGCCACGTGGCGCACCACTATGTGTCAGGAATGTGGGGCTATTGGCGGGTGTACAACACGCTCCAGGTTGGGAAGGCTCACAATGACGCCATGCCGGATCTCCGGGAGCTGCCGGATCGCAAGGGCCGGATCAAGGCGGGGGTGACGTCCGATCAGCTCGTCGGCAAGACGGTGGACTGGTTCGGGAAGGCGTTCCAGATCGTGGAGAAGGGCAAGACCAACTGGAGGGCGAACCCGGCCGTCGTCACGATCCAGGACTGGGTCGAGATCCAGCTTCCCACTCAGGGGAAGCCGGGCCACAAGGACGATGAGAAAGCCCAGACCATTTCCTATGACGCGACCGTCATGGATTGGGCCTGGCAGGGCAGTCGGGCGATGACCGAGAAGGAGAGCACGATCGCCAACCCCAAGTACAAGTCTGCGACCCCGGGGCAGCGGCAGCCCTTCCTGTTCGAGCCCACGACGGGCAAGGTCGCCTGGCCGCATCTCCGTCCGCATTTCGGGAAGCGGGTCATGTTTTCGCCGAATCACAACGGCGCGCCCTGGCTGGAGATGATCCATCAGGACGAGAACGGGGAGCGCTCGACCGAGCCGGCACGACCCGGCGAGAACGGGCGGTGGAGCATGTGCCCGGAGAACGCCGGGCGGAAGTACTATAACGTGCACTTCATCAAGCTGCCGATCAAGATCGCCAAAGCGCAGGGCAAGGAGCCCGCCGTGGTGGACAAGAACGGCTTGATCTACGTCCTACACGAGGAGGAGGCGGCCATTCGGGCGAACGACGACCTGAAGTATCCCTTGGTCGTCCGCGCGAACATCTATGACTGCGTGGACTGGACGCTCACCAGCGAGTGGGAGGATGACGATTACACGAACTTCCAGTCCTCCAAGATCAACACGCATTTTCACTTTTTCCAGTTCGACAACCAGTCCTCGGACGGCGTGATCACCGGGATGTCCTATGAGCAGTCGGTACGGCCGTTCACCATGCTGGAGAAGAAGAACAAGAAGGGACTGCCGGTGCCGATGAACACGGCGCTGACGGCCGCCGGGAAGAAAGGCGCCACCAGCATCACCGTGAGGAATGCGGCCCAATACCACGTGAACACGGAAGTGCTGGTCGGGGCCGATAACGTGAAGGGGAACGAGGTGGCCCGGATCAAGGAGATCAAGAGCGGGACCATCACGCTCACCAAGCCGTTGAAGAACGATCACCCGGCGAATGACATCGTGACCGTAGAGTTCGTGCGGCAGCGGTTCTGGGTGGATTCTGATGTGGGCACCGTGTTCTGGCACGATCACGCGTTCGGGGCCACGACCTGGCCGCACGGTGGCTTCGGCACCATCATTGCCGAGCCGGTCGGCTCCACGTACCACGATCCCACGACCGGCAAGGAAATTCGGAGCGGCCCGGTGGCGGACATCCGCACGGTGGAGCCGGTGGGCTACGGAGTCAACGGGAGCTTCCGGGAGCTGATGGTGCAGGTGCATGACACGGTTCCGCACACGGTCAACATCGTCACGACCGGGAACCCGCCCGGACAGCCGGTGGAGGTGGCGCTGGAGGCGGGGAAGACCGTGTCCTTCATGATGCCCGACAAGATTTACATGACCCCGATGCCGTTCCTGAACGGCGGGACGCATACGACCGGGAGCGGGCTGAACTTCCGGGCCGGACCCATCGCGCAGCGGCTCGCCACCAATCCGGAGGTGTCCCAGATCTTCAATAGCGCCATCCACGGAGACCCCTATACACCGCTGCTGCGGGCATATGTCGGGGACACGATGGTGTTCCGGTTGCTGCATACCCTGATGAACGAGACGATGACCTGGACAATCTCGGGCCATACGTACCTGACCGAGCGGTATGCGGGGGACGCCAACCGCAAGAACTCGATCCACATCGGCATCGCCGAGCGATATGACCTGGTGGTGCCGCAGGCAGGCGGGCCCAGGTTGCAGCCGGGCGACTATATCCACTTCAACGGGCGTGCCTCGAAATTCTCCGAGGGCGCTTGGGGTATCATTCGGGTGCTGGACAAGGAGACGCCGGATCTCCAGAAACTGCCGGCCGGGTACTCGGGCCGGAACGAGATGCCCAAGCCGATGCCGGTCTGCCCGGCAGACGCGCCGGTGAAGACGTTCAACGTGGTGGCCCTGGATTATCCGTCCATGAAGTTCAACCCGAAGGCGCCGGAAGCGATCGAGGTCGACTTCGAACGGAAGATCCAGATCACCAACCCCGACGCCAAGATTTACGCCCTGGAGGAAGAGGCGTCCAAGGTGGCGGCCGGTCTCCAGCCGATGCCGCTGACGCTTCGCGCCAACATCGGAGACTGCATCAAGGTCAGTCTGAAGAACAAGATGAAGCAGAGCCGGGCCTCGTTCTCGGCGATCTCGCTGGCCTTTAACCCGAAGGACTCGTTAGGGGCCAACGTCGGGAATAATCCGGGCGATCAAACGATCGGTCCGGGCGGGAGCCGCACCTACACCTACTATGCGGATCCGTTTCTGGGCGAGATCGCGTCCCTGGTGTGGGATTGGGGAAACGTGATGGTCAATCCGCGCAACGGCCTGTTCGGCGCGGTCATCATCGGTCCGAAGGGCGCCAAGTATCGGGACCCGAAGACCGGTGAGGAC
>JAHRHE010000152.1 GCA_020027965.1 Nitrospirota bacterium | reverse complement strand
GAGCACATTGCCCGCTTCAATGCCGGCGCCGAACCGGTAGCGGGAGATCGTATTGAACCCGTAGTTGTTGAAGTCGAGCGAGGCATGGAGGGGGCGCTTGTCCCCGGCCTTGGCGAGGATGTTGGTCGTCCCCGTCTCTGTCCCAGGCTCAAGGGTTGCCGACACCTTCAGGTCAAGATTCTCGTTCAACAGCAAGAGAGACCGTTCCAGGGAGCTATTTTTGATGACCCGCTCTTCGAGAACCTGGGTGAAGCCTCGCTTGATGAATTCAGTCGAGTAATACTCGTTCCCGGTAATGGTCAGACTCCCCACCCTTCCTTCCAGGACTGCAATCTCGACGACCCCCTCCTTGATCTCTTGCTGAGGAACATAGGCGCTGGCCAGTGTGTAGCCCTGTTGCCGGTAGGCTTCGGTCACCGATGCAGCGATGTGTTGGAGGTCTGCCAGGTCCATGGCTTGGCCGAGATAGCTCGAGGTGATGGCGGCCAACTGTTCGTGGCTGAACACGGTGCTGCCGGTGACTGTGATGCCTCTCACAATGACTTTGCCCGTAGACGGGCCTTGCTGCCCATACCCCGTGTGGGCAAAGAGAAAGGTGAAGAGAAAGAGGAGGGTGGACAGGGACCCAAGCGGGACACGTCCGCCGTTGCGGCAACTCCTTGACAAGGCTCTCCCTCGCCCCTCAGCCTGCCTTGGACCTGAAGAGGCACTATGGGCGCAGTCGTGCGCCCGTTGAGCTGCGCCGTAGGCTAACGACTGAGGGTCAATAGGGAGTCCTTTATCAGCAGGTGATCCAGCCTCTACCATGGGCTGGATCCTTTGTAGTAGACTCGGCGTATCGGATCACCGACAGAACTCTCCCCGATCCACACATGGGCTGAGAGACTCCACCCAGGGAGCGACCAGTCACGCGCTGTATCCCAAGGAGGCGTCGCATGGTGAAATGGCTGCTGCTGGCGACCCTGACGATTCTCTTGTGCGGCTGCGCTCCCTATTCCAGTCCTCCCACCACCCCGGGCGTCACCAGCGAGCGGGAGAGCGAAGAGCCACCCCCAATCATTGAGCGAACGGCCCCGCCTAAGCCTCCAAGTACGACCTGCCCGCCTGGGATGAAGGGCTCATGCTAGGTCAGCCCGAATCGCTTGGGTTTGGCCCACTCCTACCCTTGTCTGCGTGTCGTGCGTCTGCTGCCAGGATCACGACACGTGCTGCCCTCCAATCGTCAGGGCTCCTCTTGGTTTAGAGCGAACACGTAAGCCTGCATGATAACAGGCAGATCGAAATAGTTGCTTTTTCAAACGATGCACCGGATTGGCACAAAGTACCGCGGATCGGGAGACCCGTCAAGGAAAACGCTTGGCGTATTCTGGCACCGGCCTTGACATGGGACCAGACCGCTTACTGGCATCCGAAGTTGTACGATGCTAATCTTCAGCCCAGCTCAAAACCATGAGGGATCTATGAAGCACAGCGCGAAAGGAATGAAGACAACGGGGGGCCGGTCACTGAGCCGCCGGCGTTTTTTGACTGCCGCCGTGTCCGTGACAGGACTCGCTGCCGCTCAGGCCCTGTTCCGCCCGCTGCGTGCGCAAGCACGAGCGGTACCGGAAGACCCGACACGGGTGCCGGGAGCTCCGCCGAGCCCCTACGGACAGCGGTCGGAGTTTGAGCAGGCCACCCGTCTCGCCGGCACCTCGCACTCACTCACCCCGCTACAGGACCTGCACGGCATCGTGACCCCGTCCGCCCTGCACTTTGAGCGACACCATAACGGGGTCCCGGTCATCGATCCGGCTCGGCACCGGTTGCTGATCCATGGCCTGGTCGAGCGCCCGATGATCTTCACGATGGACGACCTGAAACGATTCCCCTCGGTCTCCAGGCTGGCCTTTATCGAATGCTCGGGGAACTCGGCGCGCGAATGGCGTGCGCCGGGCGGGCAGACCGTTCAGGAGACTCACGGATTGATGAGCACGAGCGAGTGGACCGGCGTCGCGCTGGCCATGGTGCTGCGTGAAGTCGGGGTGAAGCCCGACGCGGCCTGGATGCTGGCGGAGGGCAGCGATGCGGCGGCCATGACGCGCAGCATCCCCCTGGGTCCGGCGATGGAGGACGCGTTGCTCTGCTATGCCCAGAACGGAGAACCCTTACGCCCGGAACAAGGCTATCCATTGCGGCTGCTCCTTCCGGGCTGGGAAGGGAACACGTGCATCAAGTGGCTGCGCCGGCTCAAACTGGGAACGGCGCCATTCATGACGCGGGAAGAGACGTCTCACTACACTGACCTCATGCCGGACGGGACCGCGCGACAGTTCACGATGGTCATGGAGGCCAAGTCCGTCATCACTCACCCGTCAGGCGGGCAGCAACTTCGACCGGGATTTGTGGAGGTTCGCGGACTGGCCTGGAGCGGCAACGGCCGCGTCACCGTGGTCGAGGTCAGCACCGATGGCGGACGCACCTGGCAGCCGGCGCGTCTCCACGATCTCGTCCTGCCGGAATGCCCGACCCGCTTCACCTTCCCCTGGCGATGGGAAGGACAGGAAGCCGTACTCCAGAGCCGCTGCACCGATGAGACAGGATACGTCCAACCGACGCGGCAGGCCCTGATCACCGTCAGGGGTCTGAACTCTGTGTATCACTATAATGCGATCCAGAGCTGGAAGGTCGCGCGCGACGGGAGGGTCAGCAATGTGCACGCCTGAGGAATCTGGTGAGTTGGTGAGTTCGAGATTTGTTGATTTGAGGAAGGGAGGACAGCGAGGCCTGATACTAGGAATCTGCCTCGCGGAGCTGGTGGGAGGGACGACCGTCTTGGCTCAAGAGAAACCCGCCAACTATGGCCTGGGTCGGACCGCAACGGAAGCAGAGATCAACAAGTGGAATATTGATGTCTCTCCCTCCGGCGACGGGCTCCCCCAAGGCCAGGGTACGGTGAAGAACGGCGCGAAGGTCTACGCCAAGAAGTGCGCGGCGTGCCACGGCCCGACGGGCGTCGAGGGGCCGATGGTGCCGCTGGTCGGCGGGCGCGGCACCCTCGCCACCCCCGAGCCGGTCAAGACGGTGGGCAGCTACTGGCCCGAGGCGACGACCCTGTATGATTACATCTACCGCGCCATGCCCTACACGGCACCGCAGTCACTCACGCCGGACGAGGTCTATTCGCTGATCGCCTGGCTCCTGTTCCGGAACGGGATTGTTCCGGAGCGCGCGGTCATGGATGCGCGCACCCTGCCAGCCGTCCGGATGCCCAACCGCCTCGGCTTCGTCCCCGACCCGCGCCCGGATGTGCCGAAGTGAGCGGCACGCCCCGCCCCGTCTCGATCCGCGAGCCTGAGCTCCTTTTCCTACTTCACTCCAGACCTGGAGGCTGCCGTCGGCAGGTCGGTTGGACCGATCTTGCCCAGCAGGTAATAGAGCGGGCAAAAGCCGGTCAAGCCACTCTGGATGAGTGTGACCCCGAGCACGGCGGGCACGAGCAACCAAAGGGGGTCCACAGAGTACCCCAGTGCCACCCCAGCGGTGACGACCGCCCCGACAATACCATCATGGATCCGTCTCTGTTGGTTCATGATGATGCCCTCCTGTCCAATCATCAGCCCCTCCCCTTCCCGGCCGTCAAGGCCACACCCCATCGTCTACTCTGTGATGGGGTTACGTGACGGTGCCGGGCACGGAACGGGTTCGATAGGCGTCGTAATCCGGTACGAGGCGTTGATATTCGTTCGGCATGAGCGATGACGAAATCATGAAATCGGCTGACGCGCGGTTGCAAGCAATCGGAATATTCCAGACCACCGCGATCCGCAACAGCGCCTTCACGTCGGGATCATGCGGATGGGGTTCAAGGGGGTCCCAGAAGAAGATCAGAAAATTGATCTCTCCCTCTGTGATTTTCGCCCCGATCTGCTGATCGCCTCCGAGTGGTCCGCTTTGTAATCTGGAGACCGGAAGATCCAGCTCCGTTTCGAGCAACAGACCCGTGGTTCCCGTGGCAACCAGCGTGTGATGCGTCAACAGATTCCGGTTGAACTTGGCCCAGGCGAGCAGGTCCGGTTTCTTGTTGTCATGGGCCACCATGGCGATGATCTTTTTCTTGTCCATCGTCACCCGTTTGTACTCCATGCCATTCTCCTTCTTCAACATCCCGCAGAGTCGAGCGCCACCTGTTCGACGGGAAGTATGGCAGACCAGTGTTACAACCGTGTTTCGCGGACAATGCTAGGCACAGGGTCCCATCGGAGGTGAGGCAGAGCCATTGGCCATCGCCCCGCACAGCGCGCAGGCCGTCATCATCGCCACGCCAGAACATAATAGCCGGCAACCGCAAGCGCGAGCAATCCAAGGACCCAGACGACGCACCCGCGGTTCGCCTCGGCTTGCGCCTCCCGCAGAGACCGTTCCAGCCCAGGGTTGGTTCGCACATACTGATCCACCGCTTGCTTCGCATCGCGAAGGTCCAGCGCTCGCTCCTGGCGTAGGATTCTGATCGCATCGATCGTGCGGCCCTTCCGTAAGGCCTCGACCGCCGCCGGAGGAAGATCACCCGGGTCCCGAGGGGCATCGTTCATCACGGGGCTCCCACCAACGCGTCTTTCTCACGTTGATTCCGCAAGACCACATGCCGCGCCACCATCAACCCCAGCAGGTACAGCAAGGCCACCGGGCTGGTAAAGATCAGAACGAGCGGAAACAGATTGCTCCCGGCCTGATACGCATACACCGTGTAGATCAGCACACCGGTCATCGGCACAGCGGGCACTGCCACCGCCAGACGCCAAGCTCCCCGATAGCGCCGGAGCAAGACGACCTGCAAGACAAGATAGACCGGCCCAGCCCAGATCGCGACGAAGAACAGCACCCCCTCCCACCAGGGGACCGGGCGGTTCATATAGGCAGCGGATTCGGCTTTGCTGCGCCGCTCGTTCTCGGCCCGCAGGCGTTCCACCCAACTAGCACGCGCACGCGGCGCTTCGGGTTGTTTGATTCCGGTCCAGGTGAGCTCGACGACGACCTCGGTTTGCGCGAGCGGCTTGCGCGTGACGTCGTCTTCCGCCGTGACGACGACCTTGTCCACCCGCGCCGCCTCCGTGAACGCCAGCCAGACGTAGGCTTCGCCCGTGCCCGGCTCATAGCGCGGCGACCCGCTGCTGATCGACGTGACGCGCTTGTCTTGGAGGAAGGCATCCCCGCGCACGCGGATCGTCCGATCCGAGTCGTACCCGATGCGCAGATGAAACGGCTCCCAATGCCCCAAGGTGGCGGGGGACGGCGGGTCCGTCTCGAGCACCTGCAGGCGCACCTCGGCCGCGGCCGCCGGGGAGGCCGACAACAAGAGGAGAAGCGCAAGGAGACAACGCCGGCGTACATCATGACCCTTGTGTGATAAAGCCACGGCGGATCTCCGTCCAAATGGAGAAGGGCCTCTTGTTTCGTTATCTAGCCTTTCCTTCGAACGGCGTCCACGCTCCAGATGCCCGAGCCTTGTGTGGAGATGAACAAAAAGACGAAGCAGAAGAGCGCGGCGAGTTCGCCGCTATTCTGAATGGGAAACAGCGCCCGGGTGCCGTGGACGATCCAATATGCCAAGGCCATGAGCACACTGCACGGGAACGCCGCCCAGCCGGCGAAGAGCCCGATCATCACGAGCAAGCCGCCCACCAGCTCGATGGGGCCGGCGATGTAGACCACGATCGGAGGGATCCCTTCAGGAGGAGGCATCGGAAATCCGAGTAGTTTCGAAGCCCCGTGGCAGAGAAACAAAAAGCCGACGACGATGCGCATCAGCGCATAGGCGTGCGTGTGAAAATCCTTCATGAATGGCGGCATGATGTCCTCCTCTCGCCGGTATCCTGACGGCCAATGGAAATGGAGATGAGAAACTGGGACAGACTACTTATTTAGGT
>JAHRHE010000261.1 GCA_020027965.1 Nitrospirota bacterium | reverse complement strand
GTGGATCGGCAACCAGGCATGCAGGGGCTGGTGGAAGAATCCGTCACCAGCCACATCTGGTCGGCGCGACTGGAGCGCAACCTGACCCGGAACCTCGAGGTGCGCCTGCTGGGACGGTTTGGGTTGCGCCGGTACAACGATGAGTTTGCGCAGCGGGACCTGAACTTCTGGACCATCGGTCCTCACCTCGAGTGGCGCCTGTTGCCGCGGGTCAAGCTCGGGCTGAGCTACCACTATGAGCGAGGCCTCGCCGAGGGCCGGAGCCAGCCACAACTCAGGGACGATGTCTCCTACGTCAACAACTATGGGTCGGCCGATCTGGACATCGAGTTGGCTGAACGGCTGTCGCTCCTGATGGCGTTCCACTACGAGCGGAACGACTGGACGAGCGGGATCGAAGGAGATCTGCGGAATGGCGCGCATGAAGACATCTTTCAAGGAGAAGCGGTGTTTACCTACCGCATGACTGGCAGAGTTCGGCTCTATGCGGGAGTGCAGCGGTCTTCACGGAAGCATGGGATCAGATCCCGAAAGTCTTGCTTGATGCGGGAAACTATGGCATATGTCAACTTGCCTCACTTATATATGTTCCCATCTCGCCAGCCGCCTGTCGGACCAGCGGAGGAGAAATCCCATGAACAAATCCTGCGATTCCAAAACGGCATCCCCAAAGGTGCCGTCCGGGCATCTCGTGGATCTCAAACGGGCAGTGCTCGTCAGCCTGTTCGCTGTGTTCATCGCGATCCTGCCGGGCCTGGCGCTGGCCGAGGAGGGCGAACAGGAACAGTTGCCGGGAAAACTCATGATCCGCGGCGGGTGGGCCTACGTCTGGGATGCGAACACGACCGTCGCATTCCCGGGCTCTGTTTCCGGGATTGGCACAAGCATTGATTTCGCCCAGACCTTGGGTGGGGACACCAGCACGGATGCGTTGAGAATCGAGGCCTTGTATCGTTTCAACGAGCGTCATAGCCTGGGGTTTTCGTGGTACCGGATTGGGCTCGCGGGACAGAAGTCGCTTAATGAGCAAATCCAAATCGAAGACCAAATCATCGATGTCGGCGCAAGCGTCAGCACCAGCCTGAACTTGAATCTCTACCGGCTCCTGTATAACTACTCCTTTTATCGGAACGAGAAGGTGGAACTGGCGGTGTCTCCCGGGCTGTATATGTCGAATCTCAAATTCATGCTGTCCGCGCAAGGGATGGTTAACGGCATGGTGGCTGGCTCAACGATCATCGAAGAACAGTTGACTCTTCCCCTCCCCTCGATCGGCGGCGTGGTGAACTACAATATCACGCCGCGCTTGCAGTCACAGATTCGAGGCGACTTCTTCTATCTTAAAGTGGGCGACTTCTCGGGGTCGATGTTTGAGTTCTACGCCGGACTCGAGTATCGCCTTTTCAAAAACTTCGCCCTGGGGGCTGCCTATGATCGGCTGGTCGTTGACGTGCAAAATCAATCCTCCTCAGGCGGGTTTAATGTCAACCTTGGCTATAACCTGCTCTACCTCTACGGGTCGATCTATCTTTTTTAACAGGCCGGGCTGTTCCACAGTAGGCGCAAGCCCAGGCCTTCACCGCTTGTCGAGCTTTGTGAACTTCGCTCCTTCCAAGGTGAGGTTGTACATCAGGCCTTTCTGGTCGAAGATAAAGCCGACGATCGGTTCCTTGATCTTTGTGCTGTCAACGTCGCCGCCTGCGCCGATTGCAATGACCGCCACAGACCCGTCCACCCCGACCTTCCAGCCCTCGCTTTTTCGGAAGCGGGTGAGCGCATCCTCCTGGAGAAACACGAGCAGGATGCTCTTGACCTGGCCCCCGAACTGGAACCCGAAGGACCCCGCTAGCGTATTGTAGTAATCCACGGTCTTGCCGCCGATTCGCAGAGCGCCCTCTCCGTACTCGCCGCCGAATCCCACCCCCGCCTTCAGCACGCGCGGAAAGGCCAGGACGCCCTTGGCGCTATGCAGGAACTCCTTTCCGCCCTGGACTTCCTTCTCAAATCGCTCCAGGATGACATCCACGCTGACGTCGATTTCCTTTGCAGAGGCTCCTCTGGCCTCTGCTTGTGGCCACATGACAAAGAGGGCCAGCAGGGCGAACGAAAACCCTGCTCTGGCCAGTGCACCCCCGTTCCTTCGTGTCAACCTGCTTTGCATGATCTTACCTCCCAGTCCGCAGTTCAGTGATCGGTTCGACCCGACGCACGCGACGCGTCAGCCTGCCCCCAAAACAAACGCGCCACAATAACATTTCGCGTTTGGTGTGTCCATGAAGTCGTGCGCTACCGGTTAGCCACGGTCTCTGACTTGCGCGCCCTATTGAAGGCACAGAGGAACAATGCTAGGTTCACGATTCCGCGTCACAACATGGGCTGGTACTGTTCGACGCGCACACCCCGGACGAGGCGGAAAAGGCGAGCCGGTTCGGTGAATTCGTCAGGCAGCTCGGTTGCCGCTAAACACGGAGGTCACACGATGTTACGGGCGAAGCTAGGACTTGCGGTGCTCCTTATGGCTAGCATCGGCGCCGGCTGCAGCGAGAATCTCGGCGCGAGATCGGAGGATGGTGGTAGCGCCCCTCCGCCCGC
>JAHRHE010000151.1 GCA_020027965.1 Nitrospirota bacterium | reverse complement strand
TGACGTGACCAAAACCTAGTCGCCCTGTGACCGATGTGCTGCCACAAACCATTGACTAAAAACTGTTACCGATCTGCTGCTATATGACAGCTAAGAGCTTAGGGCCAGCACTGAGGAGAGAATTTCGAATTACGAATTTGGAATTTCGAATTGGTCAACTTAAACATGTCGAAGTTCAAATTTGCAATTTCGAATTTGCAGGCTTTAGTTGCGAGCCATGAGTGTTGAGTCACACATTTACATTTCGAATTTCGACCCTTCGAGAGCCTCAGGGTCGTCCCGAGCCCAGTCGAGGGACGAAATTCGAATTTCGAATTGGGCTTGTGAGTCATGACTCTTGAATTACAAATTCGCAATTCGCAATTCGAAATTCACAATTGCCTCAGTGGCGGTGATCGCCGTGGTCATTAGCGCGGGATCGGAGGGAATGGCCCAGGACGAGTATTTGGGGCGCGGCCAGGCCCAGAGCTCGGGGGCCGCTCCGACGGCAGAAGGGGAGGCAGGAGCGGGCGAACTGGGGACTCCCACTGCGGATGTCACAGGAGCCCCCGTTCTGAGTGTCTTGCCCTCGGTCACGGTATCAGAAACGTATGACACCAACGTGCTGTTGGTAGCAGGACAACAGAAGGACGATTACGTCACGAGGATTACGCCGCAAGTGTCGGCCGAGCTGAAGGGGCGATTGATGTCGGGGAGTTTCCAGGCAGGGCTGACCGGCGCCTGGTACGTGAGGAATCCCGATTTGAACTACATCGGTGCGAACGGAGGCCTCAACCTGAACCTCGACAATGTCGTGAATCGCGTGGTGCCCAGATTGAAAATACAGCTCTCAGATTTCGTCACCTACACGCCCCAGCCGCCGGCCTTTCTGAATCCGGAAGCGCGGGCGGGTGGGCAGTCGGATATCTTCGCAAGAGGGATTCAGGTGGCGCGGGCCGATTCGATCCAGAACACGAGTGCAATCAGCGGATCCTACACCCTGTTGCCGCGGGTCAGCATGAACGCCCGCTACGCCTATTCGTTCATGAAGTTCTTCAACAAATTCGCGACGCCCGATGCCGGCACGTTTGTGGATACTACCAGTCAATCGGCCAACATCGGCGTACAAACAGCGGTGACGCGCCAGGATAACTTCAATGTCTCGTACACGTACTCACTGTCGAGTTTCGGTCAAGGCACGGGTGGCGTCGGCAGCTTTACCAGCCACTCCGGCACGCTCACGTGGTCGCACCAGTTCACGCGGACACTCTCGGGGAGTCTCGCCGGAGGGGCGACAGCGGCCGTTCCGGACTCGGGGCCGACCAGCCTCAACTACACCGGCGGCGCGACCTTGACGTGGGTTCAGGGGAAAATTCCTTTTTCCTTCAACTTTTCTCGAGCGATCACTCCGAGTTATTACGTCGCAGCAACGGCCTTGATCAGCGATACGGTGAGTCTCTCGGCGGGCTATCCGCTGACCCCGCGTCTCTCCGCATCAGGGAGTGCGAACTACGGGCAGAGTAGCTCGTCCTTCACGGGCACGTCGTTGGACTTTTACTCGGTTGGGGGAACCATTGGACTCAGTTACGTTCTCATTCCTGGGATCAACGCAAATCTGATCTATAACTACAACCACTTCAAGCAGGATTTTGAGGGCGCCAACTCTGAGTTTGATCGTCACGTCGCGACGTTGGCCATCAGCGCCGTGTGGAGATGAGGATGCAGGCGAAGCTAGGTGCAGCACAGTTAACGGTCTCGGATTACTTGGGCATCGCCGTCCGGAGAAAATGGCTGATCGTGGCGGCCATTGCGGTGTCGCTCGGGATCTCCTGGACCCTCTGCCTGGTCTTGCCCAAGAGTTACCGCTCGAGCATTTTGATCCTGGTAGACAATCAGAAGATCCCGGAGCGGTACGTGCAGGGAGTGGTGGAGGGGAGCGTCCAGGACCGCCTGAGTCTGATCCAACAGCAGTTGATGAGCCACAAGGCCCTGACGAGGGTGGTCGATGATCTGAAACTGTATTCGGGCGATGGTCAGGAAGAGACCCGTGAGGCTCTCATCGCGCAGGTCCGCAAGAATATCAAGGTCGAGACCAAAGGCGGCGGGCGTGGTCAAGTCGTCGCGTTTGCGATCTCCTTTTCGCATGAAGATCCCACGACGGCGATGAAGGTGACGGAGAAGCTGGCGTCCCAATTCATCGAGGAGAATCTCAAAATTCGCGAACTATTCGTGGAGGAAGCGTCCGAATTCTTGGAGATCGAGCTCCGCTCGGCCAAGGAGACTGTGGAGCTAAAAGAGAAGGTGATCAGCGAGTTCAAGAGCAAATACATGGGCGAACTTCCTGGGCAACTGGATGCCAACCTACGAACGCTTGATCGGTTGCAAGCCGAGGTGCCGTCCATTCACGAGTCAATGAATACTGTGAACCAACGACTTGCGGCGCTGGATCGGGAGATCAGCGAGTACAAGACAACAGGAGTCACGACGTCCAACATGCAAGGGAACCAAGGGGGGGCGGACCCGCTTCTGGCGCGGCTCAAGGAGTTAGAACGCAACCTGGCTGCGCTTTCGGCTGAGTACAAAGACACCTACCCGGACATTCTTGTGGCCAAGCAGGAAATTCTACGGGTGAAGGCTCTTCTTGCCGCACGGTCTAAGGTGACAAAAGAAGAAGAGAAGGCCACGGGTTCGAATGGAGGAGCCGCCCACTCCTCGGGACCCAGCGACCCGTTCCTTCAGGGGCTCAAGAAAGAACGACAAGAAATGCAGACCGAGATCGAGACGCTCAGGAACCGGCTCAGTCGGATCACGGCGCAGATGAGGGAATACGAAGGTCGGGTGGAGGGAACGCCGGCCCGTGAGCAGGAGTTGATGATTTTGCAGCGGGATTACGACAGCATGCAGAAACATTATCAGTCACTGCTCGACAAGAAGGTCAATGCGCGGATTGCGGAAAATCTGGAGAAGCGCCGGAAGAGCGAGCAGTTCCGGGTACTTGACCCGGCCTACCTGCCAGAAACCCCGGACTCGCCCGATCGAGTGAGGATCTTGCTGGCAGGGCTCGCGCTCGGCTGCGGGGTGGGTTACGGGGGCGCCTTTGCACTTGAACGCATGAATGCAGCCTTCCGCAGACCGGAAGATGCTGAAGAGACCTTAGGCTGCCCGGTCCTGGCCGAAATTCCGTCCTTCAACTACGCGTATGACAAATCGGCGAAGGGCCTCTTGCTCGGCTCGTCCGTCGCGGACGGACCGGCAAAGACCCGGCTCTTAGAGGATAGCCGAGCGAGCAAAGGCGGGGTGTCGGCATCGGGGGGAGTGTCAAAACGGGACCAGACAACCTCAAAGTGGAGAACCTCAGCGGGTGCGATGGCGCCGGAACGGAATCTGGTGAGTAAATGGAACCCCACGTCGGTCGTGGCCGAGCAGTTCAGGGTTGCGGCGACCCGCCTGGCGCTGATGGGGGGTGAGCGGACGAGCACCGTCATCGTGGTGACCAGTGCGGTGAAGGGAGAAGGCAAGTCATCCACGGTGCTCAACCTCGGATATGTGCTGGCGAATGACTTAGGGAAGTCAACGCTGATTATAGATGGGGATCTCAAGCAGCCGGTCATGCATGCCTACTCCGGCGTCCCGCAGGTCCCCGGTCTGGCGGACCTGCTGTATGGGGACCAGCCTCTCGATCGGTGCCTCCGTCATCTGGGGGAATCCTTGTTGTGGCTGGTGCCCGCCGGCAGCGTCCGATCAAGACATGTCGATCTAGCCAAGATGAAACAACTCACCGCCCTCCTGAGAGAACTGCGGTCACGGTTCGAATACATCCTGGTGGATGCCCCGCCGATTCTTCCGTTGGCCGACATGAACGTGCTCGCCGGTCTTGCCGATGTGCTGGTGCTGGTGATCCGAGCCGGAGTCACCGGCCGAGACGTGGTGGAGAAGGCGCTCAGGAAACTCAAGCCCACGACGCAACCAGAGATCATCCTCACCGGCTCGTGGGTCGACTCCATGCCGTACTATCTGCAGGGGTATGGGTACGCTGAAGCCGGCAAAGGACGGCAGTTGTGAATGGTATGAGCTCGATATCGGCCTTGCGTGAACTGGCGATGACGACGGTTCGTCTCCCACGTCCCCGAAAGCGGGTGCTCATCCTCGGTACGGGACGTTTAGCGAAGGAGCTCTGCCAGGTGCTCTTGTCCAGGCAGGGCCGTGCCTTCGAGGTGGTCGGGTTTCTGGACAAGGAACCGTCGCGCGTGGGAGTGCGGCTGGTCAATCCGGGCATCATCGGAACGTTCGACCAGCTCTTTGAGGTCGTAGAACGGTGCAAGGTCCAGACGATTGCCGTCTGCCTGGAAGATCGGCGGGCGGTCTTGCCGGTCGAGACGCTGTTGGACTTTAAAGCCATGGGCCTGGAAGTGCTGGATGGCCACCACTTGTACGAGGAAAAATCCGGCCGTCTCTCGATTGATCTCATCAAGCCCAGCGCACTGATCTTCTCGACGGGATTCCGCCGGCGCGCGATTGTCATGGGGATCAAGCGTCTGATGGATCTTCTGCTGTCCGGCGCCGGTCTGGTGGCATTAGCGCCCTTGTTTGCGATCGTTGCACTGTTGATCAAGTTGGACTCTCCGGGGCCGGTGTTCTACCGACAGACACGGCTCGGACTACGGAGTCAGCCGTATGCGATCTGGAAGTTCCGTTCGATGCGGCACGAGGCCGAGAAGAGTGGAGCGCAGTGGGCTGCCCCGGATGACCCTCGGATTACACGGGTAGGTCGCAGGATTCGGAAATGGAGGATTGACGAGTTGCCGCAGTTGATCAATGTGCTCAAGGGAGAGATGAGTCTGGTGGGACCAAGGCCTGAGCGACCCGTGTTCGTGCAGGAGCTGCGCGGCAAGATTCCATACTACGACCTTCGCCATACGGTGAGGCCTGGCATTACCGGTTGGGCTCAGATCCGATTCCGGTACGGGGCATCGGCCGCAGACGCTCATACGAAACTGCAACACGATCTGTATTACTTGAAAAATCTCTCGATCGCTCTGGATTGTCGGATCCTGAGCCAGACGGCTCGCGTCGTGCTGTTCGGGAAGGGAGCGCGTTAGAAACCGTGACGCGTGGCGCGTGACGGGTGAAGCGTGAAGCGTCATAGCAGTGAGGGCTGGGAGATGGCGGAGAAATTGCTGATAGCTGAGGGCTAAGGGCTGAGAGCCAGAGCACTTAGCTATGAGCTCTGAGCAAAGAGCTGATTTCAAACAAAGGAACACTGGGAACAACAATGAATAACCAAGCAACAATCCTCAAACGGCAACAGTCAGGCACGGAAGACGAGAATCACAGCCACTCGTCACCCGTCACCCGTCACCCGTCACGTCAGGTTCACTGTCTTACTTTCGACATTGAAGAGCACTTTCAGGTATCCGCCTTTGAGTCTCCCATGCGGAGACGGCACTGGGATAACTTTGAAAGCCGCGTGGAGCGGAACACGGAAAAGATTCTCGAATTACTTCGGATACGGGATGTTCGAGCGACGTTTTTCGTGCTGGGCTGGGTTGCAGAGCGGCACCGAAAGCTGATCAGGAAGATCGCCGACGAGGGGCACGAAGTCGCGTCCCATGGGTACGCCCATGAGTTGATCACGCTCCAGACTCCGATCAAGTTTCGAGAAGATGTCCGGAGGACCAAGGCGATTATCGAGGAGATCGTCAGCAGGCCCGTCCTGGGCTATCGGGCCCCCAGCTTCACCATAACACCGGACACCACATGGGCTTTCCGGATCCTGGTAGAGGAAGGCTATGTCTACGACTCCAGCGTGTTCCCGATCCTCCACCACACCTACGGGATGCCAGGCGCAAAGACGAAGAGCCATGTCGTGCTCACTGAGTCCGGACCGCTCTGGGAGTTTCCACTGTCCACGGCCACGATGGCCGGGCTGCGGCTGCCGATCGCGGGAGGTGGATACTTCAGACTGTTCCCGTACAAGCTGCTCCGGAGATTGCTCAAAAGGGTCGAGGCC
>JAHRHE010000260.1 GCA_020027965.1 Nitrospirota bacterium | reverse complement strand
CCCAGGGTGAGGGCCGGCAGGACGAGGTGGCGGAGCGCGTTCCGAAACGCTTCCCCATCTCCTGCGAGCGCCGCGTCCACCAGCAGGAAACCCGTGCGCATTGGAGGCGGGCTGATGACCACGTCAAGACGCCCGGGGCCGGGAAACCATTGCAACCGGTAGTAGAACGCGCCCAGGAGCAGCAGGCCCAGCCAGAAGACCGGGAACGATGCGCCGATCAGCGCGCCGAGGCGGGACAGATGGTCAAGGATCCGGTCTTTGAACACAGCGGACAGGATGCCCGCGGGGATCCCTAAGAGCAGAGCCACCAGCCAGGCCGCGCCGCCCAGCTCCATCGTGGCCGGCATGAACTCCCGCAGGTCGTCTGCCACTGGTCTGCGGGTGCGGATGGAGATCCCCAGATCGCCACGGATCAGGCGGCCGAGATACACGGCGAACTGAACCGGTACCGGCCGGTCGAGTCCGTAGGCGTGACGGTACGCCGCGATCTGTTCTTCACGGGCATGCTCGCCGAGTGCGACGAGCACCGCGCGAAGCGCGTCGTGGGCTGATAGAGGATGACGTACGGTCCCTGGTGCAGGATCCGATCGGTCAGCTGCTTGTACAGCGCCCGGCGCTTGGCAGTATCGGGTTCAAGGGCGGCCTGCTTGGCGAGCTTTGCAGCTGTCGCATCTTCGTACCCGTTGCGCCAGGCAATCGACTTCGCTCCATAATCGGTGAAGGGCGTGACATTCCCATCGGGGTCAGGAAAGTCTGGACCCCATAAGATCATGACCATCTGCCCCTTCTGCGCCCGGTAGATGGCGAGAAGCGCTGCCTGTGCAGTTTCCTTGATCTTCACCCTGATTCCAACCTTCGCCAGGTCACTCTGTACCTTGGCCGCGATGTCCGACCACTTCACGCCGCCGGGAGCGGGGCCCGTGGGTACCAGCAGGTCGACCGCAAACCCGCGAGGCACGCCTGCCTCTCTGAGCAGCGCTTTGGCCCTGGTGACGTTCGCCTGGAACGGCGCCGACGCGTTGAATCCGAAGAGTCCCTCCGGGATGATCGTCTGCACTTTGCGCGCCTCGCCCCGCAGCAGGCTCCGCACGATTCCGTCGTAGTCGATGCTCGAGCGGATGGCCTCGCGGACCTTCGCCTTGTCCAGCGGCGGGTGTTTGGCGTTCATGCCGATGTAGACGAGCTGTAGCAGCCTGCCCTTCTGGACCTTGACGTTCCCCTTGGCTGCCAGGTCCCTCGCCTGCTCAGGCGTGATGTTGGCGGCGATGTCTGCATCTCCCGACTCCACCATGAACTTCTGGGTGCTCGATTCGGGGACGTGCTGAATCACGATCCGCGCTATCTTTGGTTTCGTGCCCCAGTAGTTCGGATTGGCGACGAGCACTGCCCGCGATTCGGTGTCCCACCGCTCCAGCATGTAGGGACCCGTGCCCGCGGAGTGGTTCCGCAGCCAGGCTTCCCCGCGGTCGCCGCCGCTCTCATTCGCTTTCGCCTCATCCGGATCGACGACCGCGCCCACGGTGAAGGTCATCACAGAGAGGAAGGCCTGCGGGCTCGCCGTCTTCGGCAGCGTCACCTCGACCGTGCTGCTGTCGACCGCCCTGGTGTCTCCTTCCTTCAACCCCGCGACATCCTTAAAGAGGAAGGCCGGAGATTTGTTGAGGCCGATGACCCGGTCGATGGAGAACGCCACGGCTTCCGCCGTGACCGGCCGGCCCGTGCTGAACTTGACGCCTGGCCGAAGCTTGAACGTCACGTTCCAGGCGCTGCCGGCGTCTCGGATCGTCCAGGATTGGGCCAGCCGCGGCTTGAGAGTGGTGAGATTTTCGCCTTCAAACGCTACCAGCGTGTCGTACACGTTCTGGGCAACGAGGACACCGCTGAATTCGTACGCGACCGCGGGATCCAACGAGATCATGTCGCTGATGTCAGCGACATACACCAGCGTGTTCGCGGCGGGTGCGGCAAGACCCGGGCCGATGGCGGGAGAGGTCAGCAGGCTTGCCAGCAGAAGCAGGACAGGCATCAGCTTACGCACGTGATCGCCTCCTTCACGACTGTGGTAGGGGTGCACTCTAGTTCGAACCGGCAAGGACCAACCCCTCCCGGGTCGGTAGTGGATCAATAGTAGACTCCAGGAGCGAGACCCGATGAGCGCCGCGCATCGCTTGCCCGCCGGATACGTTCATTCTCTTAGCCGCCGGATCTTCATGGCCGTCGGCACGCCGCCGCACATTGCCGATGATGTTGCCGAGATCCTTGTAAAGGCCAATCTCAGCGGACACGACTCGCACGGCGTGCTCCGCATTTCTCAGTACCTGCAGCAGATCGAGGAAGGGCGTATCGTCCCAGCCGCAGAGCCTATTGTCGTCAAGGAAGCCGCGAGCACAATGACCGTCGACGGCCAGGGTGGATTTGGACTTTACACCGCCCGCTGGGCGATGCACCGCGCCATCGAGAAGGCGCGCCAGGCGCAGGTTTGCTGTGTGAGTCTCGTCCGGACAAATCATATCGGGCGGCTGGGTGAGTATGCTGAACAGGCGGCGCACGCCGGTTGCATTGGTCTCATCACGAGCGGGAACAGCAAGCCCGGAGACGGCAGTGTTGTACCGTTCG
>JAHRHE010000061.1 GCA_020027965.1 Nitrospirota bacterium | reverse complement strand
TGTGGAGCCCACGACGCGGATCGAACGCGTGACCTCGTCCTTACCAAGGACGTGCTCTACCAACTGAGCTACGTGGGCGCCTTCGCAAAACGTCGCTCGTCATTCGTGAACCGTCCAAATGCGTCGTTCGTATCTCGTTGTCCGCATCTCGTAAGATTGTTTGCCAGATACGCTTCACGCTTCACGCTTCACGAGCCGCGCTTCACATCTTCATGGAGCGGGCGACGGGATTTGAACCCGCGACAGCCAGCTTGGAAGGCTGGAACTCTACCACTGAGCTACGCCCGCCCTCCTGGGAACTTGGTGATTTGGTGATTGAGCGATTTACTGATTCGAACCAGGGAACTGACAGGCCTCTGTGACATCACCAATCACCAAATCGAAGAGTCTCTAAATCACTAAATTCTTGTAGTGGTGGGCAGGCAAGGATTCGAACCTTGGAAGCCGATGGCAACAGATTTACAGTCTGCCCCCTTTGTCCACTTGGGTACCTGCCCGTCGGATCCGGTGATTCAATGTTTCCGTCATCAAGACGATGGGACGACTTCCGCCTGTAGAGCCATGTCTTAGCGCGGCCGCCATCATGACCGGCTATCATGAGGAATGAAAAGCACACCACCCCCTTCTCAGCTCCCCCGGTCATTTCTGATGCCGCGGATCGGGAGAACAGATTCAGGGTGGGAAGCGTATTTCTCAGGAAACAAGGGATTATATGAGGGGGCTTCATCCTTGTCAAGCCCATATTCCTGCCCGAGCCCCGTCACCCCATGCAGCTCGGCTGGGAGCGTTCCAGGGAGGCAAATTCCGGACGATTTTCGGGCAGGCTCGAGCGAAGCATGGCTGGCTCACTGCTGGCAGGGGACCCCGCCAGGGGCTGGAGGTCGGTTGGGCTCCATCACTACGGAGGACCGCCGTGCCTGTTCGGCCGGCTCGCCCAGCACCACCTCCAGGAGCAGGGCGACCTCCCGTGGGGAGATTCGGTGGGCGGGCGCAAGATACCGCTTGTGGGTCATGGCGCGCTCGGCCGGATCCTCCGGTTCGTAATACCCGATGAACTCACCATCCCGATCCGCCTTCTTCAACCGACTCAGCCAGTTCTCGGTGGCGGAGGGACGTGGCAGCGTACTCCCCCCCTGTCCCCTCAAGAGCTCGAGCCGTGTCCAGATCGCCCAGCCCACGAAGACGGCCCAGGTCTCATTGAGGGCTTCCCAGGATTCGCGGTCGGTCAGCAGGCGAGGTTCCGTCACCGACTTGCGCTGCAACACCGGCGTGATCGTAACGATGCGATACCGGCACTGCTGTTGATCCCGAGCGAACGCCAGCAGGCGGGCCGAGTCGGCGTCGGCGGCCGCCGCGTCAGGTCTCGAGGTGAGGTAGTCGAGGTAAGCGTGAAACAGCTCGTGGTACAGGGTGCTCAGGTCGCGCGGGGTCAACGTGGCGAGAGGTTTCAACCGGCCGCCAGCCGCGTTAAAGGACAGGGCGCGATTCAGGACCATCCGGTGGTCCTCAGGATGGTACTCGGCGGCAAATGTTCGCAGGTCGCTGAATTCCAGGGTGACGAACCCCGGCTCGATCACGCGCAGAAAACGTGTCGGGAGGCCACGCGTGTCGGCCTGGGCAAGGAGATTGCTCCATGGATCCCTGGACTCCGTCGCGCCGTAGGACGAGTCGGCCGCAAGGCAGGCCACGAGGAGGAGGCCCGCGGGCCAACGAGTCCGGAGAAGCGGGAGGGCGGATGCTCGACTAGATGGCCCGTTGGCCCGCTCCGAACAGACGCTCGATGTCGCTCGGCTCGCGCGGCCGCCCTCGAAGCCGGTCCGGCGGCGAACCTGCGGAAAGTGGTTGTTGAACCATTCGGAAGCGGGGAAGTCCTGGACGGCAGCAGGGCGGGAGGATGTCCGCGCGTCAGTCCCACGCATGGGACTCGTCTTCCTCCACGAGAGTCCACGTATCGAAACAAGCGGCCGGCACCTCATCCAGGAAACGAGATGGCTTCGAGAGCACCATGCCGGTCGTCTTGTCATAGATGTTGATCGGATAGGTCAGGTACAGATGATCCTTCGCGCGGGTCACGGCCACGTACAAGAGGCGCCGTTCCTCCTCCAGCTCGTCTTCAGTCATGAACGAGTACGCGGACGGGAACCGTCCGTCCACGACCCAGATCACGAACACGCACCGCCATTCCAATCCTTTGGCCGAATGGATCGTCGACAAAACGAGGCGCTCATCGTCACGGTTTGGAGCCTCGACATCGACCACGCTTTCATCGGGCGGCTCCAGGGCAAGATCGGCCAGGAATTGCTCAAGCCGGCGGTACCGCTCGGCCATCGAGGAGAGATGTTCAAGATCCCGCATGCGCTTGGGGTAATCGTCATACTGCTCTCTGAGGACCGGCAGGTAATATTCGTAGACCCGGCTGACCTGTTCCGCCGGCATCATCGTACCTTCCCGCCCCACCTCCTCCAGGATGCGGGCCAGATCCTTGAGAGCAGGGCCGCAGCGTCCGCCGACTTTCCGAAGCACGTCCCCCGGCCGTCCGCCCTTCATGAACGAGGCGATGAGCTCTTGGGCCTTCTTGGGGCCCACCCCGTCCGCGAGCAGCAACAGACGGTTCCAGCTCACCGCATCCAAGGGATTCTCCACGACGCGGAGATGGGCCAGCAGGTCCTTGACGTGCGCGGTCTCGATGAACTTGTATCCGCCCCGCTTGACGAAGGGAAGGTCCTTGCGGGAGAGCTCGATCTCGAGATCGAAGGAATGAAAGCTGGACCGGAACAGGACGGCCATCTCTCCGAGCGGCACCCCCTCCTCGCGGAGTTCCAGGATCTTCTGGGCCACAAATCTGGACTGGGTATGCTCTCCACCTGCCTGGACCAGGACCGGCAGCGGGCCATCCAGCTTTCGCGTGAATAAATGCTTGGTGTACTTCTCGGCGGCACCCTGGATGATTTCATTGGCCAGGTTCAGGATCGGCTGAGTACTCCGGTAATTCTCCTCCAGTTTATAGATCTTGGCGCCAGGGAACAGCTCAGGAAATCCCATGATGTTCCGGAACGTCGCTCCTCTGAACCCGTAGATGGACTGCGAATCGTCTCCGACCACCATGACGTTCTCGTGCGTCGCCGCGAGCTTCCTGATCAAATCGGCCTGCAGGCGGTTGGTGTCCTGATACTCATCGACCAGGAGGAAGCGGAACTGGCTCGAGATCGTTCGGCGCGTGCTCTCGTCCGCATCCAGCAGCCCGCGGAGTTTGACGAGCAGGTCATCATAGTCCAGAAGCTGTCTCTGCCGCTTGGCCCCCTCGTACGCGCGCTTGAGTCGGTCGAAATCTTGTAGATGGTCGGAGAAATGGGCGAACTCTCCCAGCACCACCTCCTCGAGGCTCTGGAGCGTATTCTCGCATTTACTGAAGATCTCAGCGATGGTGCCTTTGCGGGGAAATCGCTTCTCCTTCTCACTCAGCCCGAGTTGGCCGCGCAGCAGGCTGATCAGATCTTCCGCATCCCCGCGGTCCAGGATCGTGAAACCCGGCTCGACTCCGATCGGTCGGCCGTACCGGCGCAGCAGGGTGTTGGCGACTGAATGGAACGTGCCGCCGGTCACGCGATCGCACCGGGCCCCGATCAACAGCCCGGCACGGTTCAACATCTCCTGCGCCGCCTTGCGCGTGAACGTCAACAAGAGAATCGTCTGCGGATCGACACCGCGATCGATCAGGTAGGCGACCCGGTACACCAGCGTGCGGGTCTTGCCGCTCCCGGCGCCCGCAATGACCAGGGCCGGTCCGTCGCCCGCCGAGACCGCCGCCAGCTGTTGGGGATTGAGGGCCCGCTCGTAATCCAGCGACAGGCGCGGAGCGTGGCGATCCTCCTCCCCCCGCCTCAGCACGTATGGCTTGATTTCCCGTTCCATCGAACCTTCGGCCTATGGTGCCGGGCTTCCGGCGGCCTCTGGGGCTCGGATCCCGGCTCACCAGTCCCGCGTGGCCGTTGCCGGCCACGGCGTCACGCTCTTCGGTGGCGGTGTATAGCATACCCTCCCCGTTGTTGCAATGACAGCCTGAAGCCGGGTGATTCGTCATCCGTCATTCGCAAGTGGCCACGAATGAGAATCGCTTTAGTGGCCAATGCCCGATGACTACGAGCGATTTCCCTAGGGTGGCTTGGAGGATTTCGCGGAGTCGTATATAATGATCGCCGATTTCAGGAGGACCGGGTGGGGACCTCTCAACAGGGCGCATTCTCGGACGTGCTGCGCGACCTCGCTTCGTTGATGGTGAGCGTTGCTGGAGAGTCGGTCTCAATGATCAAGCGCAGCGCCCCGGAGCAAGCGGCCGCGCTCAAGAGACAGCAGGAGTGGGAGATATACCTGGAATTCCTGCAAGTCATGTTCAACCTCGCCGACCGGTTGGCGGCGTTTTATATTCCCGTGCGGGAACAGCCGCCGTTCATGGATGAGCTCGAAGCCGTGGTCGGTCGGCATCTGAAGGCTGCGTTGGACCCGACCCTCGGCTCCAATAGCGATGAGATGGCAATGGCCCTGACGATCGGCAAGGCGGTCTCAGAGAGCCGGGCGCGGTACGAACGTTTCCGGTTTACGGTGACGGAGAACAGCCCGGTGAAAGATGAGCTGTTCAAGCTGTTCGCCGAACGGGTGGCCGGCGTCATGGGCGCTCCGGGCAACGGGATGGTTCTATCGGCCGCCACCCTCTGTGCCAGTGCTGTGATCCCGGCGATGAAGGCGGTGTTCGAGAAGCAGACCGGCGTCCAGACCCCTGGGCAGAGGTCAGTAGAGCAGGCCACCGCCTCCAAGGCCGGCGATCCCGCGTCCACGAGGACAGCCGGCAGCGAGATCAAGTTGGTCAGCGTCATGTCGGCAGTCGAGGGCGACGAGGTTGAGACTCGCTGGGGACTCCATCCGAGATTCCGGCGAGACCTGAAGCCCGAGGAGGCGAAGGAACTGTCGCGACTCATGGACAGGGTGACGCGGATTCTGGGGGAGCGGTACGCCGCCGTGGCGTTCACGGAGGATTGGGCCATCTGGCGTCATACCGGCAATGCGTAACCCTGAGCGCGCGGGGCAGGAGGCTAGAGGCGATAGACTATCGGGAGGGCACGGAGGCAAACCTATTGCCCATCGCCCCTTGCCTCTAGCCTGGTGAAAGAGGAGGCTTCGTGGACGAAACGCAGAGACTCGCCGGGTCTCCGGAGCAGTTTCCCGGAGGCCTGGTTCGACTGCAGGAACTTGCGCACAACCTGTGGTGGAGCTGGCATCCGGAAGCCCGCCGGCTGTTCGAGACGATCGACCCGACTCTGTGGAGCCTGACCCACCACAACCCGGTCAAACTCCTCCAGGAGCTGAAACCCGAACGGTTGGCCGCGTTGAGCGAGGATGCGGCGTTCGTTCGCCAGTACTCGGCCGTGCTCAAGTCCTACGATGAGTATATGGGAGCCAAGGGGATCTGGTTTGCCAGTCGCTATCCCTCCCTGAAGGACTGCACCATCGCCTACTTTTCGGCCGAGTTCGGGCTGCATATCTCAATTCCAATCTACAGCGGCGGCCTGGGCATCCTAGCGGGCGACCATTGCAAGGAAGCCAGCGATCTGGGACTTCCCCTGGTCGGTCTCGGATTCATGTACCCGCAGGGGTACTTCCATCAGCGAATCACGCCCGACGGCTGGCAACAGTCCGAGCATGAGCCGTTCAATCGACTGGCCTCACCCGTTCACCAGGTCTTGACGCCCTCGGGGGCTCCGTGCCGGGTCACGGTCGCCATGGGCAGTCGAACCGTCTTTGCAATCGTGTGGCGGGTCCATGTGGGACGAGTGACGCTGTTCCTGATTGACACCGACGTGCCGGATAACGTCCCCGGTGACCGCGAGCTGTCCGCCAGGCTCTACGGCGGTGACCAGGAAGTTCGCTTGTGCCAGGAAATCTTGCTGGGCATCGGCGGGGTGCGGGTGTTGCGCGCGCTCGGGCTGTCCCCGACCGTGTGGCACGCCAACGAGGGACACTCGGCCTTCCATGCGCTGGAGCGAATTCGCGAACTGGTGCTGGCCGGACACACGCACGCAGAGGCAGCCGAACTGGTACGACACAATACGGTCTTCACAACCCACACGCCGGTACCGGCGGGGCACGATGTGTTCCCCGTCGATCTCATCGAGCGGTATTTCAGCGGGTACTGGCAACTCCTCGGGCTGAACCGCGAAGACTTCCTGAAACTGGGACAGCATCCGGAGTCCCCGGAAGCCGGATTCAATATGACGGCCCTGGCTATCCGGATGTCCGCCCATCTGAACGGCGTGAGCCGTGAGCATGGCCGGGTGGCGCGCTCCATGTGGAAAAGCCTGTGGCCGGATCTTCCTGAGGAGAGCGTGCCGATCCGGAGCGTGACGAACGGCATCCATACGCCCACCTGGATCGCCCCCGAGATGAATCACTTGTTCAGCAAGTACCTGGCCCCGGACTGGGCGGACCGTTCGGATGACGCAGCCGTGTGGCATCGCGTGACGGATATCCCGGACGGAGAATTATGGGCCGTTCGCCAGGTCATGAAGCGCAAGCTCATGAGCATGATCCGGGAGCGCGCCCGGGCCGGCTGGATGCAGAAGCGACTCGAGGCCTCGCAGCTCCTGCCGAGCGGGGCGTTTCTGGATCCCGAGGCCCTGACAATCGGATTTGCGCGCCGGTTTGCCACGTACAAGCGGGCGACCCTCTTCTTCAAGGACCTGGCGCGGCTTCAGCAACTGCTGCTGGACCGCTGGCGCCCCGTCCAGATCGTGTTCGCCGGCAAGGCTCACCCGGCGGATGAGCCAGGACGGTACTTCATTCACCAGGTCTATTCGTTCTGCAAAGAGCGCGGGCTCGGCGGTCACGTCGCATTCGTGGAGGATTATGACATGCACGTGGCCAAGTTCCTGGTTCCGGGGGTGGATGTCTGGCTCAACACCCCTCGCCCGCCGATGGAGGCGAGCGGCACGAGCGGCCAGAAGGCGTCACTGAACGGTGTTCCCCACCTGAGCGTGCTGGACGGCTGGTGGCACGAGGGATACGACGGCGCGAACGGATGGGCCATTCCGTTGGCAACCGACCTCACGGATCCGCATGCGGTGGATGCCCATGACGCGGAGCATCTCTACCGCATCCTCGAACAGGACGTCGTGCCGCTGTACTATCAGCGGGACCGGGACGGGATTCCACGAGGCTGGATCCAAGTCATCAAGGACGCCATCCGCACCACCGGACCTCGTTTCTGCGCCCGTCGGATGGTCAAGGAATACATGGAGCTGATGTATGCTCTGGCGGCCTCGCCACACCCAGCTTCAAAGAGGCCATCGGACTCCTGAGCGTTCCCACTTGGACATCAGGGAGCCTTGACGAGCGCTGCCTTGATTCTCTAGACACCACTCAGTAGAATGGCACCTACGAGGTGACTGGCCATACTCAGACAGGAATGGTGGGACCCTCCCCCGGGGGTTCCACGCCACACAAGACTCGGTAGGACGTTCGGAGACGGACCACAAGCCGCCCCTCGAGGGCAGATACGCCCTGCGAGGGGCGTTTCGTTTCCAGCACTTCCGGGGGGACTCCGCCACATTTCCCGGGCACACTCCCCCGTCATCGCGGCGCCGCAGGACTCCGAGCCGGCGGTCAGAATCGCCGCCGCGGGAAGCCTGTTGCACGTGCTGCCGCCGGTGGGACCAGGAGGCCCCTCCGGCGCAGTTCGTGATTAGGGTCCGAAAGGAGGCGTATGCTGAAACTCTTGGGGTTACTCGTCGTCCTCTCAGGAGTATTCGCACTTGGCTACTACACGGGACAGCGGTCGGTAGGGGAACTCAAGGACACCATCGTGGATCTTTCCCGTAACGTCCACTCGGTCCTGAATACGACCCTCGGCCTGGAGCGCAATCTGCGGATGCGCGAAAGTTTCGTGGGGGCCAAGGCCCGGGTGATCCAGGCAAAGTCGGACCTGCTCGAACGAAATTTCGGGAACGCCGCCCGGGAGTTACGCGAGGCACTGGATGAACTGGAAAAGACAGGGAGCGGCGAGCGCGAGGGCGACGCCTCTGCGAAGGTCAAACGCCTGATCGCGAAGGTCCGGCAGGCTCAGACGGAGCTGGAATCGGGCAGGAACGTGGGCCGAGGGAAGCTCGACGAGATCCAGAAGGAGCTCGACTCTCTCCTGGCGTCCTAGCGCGCAGCGCTGCGTATGCAGTCGCAAGTTGTAAGGTTTTAGTTGCTAACTCAAAACTAAGAACTGAAAACTTCTGCTCCGGCTAGGCGTGGGCGCCCCGCTTCTTCCACGCCGCGAGGATCCGCTCGACCCGCATCCGCACAACCATGTCGGAATCCTGCAGGAGCGGCTTGATGGCCTCCCGCCCGCGTTCATCACCGATCTTTTCAAGCGCAGCCGCAGCCGTCAAGCGCACGAACCAGTCTTTGTCCTTCAGCATCTCAATCAGTGGATCGATCGCGTCCTGGTCCTGGAGTCGCCCGAGGGCGATGACCGCCTGTTTCCGGATATTCTCGTCCTTATCCTTGAGCGCCGCCACGAGTTGCGGCACCGCCGGCTTCCCCAGCTCGACGAGCGCCTCCGTGGCATCCTGACTGAATTCGTCGCTTCGCAACTGGGCGATCAGGGGCTCCAGGACTCGCTCGTCTTTCATCTTTCCGAGCGCCCGAATCGCACATTTCCTGACCTCCCAGTTCCGCAACTGTTTGACGACCGCGTCGACGGCTGGCGAGCCGACCATCCCGAGAGCTTCGACAGCCACCTCGCGGACCTGCCAGTCACCGTCACGGAGCGCGCGGACCAGGGGTTCGACGCAGCGCTCATCGCCCATCTCACCCAGCGTGATCACCGCCTCGCGGCGTACCACCCAATCCGGGTCCTTTAGGAGATCGATTTGGATCTCGATCTCGTCCTTGACCCGCTCCTCTTCCAGGACCACATCCTCCGTGACCTCGACGACCTGGGACTCGGCCGTCGCCCGGTCGGACGCCGCAGCGATGGCATCAGAGACCTGGTCGGTCAGCTCCTCGCTCACTTTGGGGGTCTCGTGTTCGGAAGGTTCGGGGGGCTGTGGACGCTCTTCAGTCATGCGACTGCTTCTTTCGTCGTCTCGGCGCCGCCGGTCGATGCTGCCTTCGCGTCCGCGCCGGCCACCTTCTTGCCCATCGCGTGGCGCACCCGGGCTGCAAGGCGCCTCCGCTTGCGCTGCGTACGTCTGAGACGCTTGTGAAGCGCTCGGAGGACTGCGTTGCCCTCCGGGTTGTCGCTCTTCGCGAGGCATTCCTGGACCTTCTTCTTCAGCCGAGCCTCATCGGTCTCCTGAGAAGTCTTCTTGGCCATGGGCGGATGATCCCTCCATGAAATGGCGAATGGCCGGCGCATTCCGCGTTGCAGCGAGAGACGCCCGCATCACGACTAGACGCGACAGTGTAAAAGACCGGCGTCGGCACTGTCAACCCAGAGAAACACGCGTTAAACAGAAGTGGATGCAGGGGGACTCGGGGACTACGAGGGGACTAAGAGAGAACCAGCTCCGCCACCGCGTCGACGCCCTGTTCGGCCGCCAGAATGTCGGCCACGCGTCGGGCTCGGCGCTCACGCATCACATCGGTTGGGAGCACGCGGGCGCCACGCTCTAGAAGCAGTTCCGCAGCGATCCGCGTCTCACGAGCCCACAGGCTCCGTTGAGGCTCGCCGCTGCCGGGGGCCGTCTCCCACCAAAGCAGGAGAGACCAGGCGACCAGGGGACCGGGTTGGCCGGCCAGGAGAACATCAGTTTCATGAAGTCCGACGACCTCGATCTGCACGGGCGAGATCCCGTCCTCCAGCATACCCAGTTCAAGGGCCGCACGTCGGGACAGATCCAGGATCCGACCGTTCACATAGGGGCCACGATCGTTGATGCGCAAGAGCACCTGCCGCCCATTCTCCACATTCGTGACGCGGACCACGGTTCCAAGAGGGAGCGTCCGGTGGGCGGCGGTCAACGCATCCATATCGTAGAGCTCGCCGTTGGCCGTGGGCCAACCGTGGAAGTCCTCCCCGTACCACGAGGCGAGCCCTCGCCCTTTGATCCCGACTTCGAATTCCGCGACTCCCTTGGGGAGGCACGAGCAGGACACCATCACGAGACTCAGCCCCAGGACCATCAGCGGGGCGCCGAATCGGTGTGTTCTTTGTCTTCGACTCACACAAACCTCCATATTCTTAGACGACCGCAGAGCTCACCCGTTCCAGCCTCAGGGAGCCACTCAAAGCACTCAATGAGAGGGAAACTTAGAAACGAACCAGCGGGATAAATGAGAAGATGACCGAAGCGGGTGCACTATACCAAGGCTGGAAGGGCTCTGTCAAGCCACCTTTTCCAGCCGCGGCTTGTTACGGGTGCTGTTCCGGCTCGTGATGAGAGTCACCCCCTGAAAGTTCACGGGGATAGAGAAACTGCTAGAGAGTGGTCACTTGAGCACCAGACGTTTGTTGTCGACCTTCGTCGTGGCCAGGAACTGGTCGAGCATCTGCACGAGGACATCCCTGATGAGGTCTTCCATCTCGTCGGGCCCGAACCAGAAGAAGCCATCCGAACCATCTCCACTCAGAGTCATGCGGACAATGCTGCCGTCGGCCACGTTCAAGGCCTCAACATCAAACTTGGCCTTGACCACGAGGTTCGTCCTGAACAACCAACTGGCGGCGTCCCCATCCCCGAGTAACACCTTTGCGGAGAGGATCACATCTGCCCCGCTTGACCCGGCCCCGCCCCGTCTGGCCACCTCGGCCTGCCAGCCTTTCAGCGTGAGATAGTCCGCCACAAATTGCGTGAGCTTGTCGACGGGCTGGCCACCTGAGACCCTGAAATACGTGACGCTGCCCGTCCAGTAGTGCGTGCGGATTCCGAGCCGGCTCTTATCAGGCCGCGTGTCCTCGAACGGGAGCACGGCCACTCGCAGGGACTCGGTCTTTCCGGCCTTGACGTCGGCGCTGGGACCAGGGCCCTTGAGATCCAGTAGGACGGTCTCCGTGGTCGCGCAACCAGCCAGAGTCATGAGCCCCGCACAGAGTAGCAGCGGAAGGATGCGCTCTCTCACGCGTGCCTCCTTAACCTTGTGCCAGGTATCACTGTTTGACAAAGTGCGCCCGCCGATTCTTCTGCCAACAGTCATCGCTATGCTCGGCGCAAGATGGCCGCTCCTTCCCGTAACTGGTGATTTGGACCTTGGCTGACGGAACCCCCAAGTCCTGAAGATACTTCTTGACTGCCCGAGCCCGCTTTTCCCCGAGCACGAGATTGTAGTCCACAGTTCCCCGCTCATCGCAATGCCCCTCAATCAGCAGGCTCCACCCGCTCTGCGCCTTGAGTTGACGCGCATTCCCCTCCAGGGCGGTGGCGGCGTCGCTCCGGATCGCGAACTTATCATAGTCAAAGTACACGTCCGCCAGCTCCAGCGTTGGTGCAGGCATCGGCGCAGGCGGAGGGGCAGGCTCAACTTTTGCGACTTCCTGGGGCGGCGTCGCGAGCGGCGGAGGGGCTGGTTCGGCTTTTGCCTGAGGTTGCGAACCGGGCACAAAAGTCTGATTCTGCGCGGATGCCGAGACATTCCTGCCGGCGCAGCCAGCCAGCAACGCCACGAGTCCCACACCCAGGAGCAACGACACGAAACGCGTTGACGAGTTCGCCAGCATAGATGACCCTCGGGTTCCTACCGGACTCGAATTGACCGGGCCACCAGCCCGTCCGGGTTCTTGGTATAGGTCAGTTGCGCTGATTCGCCGACCTTGATGTCCTTGAGGGTGATGCGCTGACTCCCCCGAGTGATCTCGGCTCCGGAGTCAACGGTCGCCCCGACGATCAGCTCCTTCTTGTCCGGCGTCATCGCCTTCACGACAATCACCTGCGGCGAGTCCTTGACGTTGACGGCGACGACTTCTCCTCGTACGGATCGGACTGCCGGCCCCGTCTCCGCCCCCGCAAAGGGCATTGCTGCACCGGAAACGCCCACGATCACCATCATCGCCCAGAGCCAGGCCCGTCGTGCTTTCATGATCGCACCCCTCGCAACCTCGATCGTCCGCTCCTGGCTCACCCGCGAGTCCACCAATTCGAGCAAGGCGGCGCTACTATACCAAATTCGCAAAAATCAGCAAGCATTTTTTTGACGATCCTCCGGCACGTCCCTGCCTGCAGGCGGCCCTTGACTGGTCACACCCCACTGGTTAATATCCAGCCGGCAAAAAGCGTCTAGCAGGAAGCGTGCAGCAAAACCAAGAGACTTCGGGCTCTTGGTTGTGCTCTCCGGCATCGTTCCCGGCTTTTCCCTGCACGGCAAGTAGTACTTTTTTTTTCAGAGGTATATTCCTGACCGCCATTGGCTATCCGCGACCGGTTAAATTCTCATGATCGAAGTCAGGGACATCACCAAGCGATACGGCGAGCTCACCGCGGTCCAAGGTGTGACGTTCACGGTGGACAAGGGTGAGGTGCTGGCCTTTCTCGGCCCCAACGGAGCCGGGAAGACCACCACCATGCGCATCCTCACCTGTTTCATGCCCGCCACCGAGGGGGTGGCCCGGGTCGCCGGCTTCGACTGCTTTGAGCAACCCCTGGAGGTCAAACGCCGCATCGGGTACCTGCCGGAGACGCCACCCCTGTATCACGAACTGACGGTCGTGGAGTATCTGACCTTCGTCGGACGCTTGAAGGGCCTGCACGCCGGCGCCCTCCGGAGCGCACTGGATCGTGCGGTGGAACGCCTGTCGCTCGGAGACGTGCGCCATCGTCTGATCGCCAACCTCTCCCGAGGCTACCGCCAGCGGGTCGGTCTTGCCCAGGCCTTGCTCCATGACCCGCCGGTCTTGATATTGGATGAGCCTACGGTGGGCCTCGACCCGAAACAGATCATCGAGATCCGGGAACTGATCAAGAGTCTCGCCGGTTCCCATACGGTGATTCTCAGCACGCACATCCTGCCGGAAGCCACCGCGGTGTGCCAGCGGGTGGTCATCATCGACGGCGGCCGGATCGTGGCTGTGGACAGCCCCGAGCGGCTCTCGGCCCGCCTGCGACGCTCGGAGAAGCTCAGCGTCACGGTCAAGTCCCCTCCGCCAGACCTGGTGAAGCGATTCCGCGCGCTGCCGGGAATGCTGAACGTGTTCGACCAGACGGATCCCCACGTGTTCCTGCTGGAGTGCGAATTGGGCCGCGATCTGCGCGAGGAGATCGCGCGGTTCGTGGTGGAACAGGGCTGGGGTCTCCTGGAACTGAAGACCGTGTCCATGACCCTGGAGGATGTCTTCCTGCACCTCACGCAGCACGAAGAGGGCCTGGGCGGCACCGCAGAGGCCTCGGGCACCGTCCAGGTCACAACGACGTTGGAGGGACAGCCCCGACCATGACCCCGGTGCAAGCCATCATTGCGAAGGAGCTGCGTTCCTTCTTTGTCTCCCCCGTCGTGTACGTCGTCGGAGCCGTCTTTCTCCTGATCTTCGGCATTCTGTCCTACCTGGCCGTCGTGAACGTGGGGGCTCGCGCGGTCCAGTTGATGCAACTCCAGGGAGCCGCGGCGCAGATCAACTTGAATGACATGGTCTTCCGGCCGACGTTTTACAGCACCGCGGTCGTGCTGCTGCTGGTCCTGCCGATCCTGACCATGCGCCTGTTCGCGGAAGAACGGAAGCTGCGCACGTTCGAGTTGCTGTTGACCTCGCCGATCAGGATCAACGAGGTGGTGGTCGGAAAGTTTCTGAGCGTCTACCTGATCTTCCTCGGCCTGCTGGCGCTCACCGGCCTGGTGCCGCTGATCCTCTCCCTCTTTAGCAGCTTTGACTGGAAGCCGGTCCTGACCGGGTATCTTGGGCTCGCGCTGATGGGGGCGCTCTTCCTGGCCGCGGGGGTCTTCACCTCGACCCTCACCGAGAACCAGATCGTGGCCGCCTTCCTCAGCTTCGGCCTGCTGCTCCTGGTGTGGCTGTTGGGAGCGCTGGGGTCGGTCCTCGGCGACACGCCGGCCGGCAACGTGATCTCGTACCTCTCCTTCATCGAACACTACGACCGGATGGTCCGAGGCCTCCTGGACAGCAAGGATCTGGTCTATTACCTCTGCGGGGTCATCCTGATGTTGTTCCTGGCCCACCGGGTGGTAGAGTCGGAAAGCTGGAAATAAGAGGAACGAGCGGGGGCTAGCCTGTCCCTCGTGCTCGCGCAGCGCGCACCAAAATAAATGAACCGGTATTCAAAAGCCATCGGGATGACGGGCGGCGTGCTGGCTGTGGCGGGCCTCATCGCCTACAGCCTGGTCCCTGATACGCTCTGGCTCGTGACGCTGTGCGAGGGCCTTGCGCTCATTCTCCTCATCGCGTTCTTCGTCATTCATTTCGAGTCGCTCAAGGCGTTCTCCGCCCGCCGGTCCACCCGTCTGGGATTCAACAACGCGCTCCTGGTGGTCCTGCTGGTGGGCATCCTGGTCATCGTGAATTTCCTCGCCACACGACATTCCACGCGCTGGGACTTCTCCGAAACCCAGCACTTCACGCTGGCCCCGCAAACGTACAAGGTGATCCGAGGCCTCAGCCGCGATGTGAAGGTGACGGTCTTTTCGCCGCAACGGAGCCAGGGCTATAACACCTATCACGACCTGCTCGAGGGGTACCGCCACGAGAGCGACAAGATCAAGGTAGAGTTTGTGGACCCGGAACGCCGGCCCGGTGTGGCGCGTCAGTACGGCATCACCCGCGCTGATACGGCGGTGCTCGAGAGCGGCCCTCAGACGACCCGCGTCACCGCGCCATCCGAGGCCGAGCTGACGGGCGCGCTCATCCGCGTCTCGAAGGACGGCAAGAAGCGGCTGCTCTTTCTTGAAGGCCATGGCGAGCGGGGTCTCGAGAGTGCAGAACGAGAAGGCTTTGCGCTGGTCAAGGAGGCGCTCACCAAGCAGGGCTACGACGTGAGCTCGGTCTCGTTGTTGAAGGAGGCCGCCGTGCCGGAGGACACTTCAGTCCTGGTGATGGGCGGCCCACGGCGCCCGGTCACGACGGAAGAGAAGGACCGAATCCTCAGGTACGTGGGCGCCGGCGGCCATCTCCTTGTCCTGATCGATCCGGATTCGCAGGCCGGACTCGACGACCTCTTGCACCGATGGGGCGTGGTACTGGGACCGGGGGTCCTGGTAGACCTGCAGGACCGGGTGGCCCAAGGTGACCTCACCGCCCTCCTCATCCGTACCTTCACGGAGCACGAGATCACCCAGGACTTCACCTTTGCCGTGCTGTTTCCGGTCTCGCGCCATGTGACGTTCAACGAGCAGGCCGGCAAGGACTGGGACTTCGTCCCGCTGGCTCGCACATCGCCACGAAGCTGGGCCGAAACCAACCTGAAAGGCCGGGTCGTGAGCTTCAGCGCGAAGGAGGATGTCCAAGGCCCGCTGCCGCTGGCCGCCGCGCTTACGCCCAAGAAGCCTGTCGAGGAAGGAAAACGGCGCGCCGCCATCGTGGTGGTCGGCAACTCCTCCTTCGCCAGCAACGCGTACGTCAATTTCCCGGGCAACACCGATTTCCTGCTACATGCGCTGGGCTGGCTAGCGGAAGAACGCGAGTTGATCTCAATCACCCCCAAGGAGCCGGCGTTCCGACCCTTCATCCCGAATCCTGCTCAGGAACGGACGCTGCTCTATGTCCAGGTGCTCGTCCTCCCTCTGTTGACCTTTGTCTGGGGGTTGAGAATCTGGCGGCGAAGACGGCGCCTGTAAACGGCGCAGGCCGGAGGCACGCAGCTACGGACAATAGGAAGGATCAAGCGAGAACGACCGGTCTATAACCCCTAGCCTTTTGCCTCGAGCCATGACGTAACCTATGAGACGTTACTCGACCACCATTCTGATGGCCGTGATGCTCGCAGGGCTCGGCGCTTACCTCTATTGGGTGGAGCTTCCTGCGGAGCGTACCAAGGCCCTGACTGAAAGGCAGGAGAAAAAACTTCTGCCGTTCGAAGAGCGGGACATCACCTCGTTGACCGTGCGGTCAGGCTCGAACGAGGTCGTGATGGCCGCCGGCGAGAATCGGAGCTGGAAGATTACCGCCCCGCTTCAGGCCGACGCGGACTCCAGGGAAGTGGAATCTGTGATCCGGGCGTTGGTGCTGGGCAAAGTCTCCCGCGTCGTGGAGGAGAAAGCCGCGGCGCTGGGGCCCTTTGGTCTCGAGAAACCCTCGGTGATCCTGACCGTCAGCACAGGCTCCAGCCAGGAGACCGTCTCGCTGGGAGACAGCGGGCCCATCTCCTCGACGCTGTATGCCATGCGGGCATCGGACCAGAATGTACTTTTGACCGACCTCGCGCCCAAAGACGTTCTCAACAAGACTCTGCTGACCTTCCGGAAGAAGGAGGTGCTGCCGGTCGAACAGGACAAGGTCGAGCGGCTGCGGCTCACCTACCCACCCACGGAGATTGTCCTGTACCACATGGACAAATCGTGGAAGATCCGGTTTCCGATCGAAGCCGAGGCCGACCAGACGGAGGTGCGCACGCTCCTGTTCAAGCTGGCGGACCTGAAGGCCCTGGGGTTCATCGATCCGGGACCGGAGCACTCGGCCTTGACCAAGAAACTGACGAAGCCGGAGGCCCGGATCACCATCTACCAAGCCGGGGCCGAACCGGTGGTGAAGCTCTACCAGGGTGAGGCGGGAACTGGCGAAGCCTATGCTGTCACGACTCCGGAGGCGCCCATTTATCGGATCAATCCGGTCGCGATCAAAGACCTGATCAAGGACCTGTTCGCGCTCCAGGATAAACGTCTCCTGGGCTTGAATCTGGACCAGGTGGGCAAGCTGTCCGTGAAGACCCGCGAGGAACAGTACGTGTTGATCAATCAGAACGGCACCTGGGCTCTGGAAGACCAGCCAGGCGCGCAGAGCGTGAATCAGCAGACTGCCGATTTGTTCGTGAGTCGCGTCGTGAATCTTCCCGCCGAGCTCCGTGTGGTCAAAGAGGCCGGACCGCTGGCGCCCTACGGTCTGTCCTCCCCGTCAGCCGAGTTCAGGGCGACCGGGAAAGACGGAAAGGCGCGAGGTAGGCTGGTGCTCGGCACCCGCACGGGCGGATTGGTGTATGCGATGGGCGAGCGCCTGCCGGGGATCTACCAGGCCCGGGCCGACCTTCTCACGCAGATCCAGGCCAAGAAAGACCTCTTGGCCAACGCCGCTGAGTCCAGTCCGCCAGGGAGGTAGAGAGCCCGCTGCCGGTCACAAGGGGCGTTGGCCGATCCCTCCCCCTCCGGTATCGTACCCTCCGTGCCCCCGTAGCTCAGTTGGATAGAGCAGCGGTTTCCTAAACCGCGGGTCGCACGTTCAATTCGTGTCGGGGGCACCAATCTTTTCCCCTCTCTGAACGCGTCAATCGCCGCTCTGGAGGCTCCGATCACGCTTTGATCCCCAGCCGCGCGTTGCATTCAGACTCGGCTACCGAGGTCTGTGATAAGGCAGGTCTCAGATCCGTAGGCGATCAGCCGGCCTTTGCCATCGAACACCTTCCCTTCCGCGCTGGCGACACGCTTGCCGGAATGAAGCAGCGTTCCTTCACAGCGCAGCAGCCCGGTGTCTGCGTGAGCCACTCGCACGAATACCGTCTTCATTTCGATGGTGGTGTAGGTCTGTGCAGCTTTGAGCGTCGACTGCACCACGCATCCCATGCACGAATCCAACAGCGTGGCAATCCAACCGCCGTGGATCACCCCCATAGGGTTGTAGAACCGAGCGGATGGCATCGCTTCAAACACCACGCGACCTGTCTCCGCCGAGACCATCCAGATATCCGTAGTCTCACTGAATGGCGGCGATGGCGCACGCCGGTCGAGCATGCTCTTCAAGAAATCGAGGCCTGTCGCTGCGGTCGCGGTCGCCGGGTCAACAACGCCGAAAGCCCCGAAGGGGTTGTGCTCACTCAAGGTCATCTCTCCTGTGCGATTTGCGATGCACGGTGATTCCGACAACGTTCGAAGCCGGTTTCTTCTGCTAGGCAGGAACAGGCTCCGTTCGAATCTCGGCAGCGACCTCCTCGCCCTTCGCGACCGGCTTGATCTTGAACCAGATGGCATACAAGGCCGGCAAGAACACGAGCGTGAGAACCGTCCCGCCGAAGGTTCCACCGATCAAGGTGTAGGCCAGCGTTCCCCAGAAAACCGACTGCGTGAGCGGAATGAACGCCAGCATGGCGGCGAGTGCGGTCAGAATGACCGGACGGGAGCGCTGCACAGTCGCCTCGACCACGGCATCGAATGGCGCCAATCCATCCTTCTCGTTCTGGCGGATCTGGCCGATCAGGATGAGCGTGTTGCGCATCAATATCCCGGACAGCGCGATCAGCCCGACTAGCGCGTTGATGCCGAACGGTTGCTGGAACAACAGCAAGGTCGGGATGACCCCGATGAGGCCCAGCGGTGCGGTTGCGAACACCATTGTCATCGCGGAGATCGAGCGGACCTGGAAGATGATCGTGATCAGCGTGAGGGCGATCATGATCGGGAACAGCGGAGCCATGGCGCGATTTGCCTTGCCGGACTCCTCGATGGAACCGCCCTGCTCGATTCGGTAGCCCGCCGGCAGTTTCGCGATGATGGGCTGCAGTTCTTTCCACACGGCGGTGGACACGTCCGGCGGCTGCAAACCCTCGGCAATGTCGCCGCGCACGGTGATCGTCGGGGTGCGATCGCGGCGACGCAGGATCGGGTCTTCCATGCGGATCTCCACGGTTCCAATCTGCGATAGCGGAATCCGTTGGCCCGCCGTGCCCACCAAAGTGAAATCGGCGATCTTGCTCGGATCGAGCCGCGCATCTCCGGCAGAGCGGGCTACGACCTGCACCGAACGGATATCTTCGCGGACGTCGGTGATCGGGATGCCGCTCAACAGGAACTGAAGCTGTTGGGCCACGTCGCTGGACGTCAAGCCGATGCTTTGGAGCCTGTCCTGATCGAGCGCAAAACGAAGCGCAGGCACGCGCTCGCCCCAGTCGCTGTTGACGGTTCGCATCAGGGCACTCGCCTGCATCACGGCACGTGCCTGCGCCGCGATGTCACGAAGCGTGTCCGCGTCGGGACCCATCACACGGAAAGCCACGGGGAAGGGCGAGTACGGCCCGAACACCAGCTGCGCAACTCGCGCGCGGGCCTCGGGCGCTAGGCCGTCAGCCACCGCCTGTCGCAGTCGGAGCTTGAGCGCCTCGCGCGCCTCTTCCTTCGGCGTCAACACGACGATCTTCGCGAACGAAGGATCGGGTAGCTCCGGTGACATCGCGAGGTAGAAGCGCGGCGCCCCTTGACCGACATAGGCGGTAACGGTCTTGGCTTCCGGCTGCGTGGCCAGCCAGGCCTCGACCTTGGCGGTGGTGGCACTCGTCTGCTCGATGGAAGTGCCATACGCCATTTGCACTTCGACCAGTACTTCCGGTCGATCGGAAGTTGGAAAGAACTGCTTGTTCACCACGCCCATGCCCAGCACCGCGACGAAGAATGCCCCGACCACGCTCCCTGCGACCAGCCATTTACGGCGAATCACAACACCAAGAAGCTGCCGGAAGCGGTTGTAGCGCGGCGTGTTGTAGATCGCCTCATGCCCGCCCTCGCGCCTCTCGATGTTCGGGAGCAGCTTTACGCCCAAGTAGGGCGTGAATACGACAGCGACGACCCAGGATGCAATTAGCGCGATGCCGACGATCCAGAACATGTTGCTGGTGTACTCGCCGGCGGTCGACTTGGCGAAGCCGTTCGGCATGAAGCCGATCGCGGTCACCAGCGTCCCGGCAAGCATGGGCGCGGCGGTATGACTCCACGCATAGGCCGCTGCGCGGATGCGGTCGTAGCCTTCCTCCATCTTCACGACCATCATCTCGATGGCGATGATCGCATCGTCGACCAGGAGCCCAAGCGCCAATATCAACGAGCCGAGCGTAATGCGGTCGAAGTCCTTGCCGGTGGCCGCCATGATGATGAATACCGCGGCCAAGGTCAGAGGAACCGCCGCCGCAACCACGATGCCGACGCGCCATCCCATACTCAGAAAGCTCACGAGCATCACGACGCCGAGGGCGGCGAAGAACTTGAGCATGAATTCGTCGACGGCCGCCCGAATGTTGACGGATTGATCCGTGACCTTGGACAGACTCATCCCCAGCGGCATCTCGGCGTTGATCGCTGCCACTTCCCCGTCCAGCGCTTTGCCAAGGTCGAGGCCATTCCACCCCTCTCGCATGACCACGCCGAGCAGCAAGGTCGGTTCGCCGTTGTTGCGGATCAGGAATGTCGCCGGATCTTCGTAGCCGCGCTTCACTTCGGCGATGTCGGAGAGCTTGAGCGTGCGGCCTCGTGCTGCGACAGCGGTATTCCGGATCTCCTGCAGATCGTCGATGGCGCCGTCCAGCCGGATGAAGACCTGCGGGCCCCTGGCTTCGATCGAGCCGGCGGGCGTCATGACGTTCCGGCTGTTGAGCGCGGCGAAGAGGTCCGGAGGGGACACGCCCAGGGTTGCGAGCCGGTCATAGGAGAACTCGACGAAGATCCTTTCCGCCTGCTCGCCGATAATGTTCACCTTCTTGACGCCCGGCACGTGAAGCAGCCGCTGGCGCAAGACCTCGGCATCGCGAACGAGATGCCGATGAGGCTCGCCCTGCGCCTTCAACGCGTAGAGCGCAAAGGTGACGTCCGAATATTCATCGTTCACCATCGGACCGATCACGCCACGAGGCAGGTTCAGGGCCTCGTCGCCGAGTTTTTTCCGCGCCTGATAGAACTGCTCGGGGACGTCGGCGGGCGGCGTGCTGTCGCGCAGGACCACCGTGGTGAACGCCAGGCCCGGTCGCGTAAAGGTCTCGGTACGGTCATACCAGCGAAGTTCCTGCATCCGCTTCTCCAGCCGTTCGGCGACCAGCTCCTCCATCTCCTTCGCCGTCGCTCCCGGCCAGGCCGTGACGACAGTCATCTGCTTGATCGTGAAGGAGGGGTCTTCCGCCCGCCCCAGCATCAGGAAGGCCACCACGCCGGCGATCGAAATCGCCACGATCAGGAACAGAGTGACGGAGCGCTCGCGTACGGCGAGCGCGGAGAGATTGAAGGCGTTCATTGGTGTCCCCCGCTCTTGGCGGCCACGTTTTGCGCGGCCTTGCTTTCAGCCAGTCGCACGTGCTCGCCTTCGTGCAGCAGATGCGCACCGAGCGCCACGACGCGATCGCCCGCCTCGAGTTCGCCGACGACCGAAGCCGCTTCGTCACTGAGGCCGGCGATGTGCACGGCACGCCAAGTGACCCGAGGCGTTTCCCCTTCGACTAGCCATATGCCGGGCCCCTTGCCCGGATCGAAGATCGCGCCGATCGGTACCTGCAGCGCCGGCGCAGACTGGCCGTCCGAGATCTGGATGGAGATGGTCGAGCCGAGCGGCACGTCTGCCAGACGACCCTCCAGCACGTACCGAGCCTCGAACGTCCGAGTCTGACGATTTGCGGCGTCCGACAACTGGCGAAGTTTCGCAGGGCCCGTCAGCCCGCTTCCATACAAGGTCGCGCGGCCGGTGGATCCGATCTCCGGGCGCAGGGTTTCGGGAAGCTCGATGACTGCCTCGCGGCGCCCGGCATGCGCCACACGGACGACAACCTGGCCGGCAGTGACGACCTGCCCCGGCTCCGCCAGAGTCTCGACCACCACACCGTCCGCATCAGCAAACAGGACAGCGTAGCTCAGCTCGTTGCGGGCAACGTCGGCCTGGGCTTCGGCCGCATTGAGCTCCGCTCTTGCCGACTCGGCGTCAGCCTTGGCCTTGTCATAGTCCGTTGCCGAAACCGCGCCGGGGGAGACGAGGTCGCGGTATCGCAGCTCGTCCTCCGCGGTCTGGTGCGCCCGCGCCCTTGCGGCAGCAACGGCTTCCTCGTGCGCGCGCATGGCGAGCCTCAGGTCCGTGGGATCGATACGCATGAGCGGCTGGCCGCGTCTGACGGGTTGCCCCGCATCAACCAAGCGTTCCAGGACCTTCCCGGGGACTCGGAACCCCAGGTCGCTCTGCACGCGGGCCGCAACGATGCCGGTGAACGAACGCTCCGACTGGACGGAGATCTCGAGAGCCTCTATCCGCACCAGCGGAGGCTGGGTCCGTGGGTCAGTTAAAGAAGTGGCGTCATTGCATGCCGCCAAGACGAAAGGCAACAGACCGATGACGGTAACGAACGGGACATCACGGCGCGTAAGCATGGAAACCTCCAGGAAGGCCACTGCCTCCATTGACGTTCTCGTCATGGCGGACAGGTACGGCATAGGTGCCCTTCGGTACGTTCCGAAGAACCAGCTCGACCTCTCTTGCTCCTTGTTCCATTGTTCTGTTCCCTATGCCCATAAGATGATGGCTATCATCCCATGTGGCCAAAAAAAGGTCGTCTCAGTCCTGACAAAACGCTTGAATGTAGAACTCCTTGGCAGCGTGTAACAACCTGGCGCGGGTCTGTTCCTCTGACACAGCGCGGGCTAGGCTCAGGGTACCTGCCATCCCCGAAAACAAAACGAAAAAGTTGCGTTGCCTTTCTCTCCGGGTCTTTCCCGGTAATAGCCTCTCGATTTCGTCCATATACGTTTTTAATGCCTGATCAAAGGCCGCTCGTACGGCTCGGGGTTGACGCGGGATTTCAGAAGCCAACGCTGCCAGGGGACAACCTTCAGCTGGATTCGCCCAGTGCCGCGGACTTAGATACCTTTCGATGATGACCCTCAGTTGAGCAGCAGGGGCTTTGGCATCACTGCCAGTTGTGAGCTTTGCGTGGGACTCCTGCATGGCGCTAGCAAGTGCTTCTGCAAACAACTGCTCCTTGCTATTGAAGTGTCGATAGAATCCACCATGTGTGAGTTTGAGGTCATGCATGAGATCCGCGATCGAGAAGCCTTCAGAGCCTTGGCCCCGAAAACGCCGTGAAGCTTCATAGAGAATGCGCCTGCGCGTTTCGAGTTTATGTTCCTGAGAGTATCGCATCTGTTGCCTGTATAGGATGATATACATCATCTTATGTCGGCGTGTCAACTGTGGTGTGACTTCACGGGGTTCTCATTGCTCTGTCCTCTCGGACGTATCGCCCAATTCCGGGGTGATCCTCACCTCAGCCCCGTCAATTTCTCCACTCTCTGGCTATGCACAGACCGTTCCAGACGGCTGACGATTGACGAATGATAGCCCAAGTGACGGACAGCAAAGACGTTGGCGGTGAGGAGTCAAGATCTCTACGTGCGAGGGAGGACGACGGTGACGAAGCGGTTTGCGCCATTATATCGGCGGGGTGCCGAAAGATCGGCGCTACTGCAGTCGAGAGATTCCAATTACTGCGATATCAACAGGACAGCGGTATTCGAAAAGCTATTACAGTGTCGGCCCGCAAATGAGCAGAGCTGCATAGTTCATCCTTAATTGTTCTCCTCGCTGCTGGAATCTGCCACCGCACTGCTATCAGGACAGCACAAATCTGCGCCATCCGTTGCGACTTGGGCGGGTACCCTGAATTGTGGTTTCTTTTGGGCTTAGGTTGTCTGAGGTAGGGCTGAAATTCGTAAAACAGCAGGACACTGGTTCGATCCCAGTCGCCGGCTCCAAGAAGGCAAGTTAGCAACACACAGAGTGTGCTAATCCCAAACTGTCTCACCAGAGGGGTTCACCCCAGATGATTGTGCTAAATTTGTGCTAAAAATTTTCAAAAGCGTGATGATTCCCTGGAAGCAATCAACTACATAGAATCCTCGCAAACCCGCGCTGCGTAAGAAAAAAGTGGGAAACCAGTTGATACACCGAGCTTTTTAAAAAATGTCCTGGTTCGATTCCTAAACCGCGGGTCGCACGTTCAATTCGTGTCGGGGGCACCACACCACCTCGCTTGCGCTACCCGGGGCCCCTACGACATTTCCTGGCGCCGGGATAAACACCTTCCGTGATCTTCGTTTCTCCTCGATTGTCCCTAGTGCTACCGGCCACCATACGATAGCTCTTCGCGACGATACCTCTTCGCGGCCGGATAAAAACCTCAGGTCTTCCGAAAATAAGGCGCTCGACCGGGGTGTCGCATTGGTCGTGGAGGATGAAGCCGAAAAGACCGGGAAGATTTCTCCCGGCAGGTCACGATCCTGGCTATTCGAGAGGGTTGGATCCGTTCAGGAATCTCACGCCAACCAGGTACCTCCTGCCAAATGATCCGATTGGGATCTCGCGCCGCCAGCGTGCTTCGACGAGCGTCGGGGTCGTAGCGACCTTGATCGATGTGGGTAAACGAACCTCCAGCACCTGCTCGACCTCAGGGGCGTGCTCCATCAGGAGCAACATGCCGCCAGAGCTGATGTTCATCAAGAGCGCCTCTCCCTGATGAATCACCGTCGAGTCTTCAGCTAGGGGCTCATTCATTTCATAGGAACACGAGCCGGTCACGGGCACACGCTCACCCCGGGCCCAATACTGACGCGCCGACTGTCCCGATCGGTTACCCTCGTGCTCGAAATCCATGCATTCCCCCGTGCTCTGTCCCCAGTTCCCAACCGGCAAGCAGTGAGAGCGGAAGCGGCGAAGAATAGTTGTGGTCATTGTAATATCCTGTGAGGGCCATAGCTGAGTACCCAAGCCCTGTTCGGAAAAGATATGAGCAAGGTCAGTGCCGGATCGGAAAGGCTGACGGCGTGAGTCTAACCGGTCAATTTCAAAGGAACTCTTGGAGTTTCAACGCCAACCTTTTCGACGTACTGAGAACAAAAACGTACGGACCGTGACCGGGACCTGGCCGAATACCGACCTAACTAATTGATTCTCTAAGGTCTTTCTCTCCATTCATACCCGGGCAAACCCGGCGAAGACTTATCGAACAATTTTGTCCGCAAGTTCAGGCCCTGCGCTCTTGGTACGGCGAAAACCTGGACATTCTTGGTCGTCAAAGCGTACTCTTCCCGTCGGACTTGAGATAGCTCTCATCTTCTGCCTCACCGATGCACTGACGTTGCACGAGAGATAAGGAGGTCAGGATGCCCGTTGAGCTGATCGTTGGAGCCGTGGTGATCGTGATCCTGCTCTTGAACACGATCAAAATCGTCCCCGAGTACAAGCGCATCGTGGTCCTGCGTCTGGGCAAAGTCCTTCCAAAACCGAAGGGGCCGGGTCTGGTCTTCATCTGGCCGTTGATCGATCGGCCGATTCGTGTGGATCTTCGGGAGTCCTATCTCGAGGTCCCGCACCAGACCTGCATCACGAAGGACAACGCGCCGATCTCGATCGACTTCCTGATTTATTCACGTGTCCTCGATCCAACCGCCAGCGTGGTGCAGGTCCAGGACTTTGCAGGGGCCTCTCAGGGCATTGCGACCACGACGCTCCGGGCGGTGGTAGGAGATATTCCGCTCGATGACGTGCTGGCCAAGCGCGATCAGATCAACCACCTCTTGCAGGCCAAAATGGACGAGGTCACTCAACGCTGGGGAGTGAAGATCACGACCGTCGAGATCCGGGAAATCACGCCCCCCAAAGAGGTCCAGGAGGCGATGACGCGCCAGATGTCGGCCGAGCGTAGCCGCCGAGCGACGGTCACCGAAGCGGAAGGGGCAAGACAGGCGGCCGTGGCGGTGGCGGAGGGAGATAAGCAGGCGGCGATTCTCAAGGCTGAAGGAGACCGGCAAGCCGCGATCTTGCGAGCGGAAGGCTTTGCCCTCGCATTAGGGAAGATTTTTGAGGTGGCCAGGGGGTTGGACGCCAAGACCATGAGCCTCCAATACCTGGAGACCTTGAAGGTCATGGGGACCAGTCCCTCCACCAAGTTCATCTTCCCGATGGAATTCAGCTCGCTGCTCGCGGGGTTTGTGGGGGACAGTCGGAAGGCGTTCAGCAAAGAGTGAGGGACAGAAAGGGCGGAGCCGCTCCGTGCCGCTCCGCCCTGTGCGATGAAATGAAGCGATGTCCTCTTAGAGCTTCGAGCGAGAGGCCCTGTTACCGACGCGCACCACCACGTTCGGCACGATCGTGGCGCAGGTTCTGCCGGTCGTGCCGGATTTCCTGCCGGTCGCGGCGGAGTTCCTGCCGGTCCTGCCGCATCTCTTCCCGATCGCGTCGAATTTCCTCCGGGCTGGCCCCCGACCGCAGATCCTTGCGCAACTCCTGACGGTCATTTTGCAGTTCACGCCGGTCGTCGCGAAGCTTTTCCATGTCCTGCCGAATCTCACGGCGATCGTCCCTCAGGTCCCGCATCTCAGGGCGATCGGGTCTGAAGTCACGCCGGTCGTCACGGACCTCTCGGCGATCCTGACGGAGGTCCCGCCGGTCACGGTGGAGCTCTCGCCGGTCCTCTCTGATGTCTCGGCGATCCTCCCGGAGTTCTTCCCGACCGGCTCCTGAGCGCAGATCCTCGCGCAGCTCGCGCCGATCGTCTCGCAGATCGCGCCGATCGTCTCGCGACTCGCGCACGTCTTCACGCACTTCACCTCGATCCTGACGCAGCTCCTGGCGGTCGCCTGGGGGTCCCCCGACCGGCGGGCTTGTCTGCGCCAGCGTGGTACCGGAAAGACCTGCCATCACCAGGAGCGCCGCCCCACTGATGCTAAACACGTGCCGTTTCATTGCATTCCCCTTTCGCTGTGGACTGCGCCCCTCGAGCTGGTCGGCGCAGTTCCGCGGACGTGGATCGCCACTGGGTACAGTACCTCCGAAGTGTAGCCGGGAAGCGCTGGACGTCAAGGCGAGACGCCCCGGAATCTGTCATGCGCAGGACTTCCTTATTATTTCATTACGAGACGGTTGGACGTACCAGGAATGAGAGTGAGATAGTCCACCCGGCTTTCCCTCGGTAGTCTTTTCCCCTAAGAGGTGAAGGTGGTTACTGCACCACTTTCGGCTCACCTGTGCTATGATGGCGCCGTTGCGTGCGTAGAACCCAGAGGGTGCACGTTTCATTCTTCACCACACGCTGGGGGCAGCTCGGCCCCGCCCTCAGCATCGAACGACCGCGGTGCAAGCCCTGAGCGGTGCGGGATTGAACGGAGGGCCAGGATGCGAAAAGCATTCGTCGTTTTAGTTCTTCTGGGAGGATTGGGGTGGTGGTTCTGGGGCAGGACGCTGGAGCCGGTCAGAGTCATCCGGGCTCAACTGGCAGCGATCAACCAGGAAGACTACGCCCAAGCGTACACCTACCTGTCTGCGGCCGCAAAGGCGAAGTTGTCGATTGGAGACTTACAGGCCTTGTCCCGGAAAAACAGTACGGTGATGAAAACCCTGGATAGTACATTTTTCTCTCGGACGATCGCAGACAATACCGCGACCATCAGCGGCAGCTTGACGGGGCAGGACGGGCGGGTCAGCGAGGTCCAGTACGTCCTTGTGAAGGAAAGTGATCGATGGGTGATCGAAAGCTTTCGCTGGTAGCGCTGGCCCCACACTCTCCGCCAACCCGGCCGTCTCGTGCGGCCTCCCTCCTTCCCTGGATTGATGCCGGCTACGGCTCATGACACACTCATCCGACCCTCGCTTCTAAAGGCAGATTCTCCGCTCACCTCAGACTCGCCGCCAAATCCTGAAGCGTATCTATTTGGATAACACAAATCTTGTCGCCGGGAGCACGAAATTGCGTACCATCTCTCCTCGCCATTCTTAATCCTATTGAAATTCTTGATGTTCGAACCCAGCTGGACATGGAATGGGATTTGCGTATTGCGTACACCCGATAAGGAAAAAATAAGAACCAAACGCGTTCTGAACGGCGGAGCGACCATGGACAAGCTGCGGGCTGTTGTTAATACCTCCATGCCCAACGACCAGGCTGAAAAAGTTGCGGGGCAGCGCGCCGGCCCGGGCGTCCTGGTGCTCTCGCCATCGATGCAATTGGTTCACATGAACCACCAGGCCTGGGAACTGGTCGGCCAGATCGGTCGGGCAGAAAATGGCAAGGTGGCCAATGGTGTGCTCCCGGCGGCGCTGATGCAGGTCTGTGCTGAGATCCAGTCCATCTTCAAGAACCAGACCGACAACAAGGACATGGAGCAGCTCGAGGTCAAGCGCTTGGCCGGCAACCAGGATCGGCCCGTGCTCCTCCGTGCCTTCGGGTTGCCGGATTACAACGGGAACCCGCAGGCGCTCATCCTCATCCTCCTGGAGGAGGTCGGCCGACACAACGGAGCCCTCACGAGGCAGGCCAGGGAGCGGTTCCGTTTGACCCCTCGAGAGCAGGGCGTGCTGGAACACCTCTTGAGAGGTCTCACCAACAAGGAAATTGCCGGCTTGTTGGGGATCTCCGAGGCGACCGTGAAGGAGCACATCAAGCAGATCAAGAAGAAGACTCACTCGACGACCCGCACCGCCATCCTCGCCCATCTCTTCGCCTCCTAGTGCCGTT
>JAHRHE010000259.1 GCA_020027965.1 Nitrospirota bacterium | reverse complement strand
GGAGGAAGGCGGGCTTCGGGAGGAGACCGAGTCTCCCTACCAGTGGGTAATCGACCCGCTGGACGGCACCACCAACTTCGCGCACGGGTATCCAGCCTACTGCGTCTCCATCGGGCTACAGCTTCAAGGCAGGTCGATCCTGGGAGCGGTCTTTGACCCGACGCGGGAAGAACTGTATGTGGCGGAGGCTGGAGGCGGCGCCTTTCTCAATGGAGCGCCACTTCATGTATCACGCGCTCCTTCGCTGAATGCCTCTTTGCTGGTTACAGGCTTTGCCTACGACGTACGAGAAAGCTCAAACAATAATCTGGACCATTTCTCTCGCTTCGCGCTGCGCGCCCAAGGTCTCCGTAGGACCGGCACAGCCGCCCTGGACCTCTGCTACGTCGCCGCCGGCCGCTTCGACGGGTTTTGGGAACTCAAGTTGCATCCTTGGGATACGGCAGCCGGTGCGCTCATGGTTGTGGAAGCGGGAGGGCGAGTCACAGACTTTAAGGGTGGGTCGTTTTCCATTTACAGCCAGGAGATCGTGGCGAGCAACGGATTCATCCACGACGCCATGCTGGCTGTCCTGAGCGGACGCTAACAGCGACGCGCTCTCCCCGTGAGGCTGCCGAATCCTTTCCCGACAACGCTCGGAGACAGTTGCGCGTCTGCCCTTGGCTTAGCCGGTCTTGTCTGAAACCGGCGTCGGCGCTGCAGGAGCTTGCTCCACCGACTTCCCGTCCGGTGACCATCCGCCTCCGAGGGCTTTGTAGAGTTGGACGATCGAGACCAAGTGGAGCCGATGGGTGCCCGTGAGGGCCACTTCAGCCTCGAAGAGATTGCGCTGGGCGACCAGCACATCCAGATAGTTGGCAAGCCCGCCTTTGTACCGCAGGTTGGCCAGGTGCAACGCAGATCGGAGGGCATCCACCTGCTGCACCTGCGCCTCTCGCTGCTCACGCGCCGTACGCACAGCCACCAGAGCATCTTCGACTTCCCGAAAGGCCACGAGGATGGTCTGCTCGTATTGGGCTAAGGCCTGCCTGGTTTGCGCTTCGACCGCCGCTTGTTGGAATCCCAAGATTTGGGCGTTCAGCAACGGGGCCGCGAATCCAGGCCCAACTTCTCCAAAAAAACTATCGTCGGTGATGAGCTTCGAGAGTTGTGGACTCGACACGCCTAGGATTCCGGTGATGGTAATCTTAGGAAACCGTTCGGCCTTGGCGACTCCGATTCGCGCATTCGCCGCCGTCAGTTCTTGCTCGACCTGCACGATATCCGGCCGGCGCTGAAGCAATTCGGACGGGAGCCCAGGCGGAACTTGAGGCGGCAACACCTGCTCCGTCAGCGAGTGGCCTCGCAGGATCTGATGTGGATTGCGTCCGAGCAGCACACTGATCTGATTTTGCTTTTGGACCATCTGTCGTTCAAACTCAGCCGCTCGAGCCGCCGCATTGGATCGCTCCGCCTCGAATTGATCAACGTCCAGTTTGTTGATCACTCCCTGTCGCAACCGAGCCCGGCCGATTCTGACCGACTCTTCCCATGCCAGAACCGTGCGCTTGGCAATCTCCAATTGCATGTCGAACTGGAGGAGATCGAAGTACGCCTCTGCCACCCCGCTCACGAGTTGCAGAATCACCGCCCGCCGGTTCCATTCACGGGCAAACAGATCCGCAAACGCGGCTTCGTTAGACCGACGGATACGCCCCCAAATGTCCAACTCCCATGAAAGATTGCCTTGCGTGTAATAGTTAAACGGGTTCGGAAATCCGGGGACAAGAAAAAACGCCTTTCTTCCGAAGGCTGGCGTGCTGGTGGTGTTGCTGAGCTGAGGGGCAAAATCCATCCGCGCGATCAGCGCCCTCGCTTGAAACTCGTCTATGCTGGCCACGGCGCGTTTCAGGTCTTTGTTCTCCTCCAGTGCAATGCGGATGAGCTTTTGCAGCTCTTACCCTTCCGGGGTCGTGATGGCGGATCGTTCGTAGTCCGGCCCCATCGCACAGGAGGTCAGCAGCATCAAGAGCACGGCAAGGGCTAGGCCACGCATCACGGTTCTCCTTCCATCTGTGAGTGAGCAGGTGTGACACTCTCTGCTCCCTTTTCTCGACCTCTCACACGCTGCGAAAGCTTCCGGACCAGTACGAAGAAGAGCGGGACGAAGAAGATGGCCAGGAAGGTGGCGGCGAGCATGCCACCGAACACGCCGGTCCCGATGGATTGCCGACTGGCAGCCCCTGCGCCTGTGGCAAAGACCAGCGGCACAACACCCAGAATGAAGGCCATCGACGTCATGATGATCGGACGGAAGCGAAGCCTGGCGGCTTCGATTGCCGCCTGCTCCGGTGACATGCCGGCCTCGTGGCGATGGTTGGCAAACTCCACAATCAGGATCGCGTTTTTCGCCGCGAGAGCGATCAGCGTGACCAGCCCGATTTGGAAATAGATGTCGTTGGTCATGCCGCGAAGCCACACGGCGGACAGGGCTCCGAAGACGCCGAAGGGCACGGCGAGGATCACGGCGAAAGGAACGGTCCAGCTCTCGTACTGGGCGGCCAGCACGAGAAACACCATCAGCAGGCCGAACGCGAACGCAAAGACCGACTGTTGCCCGACCAGGCGTTCCTGGTAGGAAATCCCACTCCAGTCGATCCCATAGCCCTGGGGGATCAGCACCTCTCGGGCCACCCGCTCCAGCGCATCGAGCACTTGACCCGAACTAAAGCCCAGCGCCCCTGCTCCCAACACCAAGGCCGTGTTGAATCCGTTGAAGTGTGTCACCGGGTCCGGCCCGCTGGTGAATTCCGCCGTGACCACCGTGTCGAGCGGTATCATGGACGGCCCCTGTCCGTTCACGGCGCGCACGTAAATCTTGGAGATATCCTCGGGTTTGGATCGATACTGCATCTC
>JAHRHE010000150.1 GCA_020027965.1 Nitrospirota bacterium | reverse complement strand
CGGCCTCCATAAGGTTGGCGTCCTTGATCCACACCGAATCCATGTACAGCATGGATCCTTTCTGAACCGGGGGCATGAAGATGGGCAGCGAGATCCCGGCCACCAGCAAGTCCAGATCCGCCCGCTCATGGGGGATCGCTTCGTTCGTCTTGCGTGCGTAGTTGCAGACGTTGAAGGTGCCGGCAAGGCCTTGGGCGGCCCGAATCTTGTCGCAGTCAATGCCCAGATGGGGAAACACCTTCTTGACGATCCCGTCCGCGTCGCCCATGGCCATGAGGTGCGGGCCCTTGAGATACTGCTCCAGAGGAAGGAACGAGACGAAGTCCCTGACCTTCAGCGTCCGCCACCGATCGCACATCTCGACTGGAGACAACCCGGACAGGAGCATGGCCAAATTCATGATGCCGCCGGAGGTGCCGTCCGCATGGGCAAAGGTGAGCCCGGATTCCAGGAGGGCGCGCACGACCCCCGCCTGGTACGCCACGCGCATCCCGCCGCCGGCGAGAATCAACGAGCGTTTCGGCCCGGCAGAGCCGTCGGGAGGCGCGCCATGGGGTCGATGGGAAGGATTCATGCCGGGCTCCTTTGCGATCGCGGATAGACAGGAATGAGCACGACGATTCGGGTCGGCGCAGAGGCGTCGAACAAGAAGTAGGTGAGCGCTTTCATGCGGCGCTCCTGATGCGGGACCAGTACCACAAGACCAGCAGGCCTGACAGGAAGTCGAACCCCGCGACGAGCAAGGCCAGACCTGAGAAGATGTCGTGAAGGACGCCGACCCCGACCGCCAAGGATGCGCCGAATTTCTGTAGGCTTGCCCAAAAGACCATGGCGGGATGGTGTGCAGGGCTGAAGAGCGCGTGCAAGAGCAACCCGCCGAAGAGCGTCATGAACATGCCGACGATCGCAAAGAAATGCCTGGTGGTGGGTGTTGCCTCCGCGCCGACCAGATGTAGCACGGTGCCCGGGGCGAAGACTTGCATGAGTCCGCTGGACACCGTAACGATCCCGATCGCGACCAGGGTCCAGAATAGCACCGGGCGCGGCTTCATGGGTGTCTCTCCGCCCTGAGGATCTGGCTGGCCAAGAACACCCTCAGGCTGACCCAGGGGATGGAGTGATTCATCGCGATCAGTTTCCTCATCATGGGTGGCTCCCCCTATGGACTTCTGGTCCGTGCCTACTTCCTTGCGGGCGGGTCGGGCCAGTCTTGACCAAGACCGAGGTTCGCGACGCTCTCGAGACCTTCCGGTGCCGACGTGGGCGGGTGCGCGGAACTCAGGAACCAGCACTCGAAATGGTCATCCAGAACGCCGCTGGTCTCTGGGAAAAACGCCGTGAACAGGGGGACGGGGCTGATCTCCAGGTCCTTGAACGGCTTGAGTCGGGGATGGTCTCCGATCGTGAGTGTGGCGGCGCCCTTCTTGAGGAGCGTCACGTACGGCTGTCCCTTGAAGTTCACGTACGACTTCATCAGCATGCCACGAAATTGGCAGTAGTTCACGCCGCCCATGCTGATCGGGAATAGCCGGAATGTGGGCCGCTGGATCTCGATCTTCATCGCCAGCTGCCCATCCAGGTCGTACTGGCTGCTCACCGATCGCTCCTCAATGAGGAAATCGAGACTCGCCCGATGCTTCGGCATTCCCCAAATGCCCTTGCCGCCCTTGACCGAGATGGTCGTGCTGACCGGCAGATCGTAGACGAACTGTCCGGTTCCGAAGAACTTCATGAACAGACCCGGGAGCAGTGGCGGAGCGGGCCGGGAGCCATGGGTGCACGCGATGGCGATGCTGAACTCGATGTACTTGCCAATGACCGTGTCTCGATAATCAATGACCGTGACCACCAGCAACGCGCGGTTCCACAACCGGAAGGGATGCACCTCGTTGCCCGGAAAGAGCGCCCTCGCCCGCTCGGCGTTGATCGTGAAGATCGCCATCAGCGCCGGGGAGTGGGCCGACCGCACGGGCAGGTCAAACGGGATCCCGTCCACGAGGGCGTACCGCCCGTCTTGTCGTCGCAGCCTCCTTGGAATCGCCATGGCTTCCTCCTTTCGCCGATCTTCTGAATTAATTGCGGCGCTCCAGTTCGGCCAGCAGGAGCGGAAAAATCTCCTCGGCCGAGTGCTTGCCGATGAAGACGTCAAGATGTCCGTAGCTGGGCAACACGTACAAGGAGTGGTAGTCTGTGCGCAGCGCGTTGAAGTAGTCGTAGGTCTTCCGCTGGCTTTCGGGGAGGAAGCAGCGGTTCATCTGGCCGGCAAAGAACGCGAACCGGGCGTCGGTCTGCGGCTTCTGCGCGACAAAATCAGCCGGGAGCCCAGGCTTGCCTTCGACCGAGACCAGATGACCCGCACGAACGCAGCGCATAATCTGATCAAAAAACCGAATGGGGACATGGGCGAATTCCTGCTTGAGCCACTCGTGCGTGTCCTCGTTCAGGTTTTCATGGCGCCAGAGGGCCGGGAACCCGGCCCCATAGGTGAAGCTGACCTGTTTACAGACCTCGTTCCGGCACTCGTGGTGGGTGAGCCGCACGACGAGCGAGATCAGTTTGGCGGCGAACGTGGGGGCAGACACGCCCCAGCGGGGGTTCAGGTAGGGCGTGAGCAGCTTCACCAGTGGGAGGGCCACCTTGGATTTGACGATCGAGGCCGCGGGCACGATCGGGTGCAACGAGACGGCGTTGCTGACGATCGTCTTGACCTGCGGGAGGAGGCCCGCGACGGCGGACATCATGAAACTGGTCGAGCCCTGACAATGGATCACGGCCTTGAGACTCTCGCAGCCGGTCTCCCTCACGACGGTCTTGACCGCTTCCGGGTGGTCATAGAGGGCCGCCTGATCGAGCGTCCACAAGTTGGGAGCGAGATCGATGCTGGCGCGCCAGTTTTCCAGCCAGATGTCGTAGCCTTGCCGGGCGAGATACTCCACGAAATTAAGTTTTGTCGGCGCACGGAAGATATTAGCGCGGACGCCGGCCCCATGGACCAGCAGGACTGGGCCTTTGCTGGGAGGCGTGTCTCCACGGACGTGAATCAGATTACACGGCAGGCCATCGCCGGCCTGAAACGGCACGAGGCGTTCCTTGAGCATGCGGGGCCTCCGAGGCGGTTCTGTCGTATCAGTTTAACGGCGCGGACCCTCCCCTATAGCGCTCCGCGCCGAAATAGACAAGGACATTCTCCGCAAAGGCACGTATGCAAGGGGGATGCTAGAAGGTTCTGAGTGGGCGGGAGGCCCTGTCGACCATGCAAGGGGCTCGTCCTACAGGACAATTCGTTCTCTGAAGGGCAGGAAATTGCTCGAACCATTCGAGCTCAGAGTATCGAATCTGATACTGATGGTAATCTCTTCGGATACAGGATGAAGATAAGCAACCGGGAGAACAGGAGCGGTCGGACAGACAGCTCCGCGTCACAGATGTTTTTCGCGCCGTGCCCACGCGGCCTCGAGGCGGTGCTCGGCGAGGAGTTGAGAAGCCTTGGTGCGCAGGCGGTGACCTCCACGCCCGGCGGGGCCTCCTTCGCCGGGCCGTTCGAGCTGTGCTATAGGATAAACCTGGAAAGCCGGATCGCCAGCCGCGTGCTCTGGCGCCTCTTTCACGGTCCTTACCGAAGCGAGCAGGACGTCTATGCGGCGGCCGCTCGGCTGCCATGGAGTCAGTGGTTCTCACCTCAGCGGACGATCAAGGTGAAGGTCAGCGCGCAGGAGTGCCCCCTCAAGAGCCTCGATTTCGTCACGCTCAGAATCAAGGACGCAGTGTGCGATGCGTTTCGCGCGACGAGCCGCGCGCGCCCCGGTGTGGACACTCGACAACCCGACATCAGGATCGACGCGTTTCTAGACCAATCCAGCCTGACGCTGTACTTGGATACCTCCGGGGAGACGTTGTTCAAGCGCGGGTACCGGAGGGCCGGCGGAGACGCGCCTCTGCGCGAGAACCTGGCGGCCGGCATTCTGCGGCTGTCCGACTGGGATGGCACGCAGCCTCTGCTCGATCCGATGTGCGGCAGCGGGACCTTCCTGATCGAGGCGGCCCAGATGGCGCGGCGCATCGCGCCCGGATTGGGGAGGCGCTTCGCGTTCGAGAAATTCAACGAATTCGACCAGAAGGCATGGCGGCGTCTGTGCGAAGCAGGCGCGGCCCAACAGCAGAAACACGCGCCGCTCGCGATCTTCGGTGGCGACCGATCGGCGGCATTGCTCCAAGCAGCGCGGGCCAACCTCGAGGCCGCGGGCCTGACCGATGCGGTGACTCTTCAACAAGGCGATGTGCTGGATCTCACGCCTCCGGCCGCGGAAGGAGTCCTGATCACCAACCCACCCTACGGAGTGAGAACCGGCGAGCAGGCCGACCTGGCCGAGTTCTACCCCCGATTGGGCGACGTGCTCAAGCAGCGATTCGCCGGCTGGCGCGTGTACCTCTTCACAGGCGACCTCCGGCTGCCCAAGTTGATCCGCTTGTCACCTTCCCGCCGCATCCCCCTGTTCAACGGCGCGCTCGAATGCCGGCTGTATGAATTTAAGATGGTCCGTGGAGGAATGAGGCGAGCAGGCCGCTGAAAAGGCGCTGGTGGCCTGGGGTGACGAAGGAAACTGACGCAAGGAAGCTGGGTGGCCGGGCTGGCTGCTTCCGCTCAAGGCCAGATCCGTGTTGGTCCGCCGTAAGCCTCCCCTTCGCTTGGCTGCGGAACTCGTCCCGTCCAGAGCATGGCTCGAACGGGACTTCAAACGACCCCGGCCGCCTCACCTTCTCGGCGGCGCGCGCAAACGTGATGCTCGTTATTCCTCGCATCGCGCGCCCTCGTCCACCCGCCTCCGCCAAGGCTTCGGCGGGACGCTTCGGCTCGGCAACGTCCGGAGCACAACACGGCTCTGATGCACGCTCCAGCAGCCCAGCCCGCCCGCTCTTTGCTCATCCCGTCCATCCCAGCGCGGACTCCACGACAAAGGTAGGGAGAGTGTCGGCGAGAAGGCGCCAATAGCCTTCTCGCCGAAGGGTGGCTCGTCCGCAAGGTCGGTCGGCCAACGGAATCGGCAGGCTCCCCTACCGCGCCGACATTTTTAACCTGCCTTCGGAAACCCACCCTAGCCAGGGGAATCAGGACGGCATATACTGGGAGCCGAGGGGGAGAAAAGTTGTCTGACTTCTTAAATTAACCTTGGATTCTCTTTAGACTTTCGCGCAGGGAATTGCCCAGCCCCACCGTGTTCGCTCGACGCGCGCAATAGGGATCAGTCAGGCCATCCTCGCCGCCGCAGGCCCCACCACAGTCCCTTCCCTTGCCTACCCATCGCCAACACTAACCGGTGAAAACTGGGTAGGGGCCAGCCGCTGAGTATCTCGGTTGCCGCGCGATAGCATCCAGGTGTGATCCTGCGCGGGTCCCGGCTGCTCCCTGTGATCCTCAACCGACTCTCGTAGCAGAATGACAACCATTTCGGTGGATTTCGCTTGACGCGCGCCCACAAAAGCGAGTAGAAGCAGGACTCTCTTAGGGGTCGCTCCAGCCTATCACGCGGCAGCCCGCGCCTCGGTCCTCGTGGACGGAAGGAGTGCCCGGTACGACCGTGCCTCCGTCCGTGAGGACCTGACGTGTCTGGTCAGCACGCAACGTGGCCGCTTCGCCTGTCGGCCCTGTTCCCTGTTTCGGGAACGCGCCCGACTGACCTGTCTAAGCCTCTCCGCCGCCTGACACACGTCGCGAGCTGGACGGCCCTCCTGCTGCTGCTCGGCACGGGCGTGGCCAGCGCCGCGCCGCAAGACTTCTTCCTCCACGGCACCGGGCCCGACAATAACCCGCCCACGCTGCTGCTGAACACCACGGCGCCCACCGCCGCGAGCGCGAAATTCCGCGACTCGGTCGGCATCAATTTCAGCGGCGGGAATCCCTGGAAAGAGGTCGGCACCTGGCCAGCGGATCCGTCTCTGACGTCGGGGACCCTCACCGCGGCCAGCGACCTGCATGTGTGGCTGGGGTTGAAAAATAGTGATGACCAGGGCACCAATTTCGATCTCCTGGCCGAA
>JAHRHE010000149.1 GCA_020027965.1 Nitrospirota bacterium | reverse complement strand
GATGGTGTTGCCGTGCAGGCCGAAGATCGGATCAATTGAGGCGATCTCCGGTATCGGGCGCACGATGTTGATGCGATCGGCGTCCGGCGCGATCGGTGGGAAGCCGGCCCCACCTGCCCCGGTCACCACAACCTTTCGCTGCGAGATCGGCGCGTCGGCGGCGATTGTCAGCGGGACGCTGATCGAGCGGCCATCCGGTGCAACGGTGACCGCGGCGAGGGTAATGCCCGTCGAGGGCACCACCGCCACGGCCTGCGCGGTCTCGAGCCCCACCCCTGAGATTGTTAGAGTCGTCGGGCCGGTGCCGACCGTGAACGCATTCGGCGACGCCGACTGGACGCCGGCCCCGATCAGGATGCCAAGGAGCCGGCTTGCTACAGGAGTGATCGCGGTTGGCGGCGGCGCGGCACCCGGCATCACGACACCCAGCGGGCGCGCGAAGCTCGTGTTGATACCGCTGAATTCGCCGGTGACGAAGACCGGTACGAGCGTGGTGCCGAGCGTGGTAGAGGTGAGCGTCAGTGTTGACTGGCCCCCGCTAACGCCGGTGATGTTCGCCAGAACCTGGATCTCGCCAGCGGGAATCGTGACGCTGGGTGGCGAGACGATGATCCTGTCGTTCGACGCCGACAGCGCAATTGTATGATCAATGTTATCGGCGCCAGACAGCCGGATCGTGAACTGGCGCTGGACGTTGTCGGGCGCCACCGCCAGCGGGGCGGGATCGACGAAGACTTGAGGTAGCGCCGGATTCACGGTGATCGTCGCCGTGGTGCTCCCGGCGGCGTTCCTCAGTGTGAGCTGGCGCGGGCCGAGCGTCGCGCCGGAGCCTGCGGCGAGCGAGAACGACACCTGCGTCGCCGTCACCGTGACGCCGGACAGGTCGAGGTCCGGGTCGCCGGTCTCGACCGTAACGGCCACGAGACCCGAGCCAGCGATCTGGACCTGCTTCGTCTCGCCGACCCGGATCGACCCCGGCGTGATGGAGGCGACCGTGGGCGCCTCGGCCGTCCCACCGGTGATGACCCGGAGCAGGTTTCCGGCCGCGTCATAGACGTACTCGGTGACCCGGCCCTGCTCGTCGATCACACGGATGAGCCGCCCCAGCGCGTCGTAGTCGTAGCGCTCCTGCCCCGCGTGAGCCGGCAAGGCCCAGGCAAGCACCAGCAGCGTCAGGGCCCACACAGCCGCGTGACCACAAATTCCTATACCGGCTCTGGCATTCACTCAGAGGTTTCCGTCCGCTTAATCAATAACCAGCCCGTCCCCTTTTTCCCCTTCCCGTTTTCCCCTTCAGTCCGGTCCTCCAATCTGAGTGGCTCTTCTTCTTAGCGGTGGTTCTTCATCCACCGAAGACGGCTCCTAACTGGCCCAGAACGTCGAAAAAAACTTTGTCTTTGCCGGCGTAGGTCGCTGAGAATGACCAGAGGACCGTTATCCACGAGGCCTACTGACCACATTTGCCAAGACTTCCTATGAAGGCTCTGGCGTTTTATCAAAGACGTCAGGTGAAGCCTCTCGAAACACTAGCCTGTCAGGTCTTACTTGTTCCGAGTCACGGGCATTTTTCATCACACTCTTTCAGGCAGTCCATTAGTTCCTGGTTGTACGGAGCAATGCATGCCTTGTACATGTATCCATCGGCGTACATCCGACTCATCATTCTGCAATACGTGTGGCCTCGATCCCAGGCATCCTCGCAGTCCTTATAGCATTGCTCTTTGCGCGGATCCCTCTGCGGCCGTTCAGGTCTATCGGTCGGACGGTCCCGCGATCCAGGAACTCCCTCAATGTCCTCCTCGGGTTCCTTTGGCTTATTCCACGGATAGGGTTTGGGCGGCTGCGGATAAGGGAGGTATTTGCCACCGCGTCGGGGGGATTTCGTCGACAGGCCCATTGGGTCAACGAATAGCAACGGGTTTGCTTCAACGTAGAGGTAGGCGTTGTTGCCACTCGCCAGTCCTGTAGGATCTTCGGAGATAAACCGCTTTAACAGCGGGTCGTAGTAGCGGACTCGATAGAAGTACAGGCCTGTGCCATCGTTCTCTCGGGCCGTGAACTGATTTGGGTTCCCCTCGTCGGCGCCCACTGCCAATGTTTCACCGTACGGGCTATAAAGGTATGAATTCTTGGTCTCCTGGTCTTCTCCTGTTTGCGCGATCACGCTACCCAGCGCATCGGTGAGATACACACGGTCGCCAGTCTGTGCGTAGCGCGCGATCACTTCGTCAAGCGCAAGCCCGGCAAGGAGCGTGGTGTCAATCGCTCCGTTTCGAACCTCCCCGATCGCTTGCAATCCGTCATAGACGTACTGGACGGTGTCGCCACTGACGGTCCTTGAGGCGCGCCGGCCGAGGACGTCGTAGCTAAAGCTTCCCGTGAGGCCGAGCGCTGTGATGCCGACAAGGCGATTCCGGGAATCCCAACTGTAGGTCGTGACCGCACCCGTGCCTTGTTCTTCCTTCTTGATGAGATTCCCGTTCTCGTCATAACTCAGGGTGAAGCTCTTCGCCTGGGCCGTGCCTGGGAAGAGCGTCAGGCTCGACAGGCGATTTGCGGCGTCATACGTCGATGAGAAGGCGGTTTCTTGCAAGCTACCCACGCCGCTTGATTTGGACAGGCGATTGCCGTTGGCGTCATAGGTGTAGTTGACTGTTTCGATCGGGGTGTTGTCCGCCTTCCTGTATTGGATCTGCGTCAGACGGTCGGCGTCGTCGTATGTGAACGTTTGAACGATTCCGTTTGGCAGCATCTTGCCCACGAGTCGCGAGGCGTTGTCCCAGAGATAGATCGTGGTCTGGCCACGGTAGGTCACGCTCGTGAGGCGGCTTGCCTTGTCATAGCTGTAGTCGGTGGGATCGGCCCCGTTCACGGTTCGCCGCACGACTCGATCCAAGGTGTCGTGCACGTACCCAACTTCGTGGCGTCCCATGCTGGTCTCAGTAAACACCTTTGTCACTCGGTCTGCTGCGTCATACGTGTAGCTGATCGCGCCCGCAGTATCCCGCACCTCGACGAGCCGTCCTACCGCATCGTAGACGCGTGTCTCGCCGCTGTTCGGGTGGTCAATGCGGACCAGACGGTCCTGCACATCGTAACCATACGTGGTGACTTGTCCCTTCCGGTCGGTCATCCGCGAGCGGCGGCCGGCAGGGTCATACACAAAGGTTGTAAACCTCGACAGCCCATCGGTAAGGCGCGTGAGTCGGTCCGCATCGTCGTATTCGCGACTCTCGACCACATTATTCAATGGGTTGGTGACTGTCGCGAGTCGGCCCGCTGCGTCGTAGCCTAAGCGCGTCACCTGGTTGAGGGCGTCGGTCATTTGTATTGCCTTGGAGACTCCGTTGTACTCGGTCTGTGTATCGGAACCTCGGGCATCGGTTAATCGGGTTGCACGGCCAGCGCCATCGGTCGCAAGCCGAACACTGTTTCCCAACGGGTCGGTAATCCTGCCCACATCGCCGGCGGTGTTGTAGGCGAAGGTTGTGACCCGATCGCCAGGCACAGTAACGATCGCGAGCTGGCCTCGCGGGGTGTAGCTCAGACCCATGGAGTTGCCCAAAGGATCCATTGTGCGGATCAGGTTTCCCGTCGCCTGGTCGTACTGAAGCTGCGTCACCACCGGGGTGCCATCTGGCAGAAAGCGAGTGATCGAAGTGACCTTGTTCCACTTGCCGTCGTAGGTGTAGTTCACGATCCGGCCGAGCGGGTCAGCCTCTTGCGTCTGGTTCCCCTTCTCGTCGTACTGGTATTTCCAGGTCCGTCCGATCGCGTCAGTGCGCTCAATGAGGCGGTTTGCCGTGTCGTACTTGTTGCGCGTGGCCTGACCTTCGGCGTTGGTGTAGCCCGGAGCCAGACCCTTGGCAGTGAAGTTGTAGCTGTAGGTACTCGCGCTCGGCTCCGTGACCGTGACCCCGATCACCTGACCGCCGTGGATCCGCCAGCCGGCCTGGAAGTTCTCCCAGGAATCCACGTCTGGGCAGTTCCCCGTGCACTTCACGTCAGGGTTGGAGATGTGCGTCACGCAGGCGCCGGTGACTTTGTAGGCCACTCGGGACTCGAGGCCGTCGGGCGCGACCTGCCGCAGGATGCGACGCGATGGTCCGTGGAAGTTCTCGGTCGGAGTCACTTTGCCCGGATACAGGATCGTTTTGAGGCGCTCGCCGTCGGTATCGAGCGAGGCGGCGCAGACCGGCGCGGCTGGGACCTCGGTGTCATTGACATACGTGAAGCGCGTGACCTTGCCGTCCGGATCCGTGACGGTCTCGATCCGATTCGTGGCCGTGTAGGTGACGCGCACCGTGCGGTCCGCCGTATCACGCAGCTCAGTGGCGAAGCCGTTGCCCCCATAGGTCAGCGTAACGTGCCGCTCGGGTCCGCCGATTGCGGTGATGCGGCCGTTGGATTGCCGGGTAATGGACAGGACGTTCCCCGCTGGGTCCATCATCTCGGTGACAAAAGTGGGTGGCCCGCCGCGGATGACGCCCGAGATGCCGGGAAAGGGCCGGAAGCGCCAGACTCGACCGTCTTTAAACTTGAGCTCCCATTCGTTCGCGCTCAGGTTGGTCGCGCGGATCACCGCGCCGCCGAAGCGCGGGTCGTCGGTATTCTTGTAGGCGCCCGTGCCGTCGTCGGTGAAGTTGACGAACTTGGACCCCGGCAGCACCAGCCGCTTCTGCGGCCCCTGGAAGGGCAGAAACGCCACGTCGTAAATTAGTACCCAGCCGAACCCAATGCTGCCCACCGTCCCCGCCCGGTTGTTGAAGGCGTCCACCGGGTTGTACTTCATAGCCAGATCGATCGGCGTGAGCCCACTCAGGTTCAGGAGATGCATGGACATCAATTCCTGCCCGGTGAACAGATCAATCGGTTTCCGGCAAACCGGACAGTCGCCCGGGGGCGGCTGTTTCGGCTTGTTCGGCGGCGGGCAGCTCAAGGACAGGAGGCCGCACACGCCGCAGAAGCGCGGGATGCCCACGCCGGGGTTGGAGACGACGCTCTTGCCGTCCGGCGACACGGTCCCGCGTCCGGCGATCTTCCATTCCCCGACGGTGCCCAAAGGCGAGCCATCGTAGTACCAAATGTCCGTCTCCTCCCCAGGCTCCAAGTCCGCGACGTTGGGCAAGGTGACCGGAATCGGAGCGGTGGGCATGCCGCCCATTGGGCTCCCAAAGGAAATCTGATAGGCCTCCCGCATCGGGAACGGCGGGGCTGAGACCGGCAGCTTGTCCGGCATGAACTTCTCGACGGCGATCTGCGTCTTAGGTACCCCCTCCCAGCCAATGATCTGCACCCCCGCCGGCAGTTTGATCTCAAGGCCCGGGAACCGTGGATCGATGATCACTTGCGTCTGCGTGGCGTTGTTGATCTGGGTGAACTTGTCCGCCGTGGGCGGGGGGTTGATCGTCCAGTCGGGAAGGAGGTTGATCGTGTTCGCCGTCAACGTGGCCATGTAGGGCCACATGGGATAGAGGGGATTGGCCGGGGTGGCGTCCATCCGTAAGGTCACCGGCCCCGCCGGGAGTCCCGTGAGCAGGAAGTTGCCCGCCGCATCGGTGGAGACTTGGGGCTGCGGCTGGACGGGGATATCCGCGCGCACAACGACGCCGGCGATGCCCTTGCCCTCCGGTGTGACGCACCGGCCCTTGACCCCCGTGGTGCCCGTGTTCGCCTGCACGGTGAGTGCAAGCGGCCCGGTCCGTACGAGCGACCCCTGCTGCGCCCGCAGCGTGAGCGTCAGAGGACCGGGAGTAGCCATGCCGGACGCGGTGAGCCGGAGAATACCGGGCTGGAACGCCGAGACCGTGACAGGCTCAAAGCTGGCCGTGACCCCGCCCGGCAGCCCCTCGACCGTAAGCGCAGCCAGCCCGGTGAACGCCTGGGTGCCGGTGCTCGCGAGCTGTATCTGAGCAATGGTCGTGCTGCCCTGCAGGAGCACGAGCGCGCCGGGCGCCACTGTGACACCGAAGTCCTGCTCGCGTACCACCGTAAAGACCGGCGTCTGCACCGTGCCCTGCGCGGTCCGCACGCTGATCGGCCCGGTCTCCGCGGTGGCCGGCACCGTGATGTGCAGCTCGGT
>JAHRHE010000258.1 GCA_020027965.1 Nitrospirota bacterium | reverse complement strand
AGCTAATGGCAGGATACTCTGGCCATCAGCTCTTGATCTCCGCCATATGCTATCAGCCATTAGCTCCTCGCTCGTTCAACGGTCACTGCGTCCCCTTGCTGCACCATCCCTTCGCTCAGCACCCGTGCGTAGAGCCGACTCCACCCCGGGTGTCGCTTCTGGGAAATCCGCTTGTAGTCTCCGTCGAGAAACCACCGGGCATTGTGTTCGCAGGGCGAGGTATAGCTCACGATCTCCAATCGCACCGTCTCCCCGATGCGCAAGCGATCACCCGGCTTGAGCCCAGCCCAGTCCGCTCCCGCCAGCGTCAGATTCTCTCCACTGGAGCCAGGCTTGATCGGATGTCCCTCAGCTTGCAGTTTTTCAATCACCTCGAGCGAAAAGAGGCAAACCGCTCGGTCCGGTCCGCCGTGGATCTTGGGACTGTTGTGGCGATCCCCACTCACCCCTTCCACTGTAATGCGGGCCTCGGGCACCGGCAGTTTCGGTACCCCGCCGTTGGACACGTTGATCTGATGTAGGTGGGGAGCCGTACGGAGGGTCACGCGATCCATCTTAGGACGGCCCCTCGCAAGATACAGGAACGATGATCTCCATCACCAGCCAGCCATAGCGCTCTCGAACCTGCTGCACAATGGCGTCCTCTGTTGTTGACGCCACCGCAGAGGTACGGGTATGGTCAACTCATCCATGCCCACCACTGACCGGCCCGCACACCAGTGGACACGAGAACGGACCTTGCAGCGGCTGATCGCCCGAGTTGATCGGCTGCTCAAACGAGCAGAACGAATGAGCGCGCGCTTCACGCGCTGGCGGCTCGCGATCTTCGTAGCCGGAGTGCTCTGCTCGGTCATCCCGTACAAACTCCAGTGGTACCACCTTGGCAACGCGGCAATGGGCTCGTTCCTGGTCATCTTTCTCGTGGTGGCTCGGTATCATAACAGGCTGGAGGACCGGATGTCCTCGAACGGACGAGACCGACTGGCTGCCTGGTTGCTGAATCAACGATACACCCAGACGGACTGGCCGGCACAGTGGCTGGCCCGACAGGATCTGGTGAAAGAGCTGACCTCACTCCCTCTCTTTCGCGATCGCCTTGTGCTGGAAGCGTCCTTGATCGGCGAGGCTGAAATTGACGGGCACCGGATTCACGCTGCGCTTCAGGCGCCTGCCGGGTTTTCTGGCCTTCTACCGGCCCTGGTGACTGAAACGGCCCTGGCCGCAGCCACCTTGGTGCTGGCCCTCGCCTCAGTATTGGGCGGAATGCCCATCTACTGGCCCCTCTCCTTTGGCGCCTATGCCATCATCTACATGCTCATCTCCGGCCAGACCGCCCCGATCTTTGGCCGGGCGCTGTTGCTGCATCATGAGTTGGAGAAACTGGGCGCCGTGTTCCGATATCTTGAGCGCCGGTCCTACGCCGCGACGCCACAACTCGGACGCCTCTGCACCCCGCTGACCAGCGGTGCCAGACGGCCATCGGAATACGTTCAACGATTCGCACGAGTCTGCCAAGCCCTGAGTGTGCGCGCGCATCCACTCGTCCATTTAGCCGTCAACGCGGTCGGACCGTGGGATCTCTGGTGGATCAATCGCCTCCAGAGACTGCACAGGCAGGTGCAGCTGGAAATTCCAACTTGGCTGGACAAGCTGGCAGAATTGGAAGCGGCTTCCGCCTTGGGCAACTTTGCCTATCTCAATCCGGCCTACCGCTGGCCCTCCCTGCTCAGTCCCGCTGGAAACGGCCGGCCCGCGAGCATTGTCGCGCAATCGCTGGGCCATCCGCTGATTCCAGCCGCCCATCGGGTCACCAACGACCTGAACCTCTGGAGGGTCGGCCGCATCCTGATCATCACCGGCTCCAACATGTCGGGGAAGAGCACCTTCCTGCGTACACTCGGCATCAACACATGTCTGGCGCAGGCCGGCGCCCCGGTCTGCGCTGCCTCGTTCGAATGGACCTGGGTCAGGATCTCCTGCTGCATCCGCGTGGATGATTCGCTGGAAGCGGGGCTCTCGTTCTTCTACGCAGAAGTGAAACGGTTGAAGCGGCTCCTGGATGAAGCACACGACCGCTCCGCGCCGCCGGTGCTGTTTCTGATTGATGAGATTTTCAAGGGGACCAACAACCGCGAGCGGCTCATCGGAAGCAGGTCGTTCGTCAAGGCCCTGGCCGGGAGCAACGGCTTCGGCCTCATCACCACGCACGATCTGGAGCTGGCTGAGCTGGAGAAGGAAATTCCCAACGCCGCCAACGCTCACTTCAGGGAGACGGTCGAGGCCAACGAGCTCCAGTTCGATTACCGGCTTCGCTCCGGCCCCTGCCCGACCACCAACGCGCTTCGCATCATGGCGCTGGAAGGGCTGCCGGTACCTGAAGGGAAGGATTGAACAGACCGGCAATAGGCTATCATGGAGCGAGACGAAATTCTTTCAAAGATCCGTGAAAGGATCGTGGCCTTCGCCGCATCTCGATTATCGAGAGAGGTGGCGGAGGACCTCGCGCAGGAGGTACTCCTCATCCTCCACGAAAAGTACAGCGACGTCACGGACCTGACCGAGCTTCTCCCCCTCTCGTTTCAGGTGCTCCGGTTCAAGATGCTGGACTTCCATCGCAAATCGTTGCGTCGCGGAGAGTATAATCAAGTACCGATCGAGGACCTGCCCCTGCAGGACCGGGGGGACGATCCGGAAACCGACATCGCGCGCAAACAAATGGTCGAACGGTTGATCGAGGCCATGAACAAGCTCACCCCGCGCTGCCGTGACCTCTTTCGCTGGAAGTTGCAGGGGAAAACCTTTGTGGAAATCCAATCCCTGATGGGGCAAAGTTCAATCAACACGATTTACACCTGGGACTTTCGCTGCCGTAAGCAGCTCCTGGACTTGTTAGGTGGAACCTGGGAAAACCGTTGATGCCTGAAAGTGATCTCGAAAGACTCCTCGGCGGCTACGCGACAGGTACGTTAACAGAAGAAGAACGTCGCGCCCTCTTCGAGGCAGCCTTATACGACCAACGGCTCTTTGAAGCCTTGGCCCGCGAGCAGGTGCTGAAGGGGTTGCTGGACGATCCGCGCAACCGCCGCCGCATC
>JAHRHE010000148.1 GCA_020027965.1 Nitrospirota bacterium | reverse complement strand
CTGGCGATGATGATGACGATTGCGCTCCGGTTCATTCCCACGCTCCTCGAGGAGACCGAGAAGATCATGAAGGCGCAGATGGCGCGGGGGGCGGAGTTCGACCGGGGCGGGGTGCTGCGCCGCGCCCGGGCGCTGGTGCCGGTGCTGGTGCCGCTCTTTGTCAGCGCGTTCCGCCGGGCCGATGAGCTCGCGCTGGCGATGGAGGCGCGCTGCTACCGGGGTGGGGAGCAGCGCACGCGGATGAAGGAGCTGCGTTTTTCGCCGCGAGACGGGGTCGCGCTGGCAATCTCCGTTGCGGTCTCGGTGGTCTTCGCGGTCCCGTACAGTCTCTGGCAGCGCCTGCTCCCATGAGCCCGTGAGCCGCAATATCAAGCTCACGATCGAGTATGACGGCACAGGTTACTCCGGCTGGCAGCGGCAGAGCCGCCGTCCCTCAGTCCAGGGCGAAATCGAGCGCGCCATTCGGGCTGTGACGAAAGAAAAAGTCGATCTGATCGGCGCCGGCCGCACCGACGCCGGCGTCCACGCCCTCGGCCAGGTGGCGAACTTCAAAACAGACGGTCGCATCGCCACACCGGGCATCCCGCGCGCGCTCAACGCCCACCTGCCGGAGGCCATTCGAATCCAGGAGGCGGAAGACGTGGACGACGCGTTCCACGCCCGCTACTCGGCCACGGGACGAACCTACCGTTACGCGCTTCTCAACCGGGCCGCGCCCTCGGCCATTCTCCGTTTCCATGCGTATCACGTCCCAGAACCCCTCGACCTCGACGCGATCTCGGGGGCGCTGCCCGCCCTGCGTGGAACGCACTCATTCACCGCGTTTCGCGGCAGCGCCGACATGGTCATCTTCACCTTCGAAGCCGACCGCTTTCTTCGCCACATGGTCCGCCTGATCGTGGGGACGTTGTTGAAGGTGGGGCACGGGAAGCTCGCTCCTGAAGACGTTGGGGAGATCCTGGCCTCAGAGGACAATCAGCGTGCCGGTCCGCGCGTCCCGGCGCAGGGATTGTTTCTGGTCAAGGTCGTATATCCCTAGCAACAAACCCGGCGGGGCTTTCCATGACCCACAATCTGCCGCGTCAGCTGACGTCGTTCGTCGGCCGCGAGCGCGAAGTCGCCGAAGTCTCGCGGTTGCTGGCCTCTGTCCCGCTGGTGACGCTGACCGGCTCCGGCGGCAGCGGCAAGACGCGTCTGGCTCTTCGAGTGGCGGAAGACCTGGTATCGCAGTATCCCGACGGAGTCTGGTGGGTGGACCTTGCGGGACTTTCCGATCCGGGACTCGTACCTCAGGCCGTGGCCTCCCTGTTCGCCCTCCCGGATTCGCGGGATCGGTCCCTGACCGAAACGCTTATTTCGTTCCTGAGTCCCAAGTCATTGCTCCTGGTCCTGGATACCTGCGAGCACCTGCTCGCTGCCTGCGCGCGCCTGGCACACGACCTCCTCCGCAATTGCCGGCATCTCACAATCCTGGCGACGTCGAGGGAGCGGCTCGCCGTTCCTGGGGAAGTGACCTTTGAGGTCCCTGTCCTGTCGACCCCCGACCCGGATCGCCTGCCGCCTCCTGACCACCTGGCGGAGTACGAGTCGGTTCAGCTGTTCGTGGAGCGGGCCGCTGCCCGTCAGCCGGGCTTTCAGGTTACTCCCAGCAACGCAAAGGCTATTGCGGAGGTGTGCCGGCGCCTGGACGGGATGCCTCTGGCGATCGAGTTGGCAGCGACACGATATCCCGCGCTGTCGGTAGATCAGATCGCCGCGCGGCTCAGCGAGCGCTTCAACCTCCTGAAGGCAAACAGCGCAGTCACCCTTCCCCGGCACCAAACGCTTCTGGCCGCCATTGATTGGAGTTATGGGTTGCTCACGGACCCGGAGCGGATCTTCTTTCGACGGATTTCAGTATTTGCCGGCGGCTTCACGCTTGAAGCCACCGAGCGGGTTTGTGGGTTTAGCGAGGTCAGTGACCAGCTTTTGGATGTTCTCACGCACCTGGTAGACAAGTCTCTCGTTGTTCCACAGGAGCAGGCCGGAGACGCCCGATACAGGCTCCTGGACACGATCCGTGACTACGGCCGGGATCTGTTGAAAGAATCCCCGGAACACGAGGAGGTCCACCGGAGGCATCGAGACTTCTACCTGAACCTGGCGGAAGAAGCTGAGCGCGGTTTCTGGAGTTCAAGTCAGCAGGCGTGGATTGATCGAATGGAGCCGGAATACGATAACCTCCGGGCCGCCTTCGAGTGGACCAATGAGGAGGACGGCAGCACCGACGCGCTGCTGCGCCTCGCGGTGGCCCTCAGCCCGTTCTGGGACCACCGTGGGCGGTTCGCGGAAGGCCTGCAGTGGACGAACGAGGCGCTCGCTCGGGGCGGCTGGACGATCGCCCGTGCGCGCGCCAGAGCCCTGGTCGCACCGGTGTACCTGGAAGTACGCCAGGGCGACTGGAATCGCGCGATGGAGCGATGCCAAGAGGGCCTCGCGATCGCGCGGGATATTGGCGACAAAAGCGTGATGGCTCAAGCGCTCCATTCCATGGGCATGCTGGCGACCGAGAAGGGTGATTTTGATCTGGCAGCCGCATGTTGCGAGGAGGCCATCGGGTACAGGCGGGAGATCGGTGACAGACGCAGTCTTGCAGCCACACTGAACAACCTAGGGGAGGTCATGCGCCTCCGGGGGGATCCACACCTTGACCGCGCTTCCGTCTTCTACGAGGAAAGTCTGGCGCTCTTTTTAGAGTGCGGATACAAGCATGGGGTTGCTGTCGCCCTAAATAACCTGGGACACATTGCCCGTGAACGCGGGGACTACGCCCGCGCGATCTCGTACTACGAGAAGTCTCTGACCATGCTGCGCGAGCTGCGCTTCTGGCTGCTTGTGGAGCAACTGGCCGGCCTGGCATTGATCGCTCTGGCGGTGGGTCAACCGGACCGGGCAGCGAAGATCGCGGGAGCTGCTGAGGGCGTGCACGAAACTTTCGGAGCTCAGCCGCTGGTGCGTGAGCGCGCCATGATTGAGAGCATTGTCACACGCGCTCGGGCCGAACTTGGCGATGCGGCATTCCAGACAGCGTGGTTGGCCGGAAGAGCGGGGCCGATCGAATTGGTCATCGAGGACGCGCTGGCGCTCGACCCCGGACGCGCGCCGACCCTTATCGTCAAGATGCTGGGAGGCTTTGAAGTCCTGAGAGGACCGGTGGCCATCCCGCCGACCGCCTGGCGGCGGAAGAGGGACAGACTCCTGCTGGCCTACCTCGTGATTGCCGGGGCACCCGTCCCGCGGGAATCGCTGCTCGACGCACTTTGGCCCGACCTCACGCCTGCGTCCGCGGGAGCGAGCCTGAACGTCTCCTGGTCCAATTTGAAAAAGGCGATTGAGCCGAATCTACAGGAAGGACAAAATTCGCGCTATCTGTTCATCGAGGGGACACGCTACGCTATCCGTCGCGCCCTGATCGCCACGGACGTTCGCGAGTTTGACGGGCGGGTTGCGGCGGCCGAGAAAGCATCGACCTCTGACGAGCGCCTTGCACATCTCGAAGCGGTGGTCCAACTGTACCGAGGCGATCTCCTGCCGGACGACGCGAACGAACCCTGGACGGTCGTCGAGCGTGAGCGGCTGCGGTCGGCGCACCTGAACGCCCTCGAGCAGGTCGCCGAAGGGCGGGCGCAACAGGGCCGTCCGCGGGAGGCCGTGGACGCGCTGCGGCTCGTGCTGCACCTGGAACCCTGGCGCGAAGAGGCCTACCGCTCGATGATGCGTCTGCTGGCCGGCATGGGCCGCCGCAGTGAAGCGCTGCGGCTCTATCGGCAGTGTGAGGAGTTGCTGCGCCGCGAACTGAGCGTGTCCCCCGGGCCAGAAACCGCGGCCGTGTTCGAAGCTATCGCGGCCGGTAGACCCATCAACTAATAAAACGACGATCATGGCCCGCAGCGAAGACCGGCAGGCGCAGCATTCCCTTTCCTCATCGGTTGCCACCGCCGGTGCGAGGAATTGTTGCGCCACGAGTTTGAACGTCCCGCCGAGCCCGGAACCCACCGTGCTGTTCCAGGCGATTGTCGGAGGCCGTCGGGCTGACACTTGCGCCGGACTCCCAGGACCGCGTCCTGTCGCGTCGTACTACTCCACACACAAACAGGCCCGTCACGGGAACCCAATGACACAGCGTGCGAACCGTTCACGTTCGCGCTCGGGGAGTCGTGCCCGAGACGAAGGCGTTGCGCCCGCCCTTCAGCCCCACCTCCCCGCCCAGCCGACCCGGCTAATCGGGCGCGAGCGGGATCTGCAGGCGGCCAGGACCCGCCTGTTGCGGCCGGATGTTCGCCTGCTGACGCTCACTGGTCCCCCGGGGGTAGGAAAGACACGGCTGGCCATTGCCCTCGCCGCTGAAGTCTCCCTGGCCTTCGATGACGGCGTATTTTTCGTTGACCTGACCTCGCTGACGGAACCTGCTCAGGTCATACCTGCGATTGCCGGAGTGCTCGGCGTCCGGGAGTCGTCTGACGTCTCGCTGAGAGAACTGTTGCCTCAGCACCTCTCGGAAAAGCGGGTCCTGCTCGTGCTGGACAACTTTGAGCACGTGCTGGCGGCGGGACTGGAGATCGCAGAGCTCCTGGGTGACACGTATCGCGTGAAGGTGTTGGCGACCAGCAGGGAATCGCTTCACCTGACCTGGGAACATGAGTTTCTGGTGAGACCCCTCGCTGTCCCCGACGCCAAGCAGCTTTCTCCTTCGGATTCGCAGGCGTTTCCGGCGATAGCGCTCTTTCTTGAACGCGCGCGGGCGGCGCGATCCGACTTCGACTTCACCGCGGAAAGTCTGATGGAGATCACGGAGATCTGTACAGCGCTTGACGGATTGCCCCTCGCCATCGAACTTGCAGCGTCACAGATCAAGGTGCTCTCTCCCGCGGCGATTCTGCGACGGCTGAAGAGCCGGCTGGACTTCCTTCCTTTTGGTCATCGTGACCTGCCGGACCGCCATCGGACGCTTCGCGACTCGATCGCCTGGAGTCACGAACTGTTGACGTCAGAAGAGCAAGTCCTCTTTCGCCGGCTGTCCGTGTTCGTGGGTGGCTGGACGATCGAGGCGGCGCGGGGCGTCCTGCGTGGGATAGCGGGCTCTCCCGATGTCGACTCAACTCTGGCCTCGCTCCTGGCGAAGAACCTGGTGACCGGTGGCGCAGATGACCGATTCCGGATGCTCGAAACGGTCCGAGAGTACGCTCTCGAGCGACTGAGGGTCGCGCATGAGGCCGATCCGACGTTGCGCTCGCACCTGGCACATTTCCTTGAGTTCGCGGAGACCGGGACGCCTCATTTCGCCAGCAACGCCCGCTATCGCTGGCTCGATCAGTTGACCGCGGTGTATCCTAACCTCCGGGCTGCGCTGGAATGGAGCCTCCAGCAAGACGATCTCGGCGAAGCCGCCTTGCGTCTGGCCTCTGCACTCGGGTGGTTCTGGTACTTTCGGGGGCTGAAGCACTGATTGAGGCCGCTCGCCTTGCGTCCTATCAGGGAGACATCAAGGAGGCGACTGCCTACCTCCGAGAGGCCGCTTCAACTTCCCGCGGCCTCGCGGACACGCGAGCGACGGCGTATGCGTTGATGTTCCTGGGTGATGTTCTAGATGAGGTCAGCCTCTCAGAGGAAGCCGTGGCCCTCTTTCGCCAGGTTGGTGATCGGTGGGGCTTGGCATTGGCCCTGTTCTCCGGGGCTTCAGCGATCGTCTGGACGAGTGACGATCCCGCTCACGCTCTTCCTCTTATATTGGAGAGCGAGGCAATCTTCAAAGAGCTTGGCGATGACTGGGGGCTTGCAGAAGGGGTCTTCTACCGGGCACTGATTGCTCGCGCGCAAGGGAATCTCGGGCACACCCGAGACTTGCTGGAGAAGGCGGTCGGGTTGCAGCAGTCAACCCACGATCGCTGGCGAATCGCGTACGAACGGGGGCATCTGGGGGGAATCCTGCACGACCTGGGAGACACGAAGAGGGCGGCTTCCCTGTGCGAGGAGGCTTCACGCGAACTCCTTGCGCTCGGGGACAGGTTCGTCGGTGGCGGAGTGGTTCGTCGTCTGGCCGAGATCGCGTTCGATCAGGGAGACTTGCCCCGCGCCCGCCGGTTGTTTCTCGAGAGCGTTGAACTCTTCCGTGAGGCAGGCCATCCTCGCGCAGTGGCGCTCACGCTGTGCGGACTGGCCCAGATGGCCTCGGCAGCAGGGGAATGGGAAAGAGCCGCCAGGCTCTTCGGAGGGACAGACAGGCAGCGCCGGGAGGCGCCAGGCTGGTACTGGCGCACACTGTGGGCCAGATACGATGCCGTCATCGCAACGACACGTCGTCGTCTTGGCGAGCAGGCGTTTACTCGGGCGTGGGAGACCGGACAGACGATGGCCCTGGAGCAGGCGATCGCGGATGCCCTCTCTCTGAAACCTCTCACGGAGCCTGTTGTCTTAACAGTGCAGCTCCTCGACGGATTTGCTGTTCGCATGCCAGAAGCGGCCATTTCGCCGCGAGCCTGGCGACGGCGTCGCGACCGATTGCTATTCATCTATCTGGTCATTGGGCGTAAGGCGGTGGAGCGAGAGGTACTGCTCGAAACACTCTGGCCCGATCTCCCGCCCAGTTCGGCTGGCGCGAGTCTCAATGTAGCCTGGGCGAACCTGAAGCGGGCCCTGGAGCCGGGATTGCCAGAGGGAACAGCGTCCTCCTACCTCGTGCTGCAGGACGGTCGGTACGGCCTGCGCTGGGAACGCCTCCGGACCGACGTGCAGGAGTTTGAGGAAGCAGTGGTCCGTTCCCAGCAACTCACCGATCCCACGAGGGAATTGGCTCAGCTCGAAGCGGCAACGACGTACTACCGCGGGGATCTCCTGCCGGATGAGGTGAATGAGCCGTGGACGATGCTGGAGCGCGAGCGGTTGCGGGCTCTCTATCTCACCACGCTGGA
>JAHRHE010000060.1 GCA_020027965.1 Nitrospirota bacterium | reverse complement strand
AGCCTCGGTCACGTTGAACTGCTTGAGCACCTTGTCCACTTCCGGATCGGTTTCCAGGTCCACCCAGGTGAACAGCACGCGGTTCTTGGCCAGGAAGTCGCGGACTCGGAAGGTATCGGTGGAGTAGCGGGACCCAATCACCCGCAGACCGATGAAGGTTGGCGACTCGTGCAGAAGCTGCCTCCGGGCGATGAACGCCTGGAGGATGATGTCGCTTACGGCCGGGCACTGGTTCAGGACCTGTCGCAGAGCCTCCCCCGAAACCTCGTACACTTTGCAATCGCCACGGGCGATGGCGCTAACCACCCTTGGATTGCCGGTCAAGTGCGTGACGTCGCCGGTGAACTGGCCTTTGCGATGGACCGTGAGTGTCTTCGGTTCTTCGCCGGAGTGATCGACGATCTCGATCTCGCCCGACTCGACGATGAAGAAGTTGAAGTCGCGGTCGCCGACCGCAAAGAGCGTCTGCCCGTCCCGATACAACTTAGGCGTGGCGGTGGTGCAACGGGCGAGCTCGCTGATTTGGGCTTCGTCAAGCGTCGGAAAAGCGATGGATTGAAGGTTGTGTTCGGCCATAGCTATTTATTCCACCTCCCAGAAATGAAAACGCTCGGTAAGCGTCCTGCGGACAGAAAATGGGGACAAGCTACTTTTCCTGTTTCTTGCCTGTTCCATAGAGCGTCCTCGCGTGATGAAATGCACCCTGTCCCCATTGCCATCCGCGGCGCTACACAGCGCTTGTCGTGTCACAGGGTTTTCATGTCGATGACAAAGCGGTAGCGCACATCCCCTTTGAGTGTCCGGTCGTAAGCCGCTTCGACCTGTTGAATGGGGATCACCTCGACATCTGACGTGATGTTCTTCGCCGCGCAGTAATCGAGCATCTCCTGAGTCTCGCGAATGCCGCCGATGTTCGAGCCTGCAAGGGTTCTTCGCTTTGGGACTAGCGAGAAGGCGTGGACCTCTAACGGCTTGGGCGGTGCGCCCACCAGCGCCAGCACCCCATCCCTGCGCAGCAGCCTTAGATACGCATTGATGTCATGGGGGGCGGAGACCGCATCGAGGATAAAATCAAATCGATTGGCGTGAGCCTCGAGGCTCGTAGAGTCCTTGGATAGGACAAAGTCGTGCGCTCCCAGGCGGCGCGCATCCTGTTCCTTCGTTTTAGATGTGCTGAGGACTGTAACCTGAGCGCCCATTGAGGAAGCCAGCTTGACTGCCATGTGGCCCAACCCGCCCAACCCGACGACCCCGACTCGCTGTCCTGGGCCAACTTTGAAATGCCTAAGAGGAGAGTAGGTGGTGATCCCGGCACAGAGCAAGGGGGCGACATTCGCCAGCGGAAGATTCGGAGAAATCTTGAGCGTGTAATGCTCGTCCACGACGATTTGAGAGGAGTAGCCCCCGTACGTTGGAGTCTTCTCGTCTTTCTCGGTTCCATTGTATGTCCAGGCGATATGACCTTCACAGTACTGCTCCAGGCCTGCTTTGCAGCTCGCGCAAACTCGGCAGGAGTCCACGAAGCAGCCGACTCCAGCAAGATCACCGACTTTGAATCGTTTCACCTGTGCTCCGACGCGCATCACGCGTCCGACAATTTCGTGCCCGGGGACCATGGGAAAAATCGCGCCACCCCACTCGTCCAGTGCCTGATGAATGTCAGAGTGACAGATCCCGCAGTAGAGGATCTCGATGAGCACATCGTGGGGGCCTGGTTCGCGCCGCTCAAATTTGAACGGTTCGAGAATAGAGGTAGGACCTTTGGTTGCGTAGCCACGTATCGGTAACATGTCTTGACCTCCTTCTAGTCCGCCACCACGCTCACGCTGTGGCGAAGGTTCCCTGGCGGAGTTCTATCAGCGTTTGCCTGATTTCCTCTTCCGTGTTCATCACGAAGGGACCATACCGGGCTATTGGTTCGTGCAACGGTTTCCCGGACACCAGCAAGAAGCGAACCGGTGTCTTACCCGTGATCACCTTCACCTGATCGCCGTCGCCCAACACGACGAGCCGGGGCGAGGAAATCTTTGTTCCGTCTCCTTTCTCATCGGCCGCGAATCTCGCCTCGCCCTCGAACACATAGGCGAACGCCGTGTGTCCCCGTTCGATCGGCTGGATGAAGGAAGCATGAGCGGGAACGAACACGTCCAGGTAGGTAGGATTGGCGGCAATGCCGGTCACAGGGCCGCTCAATCCATCAACTGCTCCTGTGATCACACGGATTTTCGTCCCGTCTTCATTTTTGAGTTCAGGGATCTTGCCTGACCGGATTTCTTGGTAGCGCGGCTTGGTCATCTTGAGCTTCGCCGGCAGATTGACCCAGAGTTGGAATCCGGCAATCCCTTCAGGACGCACCTGCGGCATCTCCTCGTGCATGATGCCCCGTCCGGCCGTCATCCACTGCACGTCCCCGGCCCCGATGCTTCCGGAGTTGCCGAGGGTATCCTTGTGATGCACCTCTCCCCGCAGCACGTAGGTCACCGTTTCGATCCCTCGATGGGGATGCAAGGGAAATCCGGCCTGATACTCACGTGGATCGCTGGATGCAAAGTGATCCAGCAACAGGAAGGGATCCAGATAGTCCAGCCTGTCTGTTCCGATACTTCGGTTGAGCCTTACTCCCGCACCTTCAATGACAGGCTCCGGCTCAATGATCTTTTCGATTTGTCGAGGCAACGACTTCATGGCCCCCTCCTTTAGAGACGTTCCTCTTCCAAGTCGTACACGTCGAACCAGTGGTAGACCACGCGATTGCGCGGGACGTACTTCTGGATGTAGTCCTCCATGTATTCTTGCAGTTCGGGGGACAGGTCGCTCAAGCGCAGGTCACGTTCCCGGTTGTTCCAGACGACGATGTCGGCACGGGAACGCTTCTTGGCGTGCTCGCCAATCCAGACGGCGACCTCGTCATCGGTCGCGCCGGTGGCGACAAACGACCTGTACGCATTGTAGTCAATCTCGGCGAACTTCAGCCACCGCTGATCGAGCGGGCAGTTGGAATGGAATTCGCCCTGCCAGCCGGCGAGGACGGCTCGGCATTTGTCCAGCGCGCGGGCGGCCAGTACGTACCCTGCCAGCGTTTCACGAGGGCTGCGCGGAAAGTCCTTACCATCCCGCAGATCGCGGGCGAGCAGTCTGACTTTTTCGAGGTTCTCTTTCATGGGCTTCTTCTTGATCACATCACCACGCCGCCACTCGCGTGGATAGTCTGACCCGTGAGCCACCGCGCCTGGTCGCTCACGATGAACAGGACTACGTCGGCGATGTCCACTGGAGTTCCCAATCGCTTGAGCGGGGACATCTGCGCGCCCGTCTCGCGAAATGAATCCCACAACATTGCCGTGTCCGTGAATCCCGGCGAGACGGCGTTGACCGTGACCCCCTTGGATGCCAGTTCGTGGGCCAGTCCTTTGGTGAATTGCTCCAGCGCTCCCTTGCTCCCAAGGTAGGCGGTGGCACCCGGAAAGCCCAGATGCGTGCCGTCTGTGGATATGTTCACGATCCGGCCCCCATCTGCAATCACTGTCGCAGCTTCCTGCATGGCGAAATATGGGCCCTTGGCGTTCAAGGCAAAGATTTGGTCGAATTCCTGCTCCGTCGTCTCGCCTAACGACTTAGCGAGGGAGACCCCGGCGTTATTCACCAGGATGTCGAGTCGTCCAAAGCGCAGCACCGTTTCCCGAACCAGACGACGGGCGTCCGTAACCTTGCTCATGTCGGCCTGCATCGCGACGGCCTTGCCGCCTTTCGATTCAATCGCAGCGACAACCGCTTTCGCCTTGTCCGCGCTCCTGCCATAGTTCACCACCACGGCGGCTCCCTCCTGAGCGAGCCGCTCCGCAATCGCACGTCCAATCCCGGCCGAGGCTCCGGTGACGATGGCGATTTTGTCTGTTAGCGAGGCCATGGTTCTTTTCTCCTTTCTCTTTTGGTTGCATTCAATTAAGAGCCACTGCGGTAGACGTTCAAGAGATCAGTGCGACTCACTTGGAACGGAACAAGGTGACAGACTACTTTTCCTATTCCTTGCCGGTTGTCTGAAGCGTGCTCGCGTCCCGAACAGTAGCTTTCCAAGGTATCGATCAAATAATCGAGCGAAGGACTCCGCCGTCCACCCGGAGCGCCGCTCCGTTCGTAGCAGAGGACAGCGGGCTGGCGACGAACGCCACCAGCGTGGCCACTTCCTCTGGTGTGGCAAACCGTTTGAGCAGCGAACTGGGTCGGATAGCCTCAAAGAACTCCTTCTCCACCACAGACCGCTCCACGTTGCGAGACTTCGCCATGTGGCTGACGAACCCCTCCACTCCTTCGGATCGCGTTGGTCCTGGTAAGATGGAGTTGACCGTCACGCCTGTGCCTGCCGTGGTTTCCGCCAGACCGCGCGCCAACGCGAGTTGCATGGGCTTCGTAACCCCATAGTGGATCATCTCAACGGGAATATTGATGGCGGATTCGCTTGAGATGAAAATGATCCTGCCCCAGTTCTTCGCCTTCATCTTCGGGAGGTAATAACGGCTCAACCGCACGCCGCTCATGAAATTCGTTTCGATGATCGCCGCCCAGTCCTCATCCAACATGCTCTCAAAGGACTTTATTTCGTACATGCCGAGGTTATTGACCAAAATGTCCACGTGAGGAAAACTGCTGCTGGCTTGCCTCACCGCTTCCACTTTGCTCAGATCACCGATGAGCGCCTCCAGCTTACCGTGAGGATGTTTCTGCCGGATCTTTTGGATAGCATCGGTTACACGCTTTTCTGACCGACCGTTGATAATTACCGTCGCGCCCTCACCGGCCAGGGTCGAACCAGTCGCCAGACCGATACCCGCAGTCGAACCGGTCACCAGCGCGAGCTTGCCAGACAGTTGTAAGTCCATGATTGCTCCTCTCACAGCAACGACGTGATGTCGCACGCACGATGGGCAGAGGCCTCTTCGTATCTGATACCTCTGGACCACCGTATTGATGTATCCCTACTGCCTTCATTGTTTCCATTGAGACCTCCTCTTGGTGTAGCTGCTAGGAAGGTTTAGGGGACTCCCGTCCTTCGAACCTGCGTAGGCTGCACAGCTTGCTCAAGCGACTCTGGTGAGCCTGTTTGGCTCGTTCTCGTCAACGCTCTCCTTGGGCGATCGGCTTGGAACGACAGGGGCCACACCCTGCTGAAACGATAGAGGACCTTCCACCTCCGGTTTTTTGAGGCGTCGGCTCCTCGGCTCAGCAGGGGCATATTGAGTCATGGCAGCTCGTTTCACCCGAATGCGCTGCCACCCCATGAGCCACCGCACTGAGAGGAGAACCAAGCCGACGATGCCGAGGACATACAACCAGGAAGCCAGATAAAGAGCCAGGAGCATGGTGGCCACCCTGGCCTCGCTGGCCTCCTGCCCGAGCGCCTGCTGTGCGAAGAACTTAAGTCCAGCACTGATGAGGAGCAACACGATGACACTGCCAACCCCCCATCCCATCGCTTGGAACACACCGTTCCCCCGAGTCTTGCTAGTCATAAGGTCACCCCTGGTTACATCCTTCTGCTGTTTGTTGATCGACACGACTGAGATGCAAGTGGAGCGGCCGGGGTCATCGTGCATGCCGCCCCTGCCCAAGAGTCTTTGCAACTCTGCCGCCTGTTCCACCTTGATCCGACCACTCAGCGTAAAGACCACAACTTCCCCGTCAGCCGATCTCTGAATCTACAACGTCATCGATTCTGTCCTGAGAGCGCCGTCTCCTCCGAAGAGAGTCTGACCACGAGCCGTTCGCATCCCGTCCCATACCCGAATGAGGGCCTGTGCTCGTGGAATGGATGTCGCACGGTAACAAGCCGCGCCCTGTCTACGGTCCAGTGATCAGGCGGGCGCCGCGTTGCGGGTGCTGGGAGTTTGCCAAGCAGCCGCAACAGCAACAGAGCTGTCAGAGGAATGTAGATCAGGATGTCATTCATGCCGATCAGCCGTTCATCAATCCAGAACGTGACCGTCAGGTTGAAGAGCAGGACACTGTAATAGAGCCCGCAGCCCATCAGGATGTTGCTCGTCACAGACCCATTAGAGCGGTGTTCCGGGTCGGGCAGGCGACGATCAAGGCGAAAATAGATCAGCAGGGCGATAACCCCAACCACCGCCCAGCCGACATAGTTGGCCACAGGGACGCCGAAATGGAGGCTGGGGGTGGGGTAATAGTAGATCTTGCCGAGGAACCAGCGGTCTCCCCGCAATGCCACGGGATCGATCACTATGTCGATGAAGACGAAGAAGAGGGCGGTCAATAGGAGCGCCGGCCAACTGGTACGAACCGATCGATCGAGCGTCAGTGCTAGGAACCGCCCTTTCCTTGAAGGTGTGTCCTTCATGGAGCTCTCAACAGGGGGAGGGAGAAGAAAACTCAGCGCGAGGCAATAACTCGCATAAAGGAGCATGGTGAACGAGAGGGAATCCATGAACGGAACGTTCGAGAGGTAGAGCTCTTGTCCGACCGTCGAGCCGGTGTAGTGATACCACCCGAACGGAATGCCGGTCCGAGTCGATGAGAACTCACAGGCAAGCGCTGTGATCCAGACGATCGCGAAGAACAAACCGGTGCGTTGCCACCCGATCAGACTCTTGGCGGAGAAGACAAAGGCGGCGAGGAAGAGAAACACGTACGGCCGAAGCTGGATGGTTTTGACGAATAGAGACAGGGTCTCCAGCAATGTCGAATGCTGAAGGCCGAAGGTTGAATTCTGGATGAAGAGGATCGTCACTGGAAACTCACCAGTCAGCATTCATACTTCAGCTTGAAACCACATCCTACACTGCCGTACTGCAATGCGAATGTTATCCGTAAGCCATTGAGAATGCATGGGATCACAAGAGAATAAGGTGACAGGCCACTTTCCTGTTCCTTGCCAGTGACATGGAGCACCCTCGCGTCAAAATACCAACCCTGGGCGCGTTCTGCTGCTCTTTCTGTTGGCACTTGGATGCTTTACGTCCTCGATCGCCATTTGCTCATGGCCATCCTGATGCTTTGGCGCGACTCCGTTCGCGAGCATGGAACGGGGTTGCCCCTTCTCAAGGAGTCGAATGACGAGGACTCTCAGCGATCGCGTCTGGCTTGTGTTCTTGAGAACGTGGATTTGCTTCGGATTGAGCGCAGCGACAACCCCGGGATTCAATGAGACCGAAGGCTTGCCGTCCACCTCCAGGCGCCCTGCGCCTTCCAGGACATAGACAAGCTCAAGACCTGGATGGGAAGGCCATGCGTCCATTGCTCCAGGCGTCAGTTCAACAGTGAGGACATTCAATGCCTTGCCTTCCACGCCCGCGACCTCGGTTCTCAGCAAAGGGGTCACGAGAGCCCCATTAGTCTGGGCGTTCAGGTCATGGCCTGCGGCGGTTGTGAGCGTGAGCGTTGCCATCGCTACCAAGAAGAGAGTCAACACCACGTGTCTCATGCGGTCCTCCCGTATCTTGCATAAGATTGCAAGGCCGCTTCCGTGTTCCCTACCGGTTGCATGCCGTGTCCTTAAACTTAGGAACAGTGGCCAGCCTCCCTTTTCGTTCTCGACCCTGACTTACACTGCAGCCAGTCTACGGTGACCAGCATGAGCAGGAGTAGGATGGGGAGCAGATAAGAAGGTCCGAACACAACCAACCAGGACATGGCATCATCTCCTTTCCCCTGACCATGGAAAAGCACCGCTCGTCCGCCTCGTGGCGTGCTCACTAGGCTCCCGCCGGCGGTTCTGCAGAATGACGGGATCGATGACCTCGCCGCATTGCACGCAGCGCCGTCCCCAAAAATCGAGCTGGCCGCTGTCATCCTGGAGGTCGAGCCACTGGTCGGTTACCAGGAGTCCCCCGCAGCGCGGACAGTCATCGGTGCCGACGAGCTGCTCCCAACTTCGAGCCGTTGCCTCTTTCAGATTTTCGACTTGAAAGCCGGTTGGCATGGCCATCGTGGGCCTCCTTCCTTGAAGTCTCCACCGCGCCAAATCGTGCGAGGACTCGATTTAAGGCCTGTGTGTTAGGAACGTAGAACACGACTGCGACATCCTTGGCTGGAGTCAGGCGTTGAATGCGCAGCCGCTCAACAGGAAGATCTCCAAGTCCGTGCGTCGGCACGATGCCCGCGCGCATTCCATCTGGGAGAGCGAAGGTCAGCTCCATTGCGGTGACTCCATTGTCCTTCACATGAGACATGCCTAAGATGATGGCAATTCATACGCCAGGCACGCACATGGCTGGCAGAGATCGGCTAAGCCGCTGAAACTACACAACGTAGGAGCTTGCTAGAGGACTCGCCGTTGTCGGGAGGGGGAGACAGTGTCGAAGCAGCCGTGCCGAAATGCCAGCATGGTGCCGAAAGATCGGCGCTATGGACTGCGAGAGATTCCGAGCTTCTGCATCTTCGATTGAAGGGTGGTCCGTTTCATGCCGAGCTTGGCCGCGGCGCCGGAGGACCCGCCGATGACCCACTTGGTCGCCTGGAGCGCGCGCACGATGTGTTCACGTTCTGCCGCTTCGAGGGTGGTGACAGGCTGTGTCCCTTCCCTTGCCGCTGCCTTCAATTCAGCGAGAGGGACGTGCAATTCGACGCCTGGAGAGAGAATCGCCGCACGCTCGATCAGGTTTTCCAGCTCCCGCACATTCCCCGGCCAGTGGTACCGGGACAAGACGGCCATGGTCTCAGACGGGATCCGTTCAATTTGTTTATTCATCCGGCTCGAGTGCTTTTGGGCAAAATAGCGGACCAAGAGTGGAATGTCCTCGCGGCGCTCACGGAGCGGTGGGCTGACGATGGGGAACACGTTCAGACGGTAGTAGAGATCGCTGCGAAACTGTTTGTCGGCGACCATCGCGCCAAGATCGCGGTTGGTGGCGGCCACGAGCCGGATATCAACCCGGATCGTCTTCGTACTGCCCAGCCGTTCGAATTCCTGCTCCTGCAACACCCGCAGGAGCTTCGACTGCAGCTCCAACGGAATATCGCCGACTTCGTCCAAGAACAAGGTCCCGCCGTCAGCCAGCTCGAAGCGGCCGATCTTGTGCGCGATCGCCCCAGTGAACGCGCCTTTTTCGTGACCGAACAACTCGCTTTCAAGAAGGCCCGTCGGGATGGCGGCGCAGTTCATTTTCACGAAGGTCCTTCCGCGCCGCTCACTGCGGTTATGAATGGCGCGAGCAAGGAGCTCCTTCCCTGTTCCAGTTTCGCCCAGGATGAGTACCGTAGAAACGGTGGAGGCGACGATCTCGACTTGCTTCAAGACCTGCTTGAGCGCAGGGCTATCTCCCACAATCTCCTCGAAATTTAACTCGGTGCGAATCTCATCCTCCAAATACAGCTTTTCCTTGGCCAGCTTGTCCTTTAACTCCGTGATCTCCTGGTACCCCAGGGCGTTCTCGACGGCAATGGCGATCTGGTTGGCCACCTGAGTCAGCAAGTCCACGTCGTCCTGGGTGAACGCTCCGGGACGCAGGCTTGCGACATTCAGCGTCCCCAGAAGCCGGTTGTGCGATCGGAGCGGCACGCAGCAGACTGATTTGATCCCCTCGGCAAGGAGAAGCTTCACAACCTCCGACGAGAACTTCCCAAGGTCGGTCTCGTCGAACAGCTGAGGCTTGCCCGAGCGCAGCGCTGTCTCCGCAGGCGTTCCCTCAGCCGGTCCCTCCATCCCTTCGTGCAGCAGGCCCTTGCTCGAGGGAAAATCCAGGGCGTACAGGCGGAACAGGTCCTGGTCGGGATCGTGCAAAGCGAGGCTGGTGTAGTCATTCGGCAACACCCGGCGGAGGCAGGACGTTGTGGCTGCAAACACTTCCCGAAAATCCAGATTGGAGACTACCGCGTTGTTGACTTCCAGCAGTAGTCGCACGCGGTCCCGTTCGTGTGTCAGTTGCTGCTGGGCAGACTGGGCGCTCTCGTCGTGCAAGACATTGTCCACGGCGACCGCGATCTGGGTGGCTACCTGCTGCAGGAAGTCCAGATCCGCACCCCCAAACGCACAGGGCGTGGCGCTGCCGAACCCGATCGCCCCGAGACGGCGCACAGCGCTTGTGAGTGGGAGGAGACAGTACGATTGCACCCCGATCTCGCGCAGAAGTGCGGTAACTTTGGGGAAGCGCGTTTCCTTATCCCGACATGGCACAAGTAATGGTTGCTGTGTACTAAAGACCCATCCCCCTGCAGACTCCTCTATTGGCAACTCAAAACCGGGAGGGATGCTTTCACCCTCTGAAGTTCCTAAGGTATGGGTTTTCATCACGTTCCGCTCGGGATCGTGCAAAATGAGCGCAATGTACTCGAACCGGACGACAACAGGTAGTCGCCCGGCAAGATCGCGGAACAGCGCGCCCAGGTCGCGGTGGGATGCGATGGATTCGGAGACCTCCAGGAGGAGACGCAGCCGGTCGCGATCATGGGTCAGGTCTTGATGGTGGAGTACATTGTCCACAGCCACCGCGACTTGCTTGCCGACCTGCTGGAGAAATTCCACGTCCGTCTTACTATAGGCCCCCTTCTGCAAGCTCGCGAATCCCATGGCTCCCAGCCGTCGCACGGCCGTGGTCAGGGGAACGACGCAGAAGGAGTTGATGCCGTCCTCCTGCATTCGCTGGGTGACCTTCGGCCAGCGATGCTCTTCGGCAATATCCAGTACGAGGAGGGATTGCTGCGTTTGCCAGACCAATCCGGCTGGCGTCTCTTCAACCGGCTCTTCATGGCCACCCACGATCTCGGCCGGAACATTCGCCTGCAGAGTATGGAGCCGCATCACGTTGCGTCCAGGATCGTGTAAGGAGAGGGCCACGAAATTCACATCAACCATGTGAGGAAGACGGTGTGCGAGGTCTCGAAACAGCTCAGGCAGGTCGCGATGCGCGGTAATGGCTTCCGAGACTTCAAGGAGCGTTCGGTACTGCGCGCTCGTTGAATCGAGGTGAGACTGTCGAGGCTCATCGACCATAGCACCAAGTATGGACTGGTGAGTCTCTGGTAGTAAAGGGCCTTTTCAACGAATGACCCAGCGTGACTAGCAAAACGCTCCGGCCGCTCTTTGAGCTGAGTCTCCCGATAGGGAGCGAGGGCCGGCGCCAGGCGGGGTTTCAGCTCCACCCGCTTGGGCTTGCCGGTCAGTCCCTGCGCACAGGCGAGCGGAGCTGCTCAATCGCCGCAATGGCTTGCGGGTTTTCCAAGCTGGAGAGATCGCCAGGGTTCTGACCGAGGAAAATGGCCCGGATGACCCGCCGGAGAATCTTGGCGTTCCGGGTCTTGGGGAGCTCCGGCACCGCATGCACCGCGGCCGGGCGGAGCGGCTTGCCAAGCTGCTCCGCCACGCAGTTCGCCAGCTCACCGGCCAGCGCCTCACTCAGGGTGCACCCGTGGCGGAGAACCACGAAGCAGACGAGCGCTTCTCCTTTGACCGGATGCGGCACGCCGATCGCGGCGGCCTCGCTGACCGCCGCATGGCCGGTCAGGATCGCCTCGACTTCGGCCGGGCCGAGGCGCTTGCCCGCCACCTTGATTGTGTCATCGGAGCGGCCGAGGATATACCAGAATCCCTCCTCATCGGTCGCCACCCAGTCGCCATGCACCCAGACCTGGGGCCACCGGGACCAGTAGGTTTCCAGATAACGTTGCGGATCACGCCAGAATCCCTGCGTCATGCCAGGCCACGGTTTCGTGACCACTAGCTCCCCGACTGTTCCACGCACCGGTCGGCCTTCGGCATCAAGAATCTCGGCGGCCATCCCCAGGCAGGGTCCGGTAAAGGCACAAGGCTTACAGGGCTGCAGGACTGTGCCCCCGACAATTCCACCGGAGACCTCGGTGCCTCCGGAGTAATTGATGATCGGACAGCGGCCTTGGCCGACCTGCTGGAAGTACCAGAGATAGGCGTCCGGTGTCCACGGCTCGCCGGTTGAGCCAAGCACGCGCAACGAGCTGAGATCATGGCGACGGACGGGCGCTTCCCCGTGTCGCATGAGGGCTCGGATGACGGTGGGGGACAGTCCTAGGATGCTCACGCGGTGCCGTTCCACGAGCTCCCAGAGCCGCCCCGCGTGCGGCCAGTCCGGGACACCCTCGTAGAGCAGGCACGTTGCTCCCAACGTGAGGACGCCCATGATCTCCCACGGCCCCATCATCCAGCCCATGTCGGTGAACCAGAACAACGTGTCCTCAGGTTGCAGATCAAAATGAAAGGCCAGGTCGTGGGCGGCCTTGATCGGAAAGCCGCTGTGCACGTGCACGGTCCCCTTGGGACGTCCGCTGGTGCCCGACGTGTAGATGATCATGAACGGCGAGTCCGCCTCCATCACTTCGGTCGACCCTTCGACTTGGCTCAGGGCAGGCCCTTCGGCTTCGCCTGCGCTGAGCCCTGTCCCTCGACTCTGCTCGGGACGGTGAGCTTGTCGAACCGTCGAAGTGCCTGCCGCCAATTCATGCCACCAGACGTCACGTCCGATTTGGCCTCCGGCTTGACGTCCGGCTTGCCACGAGACCGGACAGCCGGCCCGCTGCACGACCAGCAGATGCTCCACCGTTGGGCAGCGCGCGACTGCCTCATCAGCGACCTGCTTCATCTTCACCAACGCGCCGCGCCGGAAGAAGCCGTCGGCAGTCACCAGCAGCCTCGCCTCAGAGTCCCGCACCCGGGCGGCCACGGCCTCCGCCCCATAGCCTGAGAAGATCGGCGTGTAGATCGCCCCGAGCTTGGAACAGGCCAGCGTGACGATCGCCACCTCAGGAATCATGGGGAGAAAGACCGCGACCCGATCCCCACGACGGACCCCCAATCGCCGGAGCATGGCGGCGGCACGGCAGACCTCGGTGTCCAGTTGCCGGTAGGTGAGGGACCGCTGCGCGCCGTCGTCGCCTTCCCAGCGGATCGCCGGGTGATCGGCCCGCGGGCTGGTGCGGTACTTGTCGACGCAGTTGTGCACCAGATTGAGACGGCCGCCCACGAACCAATGGGGCCACTGGATGCCTTTGCTCAGGTCCAGGACCTGCGTATAGGGGCGAGCCCACTCGATCCCCATCTCCTCCAGCGCAGCCTCCCAGAACCATTCAAGGTCCGTGATCGAGCGTTCGTAGAGGGTGGGATAGTCGGCGATCCGGTGCCGCTGCATGAAGCGAGCGAGCCGGCTCCGCTGCGCATACTCCGGTGCGGGTCGCCAGAGGATCCGTGACTTCTTCTCAGGTCCTTTGGTCGATCGGGACATAGGCTTGGGGTGGAGGCCCGGTGTAAAAGGCCCGCGGGCGGATGAGCCGGTTGTGGTCCTGCTGCTCGATCACGTGCGCGCACCAGCCGGTAATCCGCGAGCAGACAAAGACGGGGGTGTACAGATCGCGGGGAATGCCCATCAGGAGATAGGCCACGGCCGTGTAGAAGTCCAGGTTAGGATGGAGGCCCTTCTCCTGCTGCATGATCCGGTCGATGATCGTCGCAATGTCGTACCAGCGCGTGTCCACGCAAATACGGGAGAGGGCTTCGGCCTGCCGCTGAATGATCCCCGAACGAGCATCACCTTTGCGAAGCACGCGATGCCCGAACCCCATGACCCGCCGCTTCTGCGCCAGTGCCTCGCGGACCCACCCCTCCGCCCGGTCGCGGCTCTTGATTTCCAGCAGCATAGCCGCCACCGCCTCGTTGGCGCCTCCATGAAGCGGGCCCTTGAGCGTGCCGATGGCAGCCGTGATGGCGGCGTGGAGGTCGGTGAGTGTCGACGCGGCCACGCGTGCGGCAAAGGTCGAGGCATTGAATTCGTGCTCGGCGTACAGGGTCAGCGAGACGTCCAGGACGCGGGCCATTGCCTTGGCTGCGTCGTCGCCCTGCCGGTCGGTGAGCAGGTAGAGCAGGTTCGCGGCGAAGCCAAGGTCGGGCCGGGGCTGGATTGGCCGCTTGCCGGTGGCCAAACGGTACGCGCCGGCTATCACCAGGGGGATCTGCGCGAGCAACCGGACGGCCTTTCGTACGTTGGCCTCGTGTGAATGCTCGGCCGCCTCCGGGTCCGCCATGCCGAGGAGGGAAACGCCGGTCCGTAAGATGTCCATCGGATGTGCTCTGGGGGGGACGATGCCGATGAAGGCTTCCACGGGACCCGGTAAGGGCCACTGCGCGCTCAGTTGCGCGGAGAAGTCCTGGAGTTCTTTTCTCGTCGGCAACTTGCCGAAGAGGAGGAGGTAGGCCACTTCCTCGAACGTGGCCCGTTCGGCCAGGTCGCCGATCGCGTAGCCCCGGTACCGCAGTCCGGACTCGCCCTCGTCCACCTGGCAGAGGGCCGATTCTCCGGCGATGACGCCTTCGAGACCGGGACTGTAGGCCGCCTCAGCCTTCTGTCTCTCGCCCATGTCGCTCATGGAGATCCGCGTCCCGTTTCTCATAGTCTTCGTACCGCAGCAGCTCATACAGTTGTTGCCGAGTCTGCATCAAACTCAGCGAGCTCTGCTGCGTGCCCAGCGTCTTCAGCTCGAGCAGCATCTTCTCGATGGCCTGGCTGGCGACACGGAGCGCCGTGACCGGAAACAGCACGAGCCGATAGCCCAGGTCCTCGAACTCCCTGACCGTCAGATATGGAGTCTTTCCGAATTCAGTCATGTTGGCCACCAGGGGAAGCTTCACGCCTACCTTCACCAGACTGCGGGCGAAGGCGCGGAACTCTTCTCCAGACTCCAAGGCCTCTGGAAAAATGAGGTCGGCGCCTGCTTGGGCATAGAGTTGCGCGCGGCGCACGGCCGCCTCGAGCCCCTCAACTGCCCGCGCGTCGGTGCGGGCTACGATCAGGAACTCCGGGTCCTGCCGCGCCTCCGCCGCGGCGCCGATCTTCCTGGCCATCTCCGAAGCGGGCACCAGTCGTTTTCCGGACAGGTGGCCGCACTTCTTGGGGCTCTCCTGATCCTCCAGGTGGATACCAGCCAGACCGGCCCGCTCGAACTCCCGCACGGTTCGTATGACAGAGAGCGGGGGGCCGTAGCCGGTATCGGCATCGGCCAGGGCCGGGATCGCCACCGCGTTCGCGATTGTGGCGGCATCGGACACGACCTCCGACATCGACAAGAGGCCGATGTCGGGGAGGCCCCTCGAGGCGGCCAGGCCGGCGCCCGACACGTAGAGAGCCTGGAATCCGACCCGCTCGATTTGCAGCGCGACCAGCGCGTTAAAGGCGCCGGGCATCATGACGGTTCCCCGCGTGATGAGCTCCCGGAGGCGCCGCGCTTTCGTTTGTGGAGGCTTGTCCATCTCAAGTTCACGTCAAAGGCTGAGGTTGAGGCTAAGGTTGAGGCAGCCTCAGCCTTAACCTAAACCTTTCACCTTTAACAGCGGCATCAAGGCCCCGATGTCTCCGAGCGTCTCCAGCCGCCAGACCGCTTCGACCAGTCTGCCGGCGCGTGTGCGGCTGAGCTTTCCGTCCGCCAGGCTCCGGAACTTTTCCTCGACCTCGCGATCGGACATGGGATTCCTCGGGTGCCCCAGTGGAAAGTCCACCTGCTTCACGTATTCCTTGCCCGAAGCCGTCCGGACCGTGATCCGGGTCGGCATGGCCTGAGGGTACCACCCGGCGAACTCCTCCCGCTCGACGACGCGGATCTTGTCCATCAACGCCTGGAGCGCAGGGTCGGTGAGCCGCTTTTCGTCGAATGACCTCAGCGTCACGGTGCCATCCAGCAAGGCCACGGCTACACAAAAAGGAAAACTATGATCCGCCGTCTCTCTGGTCCGAGGGTGCCATTTTTCCGGGTCGCGGCCGATGATCTCGATCGCGACGTCGTAGCTGCCGATCTCTACTTCGGTGATCCTTTCCAAGGTCTGGCGGGAGCTTTTCTCGTCAGAAGGCCCCTCTGCCCTGAGCAGCTCTTCACGCACGACCAGCGCAGCCTCTACTGCAGTCTGGGCGTGGTACTCCACCGGGTAATGCTTGATATAGGTTTCAACGATCTTATAGGGTGTCTCTGGCTGTCCATTGCCGATTCGCTCGCCTCCGAAATGAGGGAGGTCAAGCGGCCCGCTGACGAGCTTCATGAAGCCTTTTTCCCCTTCGAAGATCGGCGAGGGCCCGGTCATGCCCTCCCGGGCGAGCATCGCGGCAAATACCCCGTTCCGCGTGGCATTGGAGAATGCGCAGGCCTTCCACATGGACAGGTCCCCGACCCGTGTCTGCCGCAGGGCCACATTGGCCACGCCGGCCAGGTTGACCGCCTGGACGGTCTTCGCATGCGGGAGGTTCAACAGTTTGGCCGCGGCGAGCGCAGAGGAAAGCGGGCCATACGTGACGTGGTCCCACCCGCGAGGACGAAGCGCCGCGGCGTCGCACAGGCGACACTGGATCTCATACGCCAGGGCCATGGCCTCGATCACCAGTTTGCCGGACGCGCGCGTTGTCTCCCCCAGAGCCAGTACCGCCGCGATGTTGTCGGAGGGGTGGGCCGGCTCCTGAGACAGGTACGTGTCGTTAAAGTCCAGATACCGAATCAGCGCGCCGTTGGCGAAGGCGGCGAGATCCGGGAGGGTCCTGAACCCGGTGCCCCAGAGCGTCGAACCGCGCGGCACCTTGACTGACAGCGCGTAGCGCCGGGCGATCCGACACGGGGTGGCATCCCAGGCCCCCAGGGCGCACCCCAGACTGTCCAGGACGCGCCGTTTGACTTCATGCACGACCTCGACCGGCAGGTGCGTGTAGGTGAGCGACCGGCTGTACGCGGCCAGGCGATCGGCAATCACGGCGGCGGCACCTCTTCTCCTCGTGGTCTAGGAAGAAGTTTACCACAGCAACCGTAGCAGGAACCCAGGGATTTTGCTAACATGCAAGCCATGGCTAACGAGTCCCAGACCCTGGACGTGGATGTTCTCTTCGTGGGGGGAGGGCCCGCGAATCTGGCAGGAGCGTTGCGCCTGACGCAACTGGTGGCGCGCTACAACGAGCGTGTGGCCGCGGGTGAGTTGACCGGCCCACCGCTTAGGCCTCAGATCGCGCTGATCGAGAAAGGTCGCGACGTCGGAGCCCATGCTATCTCAGGAGCCCTCTTCGATCCCGTGGCTCTTGAAGAATTGCTGCCGGACTACCAGGAACGGGGATTCCCCTTCACGGTGAAGGTTGCACGTCACGGGCTGCACTATCTCACCACCAACAGGCAGTTCCGCATCCCAGACCGCCTCATGCCTCAGGCCTATCGCCAGGACCAGTGTTACGTCGGGTCCTTGCAGAGACTGAACCTGTGGCTGGCACCGCAGGTGGAGGCGGCGGGCGTCTATCTTTTTCCGGAGACATGCGGCGTGAGGGTGCTGTACGAAGGCGGGCGGGTCTGCGGTGTGCAGACGGGCGAGAAGGGGCTGGAAGCAGGCGGTGGCAGGAAGGCCAACTACGAACCCGGCACCACGATCCGGGCTAAGGTCACCGTGTTCGGTGAAGGCCCGTACGGAACGCTCTCGGAGGACCTCATTCATCAGCACAAGCTGCGCCAGGGCCGCCACCCGCAATCCTACGCGCTCGGCGTAAAGGAGATCATCCGCGTCAAGCCGCCCGGATCCCCGGGTCTGGCCGTGCACACCCTCGGCTATCCGCTCGGCTCCCGCGTCTTCGGCGGCGGGTTCTGCTACGGACTCTCGGAGAATCTGTTCGCCGTCGGGATGGTCTGCGGACTGGACTGGGAAGACCCGCAAATGGATGCCCACGCGCAACTGCAGCGCTTCAAGAAGCATCCGTTCATCCAGCAGTTCATCAAGGGCGGGGAGGTGATTGCGTATGGCGCCAAGACCCTGCCGGAGGGAGGCTACTTTGCTCTGCCTCGCCTGTTCGTAGACGGAGCCTTGCTGGTCGGGGACTCGGCCGGCTTTCTGAACGTGCCGTACCTCAAGGGCATTCACTATGCGATGAAAAGC
>JAHRHE010000059.1 GCA_020027965.1 Nitrospirota bacterium | reverse complement strand
CGTCAGGTCAGGAAAAGACTGTTGCAGGGCACGCAACCCCTCTCCGTCCCCTTGTCGGAGATAGATTCGCGCCAGCCAGACGGCGGCCTCGCTCCCCTCGGCAGTCCGTTCCGCGGCGAGGGTCCGGAAGACATCCCGGGCCTGCTCATATCGCTTCAGGCGGACCAGGGCATTTCCCAGCCTGAGCCTGACCTGATGACGCAGCGCATGCGCGGGCGCCGCAGACAAAAGCTTCTGAAACTCCTCGACCGCTTCCTCGTTGAGCGAGAGAAAGAAGTACGCCAGGCCTCGTGTGTACAGGTCCTCCGGTGTCGGGCGCCAGGCTTCCCCCTCCGGTCCTCCGGCCAGGCGTGCCTGCGCCTCTCGGGCTTCCGGCGACTGAGGGTACTGCGTCCAGAGCCGCGTGAGCGCGGCCCGAGCCAGGTCGGCGCGAGATTCGCGCGCGTGACAGTCGGCCAACATCACCAGCGCCGCCGGTGCGGAGGGATCCTGCGCCGAGCGAGCGAGCGCCTCGGAGAACAACCCGCTCGCGCGGGCACATTCGCCCGCCCGAAACCAGGCTTCCCCGCCTCGGAACGCCGCACGGGAGATCAGGAGGGTGTCGGGCACTCGCTCCGCCACTGAGTCGAACAGAACGCCGGCTTGCCAAGCGTCATTCGTTCGGAGCAGCGACTCTCCGAGCCAGAACCGGATGTAGTCGTCCAGCAGAGGAAAATCCCGCTGGGCGGCTCTGAGAAAACGCGCGGCCTCGGCTGGGTCCCGCGTCGCCAGCCGCACGCCCAACAGGAGCCCGCCGCGTTTCGCCCACAGCGTGCCGGGATGTTGCTCGATCAACAGGCGCAATCTGACCTCGACAGCTCGAAGCCGGTCGTCGGGAGACGGCGCGACCCCGGGCGGCGCCGGTTGCGCTTGCGCGGCGCGCGCGGCATAGAAACAGTCCTCGGCGGATACGCAGCTAAAATCCGGCGGAGCGGTGACGGCGAAGGAAGAGGAGCAGGCAAGCGGGGCCAGCAAGGCCAGCCAGGCTACACGAGCCCTCTTGCACGTGCTCGACATCAATGGCTGGGCCGTGGATACACTCAAGGTTTCCCATTATACCAAATCTGTACCAATTGACCGATGATCGGTGACGGATGACCGCCGACCGATGACCGGCGACGGTCCTCGACGCGCCTTGTCAGGTGCTTGAACGCTGTGTTAGGCTCCCACCGTGACTGTGCGTTCCCCTCACTCCCACCCGTCAGCGGCACCTGCGTCACCGGCACTCGCGTCACTGGAGACACCTCTCAACTTGCTGGCCCTGAGCCGGGGAGCCACCGAGCAGTTCGTTCACGGATTGGGGTGGCCCCGGTACCGGGCCCACCAGATCCTCCGCTGGCTCTACCGCCGTCGCGTGCGGGAGATCGGACAGATGACGGATCTCCCGCATGCGGATCGGGCTCGACTGATGTCCATGGCCCATATCCGGCGATGTACGGACTGCCAGATCCTGCGTTCCGCGGACGGGACTCGGAAAATCCTGGCCCGTCTGGAGGACGGCCTCGTCGTTGAAAGCGTGATCATCCCGGAGGGCAGGCGTTTGACACTCTGTCTTTCCACTCAGGTGGGATGCACGCTGGATTGCGGCTTCTGCCTGACGGGGACGATGGGGCTCCAACGGAACCTCCAAGCGCACGAGATCGTGGATCAGGTCCTGACCGCGCAGGACTCGCTCGAGCGCCGGGAGCGGTTGACGAGTCTCGTGCTGATGGGCATGGGCGAGCCGTTGGCCAATCTGGAGGCGGTCAGTGATGCGATCACACGCCTGACAAACTCGACCTGGGGCCTTGGCATCCCGGCTCGGCGGATCACGTTGTCCACTGCCGGCCTCGCGACTCGCCTCCAGGATGTGGCGGCCCTGGGAATCAATCTCGCGATTTCCCTGAACGCGACGACCAACGAGCAGCGGGATCGGCTGATGCCGGCCGTGAACCGTCTCCATCCGCTGGACCGGTTGCTGGCCGCTTGCCGGGCCTATCCGCTCCCCCCTCACCGTCGACTGACCTTCGAATATGTCCTGCTGGCCGGCGTCAATGACACGGAACAGGAGGCGAGGCGGCTCGCTCGCCTGCTCAGGGGACTGCGCTGCAAGATCAACCTCATTCCCTTCAACGAGTTCGCGGGCAACCCGTTTCGGCGGCCGGATGACGCTACAGTGTCTGCCTTCCAGGCTATCCTCAAGCAGGCGGGATACGATGTCTTTATCCGGAAGAGCAAAGGGCGGGACGTCCTGGGCGCCTGCGGGCAGCTCGGTCGCCTCCCAGTTCACCAGGAACCCATCGGCTTGACACCGGTAGCAGGCCGTTGCTAGCATGCGCTCCGCTCACGGAGAGCCCGATCGCATGCCTCGTCGTCGGTTCATCACTCCAGTGCTCCACGCCCTCCTGGTCATGCTCGTCGTCGTCCTGGTGATTTCCGACCCGCTGTTCGGCGCACCCCCCCAGCCCTCGTCGTCCATCGTCCTGGCCGTCCGTGTGCAAGAGCACGTCCTGGCCAACGGAATGAAGGTGTTGCTGGTCGAATCGCCGAAGGCGCCGGTGGTCACCGTCCAGATCTGGTACAAGGTCGGCTCCCGCAACGAAGTCATGGGGCGAGCCGGCCTCTCTCACATGCTCGAACACATGATGTTCAAGGGGACCCCGAAGAACCCGAAGGGCACCTTCTCCCGGACGATCCGCAAAAATGGGGGGAACGACAACGCGTTTACCAGCCAGGACTACACCGCCTACTTCGAGAACCTGGCCGCCGATCGGGTCGAGCTGGCGCTGGAGCTGGAAGCGGACCGGCTGCGCGGGCTCCTGCTGGATGAGAAGGAGTTTCAGCTCGAGCGCGAAGTGGTCAAAGAGGAGCGCCGCCTTCGCACGGAGGATGACCCCCAGGCGTTCCTGGTCGAGTCCTTGTTCGCCCAGGCCTTCCAGATCCACCCCTACCACTGGCCGATCATCGGATGGTTTCCTGACCTCAACGCCATGACCCGCGAGGACCTCAAGCGGCATTACGAAACCTACTACGCGCCGAACAACGCCACCCTGGTTGTCGTGGGCGATATCAAGGCCGAGGCGCTGCTGCCGACCATCACGCGCCTGTTCGAGCCGATCCCTCCCGCCGCCCTGCCGCCGCCGCCGTCGGTCGTCGAACCCGAGCAGCGAGGAGAGCGCCGGATCGTGGTCAAGCGGGACGCGCAGGTGGCCTTCGTGATGGCCGGCTACCGGGCCCCCAATTATGCGAGCGCGGACTCCTACGCCCTCATGATCCTGGAGTCGGTCCTGTCGCACGGCAAGAGCTCGCGCCTCTATCAGCGCCTCGTGTATGACCAGAAGATCGCGCTCGCGGTGGGCGCCGAATACAGCCTCCTGCAGGCCGACCCCGAACTGTTTTACTGCTACGCGGTGGTCAAGCCCGGCCGGAAGGCGGAGAACGTGGAGCGCGCGCTCTACCGGGAGATTGCCCGCCTCCAAACCGCGCTCCCCACGGTAGAGGAACTTCAGCGCGCGAAGAATCAAGTGGAGGCGGCTTACATTTTCGGACAGGATTCCATCTTTCGGCAGGCCATGCTGCTGGGACAGGCTGAAACGGTCGGAGCGGGATGGAAGCACGTGGAAGAATTCGTCGAACGCATCCGCGGCGTCACGGCCGAGGATGTCCGGCGAGTGGCTCAGCGCTACCTCGTCGAGGATACCCGGACGGTCGGCATCTTGATGCCGACTCCGGCGCGGGCGAAGCAGGCCGCAGCAGGGGCGCAGTGATGACGACGCGCCGACAGCAGACGGCTGACCGTCCCGTGATGATACTGAGGGCCGGACTGCCGGCCCTCCTCACCATGCTGGCCCTGCTGGCCGCGTTCCCGTGGCCGGAGCCGGCCAGCGGTGCGGACATCAACCCCGTCCGCTTCGTCATGCCGAACGGCTTGACGGTCCTGGTCGTCGAGCAACAGGCCGTGCCGATCGTCCAGATCCATACCTTGGTCAAGGCTGGCTCCGCCCAGGACCCGCCGGAGAAAGCCGGCCTCGCCTACCTCGTGGCCAGCTTGCTGGACGAGGGAACCGCGACGCGCACTGCCAGGCAACTCGCCGCACAGATCGAGTTCGTCGGCGGCACCCTGACCGCCAAGGCTGAAGAGGATTACACGGCTGCGACGGCCAGAGTGTTGAAGAAAGATGCCGACCTGGGGTTCGAGTTGCTGGCCGATATCCTGCAGCACCCCACGTTCCCCGATCGGGAACTGGAACGCGTCCGAAGCCAGCTTCTGGGCGAGATCGAGGCCGAGAAAGACGACCCCGGCCAGGTGGCCGCCAAGGCGTTCAACCAACTGGTCTTCGACGGGCATCCCTACGGCTGGCCGGCGAACGGGACCGAGGAGACGCTGCCGCGCATCACGAAGAGCGACGTGCGCGGGTTTTACACACGCGAATACCTTCCCAACCAGACGATCCTGTCCATCGTGGGCGACCTGACTGCCGAAGAAGCTCGTTCGCTCGTGACCAGGCACTTTAGTGGGTGGCGGAAGGGACCGACGCCGGTGCGAGCGACCGGGACGCCGAAAGCGATCGAGAAGCCGGTCGAGCGCCTGATCGAGAAGGACCTGACTCAGACCACCATTATGCTGGGGCATCTTGGAATCAGCCGGACGAACCCGGATTTCTATGCCGTCACCGTCATGAACTATATCCTGGGCGCCGGCGGCTTCTCCTCGCGCCTGATGGACTCGATCCGCGATAACCAGGGGCTGGCCTACGGCGTCGGGAGCCACTTTGACGCGAATCTGCTGCCGGGGGCCTTCGCCGTCAGCCTCCAGACCCGGAACGAGGCCGCCCACCAGGCGATCTCCGCCGTGCTTGCGGAACTGAAGGGCATGCGGGATGCGCCCGTGACGGATCACGAATTGTCCGAGGCCAAGTCCTACCTGATCGGCAGCTTCCCCTTGCGTCTCGACACCACCGCCAAACTGGCCGGCGTGTTGAGCCTGGTGGAGCTGTATGGGCTCGGGCTCGATTACTTCACGCAGTATCCGCGCTTGATCGAGCAGGTGACCAAGGAGGACGTCCTGCGCGTCGCACAGCAGTACCTCCATCCGGATCGTTACGCACTGGTGCTCGTCGGGAACCTGTCGAAAGCCAAAGTCAAACAATAGGCGTGACGCGAACCTGGGACAGTCCCCTGGCTCAAAGGTAACCGGCCATGTTGCAGCCCAAACTGGCAAGACTGGAACAAGTGTTGAAGGAGATGGAGTCCGTGCTGGTGGCGTTCTCCGGAGGTATTGATAGCACGCTCGTGCTCAAGGTGGCGCACAATACCCTGGGTGCACAGGCTGTCGGGGTGACGGCCATCTCACCCACGTTCCCGGAGATCGAGCTCGATGTGGCCCGCCGGGTCAGCAGTCAGATCGGCGCCCGCCACGTGGTCATTGAAACCGATCAACTCGAGATGGCGGACTTCGCGCGCAACGACGCCGCACGGTGCTACCACTGCAAGACGGATCTCTATCGGGCGTTGGGCCGGCTTCGGCTCGACATGGGGATGAGCGCCGTCGCTGACGGCACCAATCTGGACGACCTGAGCGATGACCGGCCTGGTCTTGTCGCGGCCCGCGAGTGGGGCGTTCGGAGCCCGTTGGTGGAAGCAGATCTGTCCAAGGACGAGGTCCGTACGCTGGCCAGGGAGTTCGGCCTGTTGAACTGGGACAAACCGGCGGCGGCGTGTCTCTCATCGCGAATCCCGCGCGGCGAGGTGATCACGCGAGAGAACCTGCGGCGGGTGGAGAAGGCCGAGCAATTTCTGTCCAGCCAGGGCTTTCGCCAGATCCGGGTTCGGGACTACAGCGGCGAGGCCAGGGTCGAGGTGGGGCAGGATGAACTTGCCAGATTGTTTGCGCCTGCCATGCGCGACGGCGTCAGCCGGGCACTGAGAGCCCTCGGGTTTGCCGCCGTCTTTCTCGCTCCGGACGGCTACCGGCGGGGCAGCACGAACAACATGTGAAGCGTCGCTCGGGGAAACGTGAAGCGCACCTCGTGAAGCGTATCTCGCAAAGAACCTTACGAGATGCGAACGACGAGATACGAGCGACGGGTTAGAGGCGCTTCACGTCTTCTGGTGCTCCGCGATCGCCTGAAGCGCTTCGTCTGCCAAGCGGCGATGGTCCGCCTTGTCGAGGCTCTTCCCCACCACCCGTTCGGCCACAAGCAGCGCCAGATCGGCCGTCTGGGAGTGAATCTCCTGCACTGCTCTCCGGCGCGCTTGCTCGATGTCTCGAAGCGCCTCGCCCTTAATCCGTTCTGTCTCCGCCACCACGCGTAGTTCGTTCTCCTCCAGCAGGCGCTGTGCCCGCTCCTTCGCCTGGACCAGCACCGCCTCGGCGTCTCGGGAGGCCGCGCTCAGCTTGGCCTGATACTGCTGTAGTTTCTGCTCCGCTTCAACCCGATGGCGCTCCGCTTGCTCGAGGCTCTCTCGAATCTTCCGTTCCCGCGCCTCCAGCGTTTCCAGGATTGCGGGGAACGCGAATTTGTATAGCACCCACAGCAGGATGCCGAACGAGACCACTTCCCAAAAGAGCAGCGACGAGAAAAACTGTGTGTCGAATTGCGGCATCTCCTCACTCCTAGGTCGAGGTTGAGGCTGAGGTTAAGGAAAAGTGAGGGAGCGATTCTCCCTCAACCTTAACCTGAACCTTGGCCTGCGGCTCTTAGGCTGCCTTCCGGAGGCCCATGATAATGAACGCGATGACGAGTCCGTAGAGCGCGATCGCCTCGACCAGCGCGAACCCGATCCACATGTACTTGCCGACCCGCCCCTCGGCTTCCGGCTGGCGCGCGACCGCCTCGATCATTTTTCCGAAAATGTAGCCGATGCCCACGCCGGCGCCGGCGAATCCGCCCGCAGCCAGTCCCATCCCCACAAGCGCAGCCGCTGCAGCATCCATCTTTTCCTCCACTATCGAGTTGTGAGTTAAAAGGTTTGAGTGATGAGTGTGTCGTTCTTGCGGAAACTGAGAACTCACAGCTCATCACTGTCTCAATGTGCGTGCTCCTCGTGGCCATGCAGGTTAATGGCATCCCCCAGGTAGACGCAGGTCAGGATGGTGAAGATGTACGCCTGGATGAACGCGATGATGACCTCGAGACCATTGATCGCCACCGAGAAGGCAAACGGCAGCCATCCAATCACGAGCGGAAGCGAGAGGACCATTCCGAACAGAACAGCCAACACCGTATGCCCGGCGGTCATATTGGCGAACAACCGGACGGCCAGTGAGAGGGGCCTCGCCAGTTGGCTGATCAGCTCGACGGGCATCATCAGCGGCAGCAGCCAGCCGGGCGTGCCGGGCGGAATGAGGATTCCCAAAAACTTCACGCCATGGTACAGGAACCCGACGACAAGGCTCATGCTGTAGACGAACAGCGCAAAGGCGGCGGTGACCACGATCTGGCTGGTCACGGTGTAGGATCCGGGGATGAGCCCAATCAGGTTGCAGAACAGGATAAAGAGGAACAGCGTCGCGACGAACGGAAAGAACCGCATGCCCTCCTTGCCGATCGTGTCCAGGATGATCCCGCGGATGAACTCCACCAGGATCTCTCCGAGACTCTGCAACTTGCCGGGGACGAGCCGCCGCGAGGAGGCGGCCGCAATGAGCAGGACGGCCACCAGCGCGATCACCAGCCACATCATGAGCACGGCTTTGTTCAGGGAGATGTCGAGACCGAACAGCGACAGATGCCAGAACGGGTGCAGTTCGAATGGATGCAGGGGATTGTCCAAGACTATACCTTTTAGCAAATAGCGAGTAGCCCGCAGCGAGCAGCTCAGCGCTATTAGCTAGTCGCTATTGGCTATTCGCTCCATGCTATTTCCAGCGTTGGGCGGCACGGTACACATTCAGCATCCCCGCAATGGCTCCGAGCACCAATCCAGCCACCACTCCCCAGGGCGCCGAAGCAAACAGATAGGTATCGGCCAGCCAGCCCAGCCCTCCGCCCACGATCAGCGCCGCGAGCAATTCGGTCCCGATCCGGACCGCCTGCCCCAGGCCTGCCATGAAGGGATCCGTCGAGGGGGGCATCACCAAGCAATGCTGAGTGCAGATCGTTGTCTCGAAGACGGGCGCGCTATTGAATCAAACTCAGCGGGGAATTGTCAAGCTCAGGGCGAGCAGCAGAGCGTCCACGGCCATCACTTCAGTCCGAGGTTGATTGGCTAGCCTCTTCGTCCCTCGTTGTGATACAAAACAGAGCATGATTCGTCCTTCGCGCGCGCGCTTTTTGATCGCCGAGCGTCCCGAGCCACTAGTGCTCTCTCTCCCGTTGCCACGAACGGATGCCTACGAGCTCTACCGCCGGATCGTCGTCCCTGGCCGACCGTCGTTCCTGCTGGAAAGCGGGAAGGGCGGCGAGGCGATCGCCCGGTACTCGTTCCTGGGAAGCGATCCCTATCTCGTGCTGAGCGGGAAACATGAGCAGTATGAACTTCGGTCGCATCACGGGAGCACGCTCCACCAGGGCGACCCCTTCACCGCATTGGCCAACCTGCTCCGTGCTTCGCGGATCGCCAGGCCCGAAGGCATCCCGCCGTTTTTCGGCGGAGCCGTGGGGTTCATCAGCTATGATGCCGCCCGGCGGTTCGAGCGCCTGCCCAGCCTGGCGGCGGACGACCTGGACTTCCCTGACCTTCAGTTTGCCTTTGTGGACCTGATGGCCGCGCTGGATCATCACGAACGGACACTGCACCTGATCTTTTCGCCTCCGCTGGATCGGTTGCTCGGCGAACCGCGGCAGAAACTCTACCGTGAAGGATGCGACCGTCTCGCCGAGCTGGAAGCGAGGCTCTCGGTCCGCGGTCAGATCGGCAGCGAGTTTCCCCAGCCCGGCCAATTCCCGGTTACTCCCGATCAGTCCCGGACTGACTATATGGAACGAGTCCGGCAGTGCCAGGAGTATATTCGCGCCGGCGATATCTATCAGGCGAATCTGTCGCATCGGTTTACGATCGGCTGGGGCAACCCCTCACCTCAACCCTCTCGAGCACCCGTTGCATTCGGCCCATCGCATGCCAAGGAAGCAATGGGCACCCCGGCAACGGGTACCCGGGGAGAGGGTCTCGGGCAGGCTCTCTATAGTCGTCTGCGCAAGCTGAACCCGTCCCCGTTTGCGGCGCTGCTCGAATTCAACGACGTGACGCTCGTCAGCTCCTCTCCGGAGCGGTTGGTGCGGCTTCAGGGTCGGCGTGTGGACACGCGCCCGATCGCCGGCACCCGCCCGCGTGGTCTGACCCAGCCCGAAGACAGACGGCTCGTCGAGGAGCTCTTGAGCAACCGCAAGGAGCGGGCCGAACACCTGATGCTGGTCGATCTCGAGCGAAACGATCTCGGTCGCGTCTGTCGCTACGGCACCGTGCGGGCGGACGAGTTCATGCTGGTGGAGCGCTATTCGCACGTGAGCCACATCGTGTCCAACGTCACAGGGGAACTGCATGACAAGTTCGACGGGTTTCATCTGATCCGAGCGGTCTTCCCGGGCGGCACGATCACCGGCGTGCCCAAGATCCGGTGCATGGAGATCATCGAGAGCCTGGAGCCGGTCCGCCGAGGCCCGTACACGGGCTCACTAGGCTACCTGAGCTGGAGCGGCGATCTGGACCTGAACATCATCATCCGGACCCTGGTCCTCACCGGTGGGCGCGGCTACCTCCAGGTGGGCGCCGGCATCGTCGCGGACTCCGATCCGGCCAGGGAGTACGACGAGACGCTCTTCAAGGCCGAGGCGCTTCTCCGAGCACTGAGAGCTGAGGGCTGAGAGCTCAGGGCTAAGGGCAAAGCCATGTGGATCTATCTGAACGACAGGTTCGTAGACCGGAAGGAAGCTGTGGTCTCAGTCTTCGACCACGGCTTCCTCTACGGCGACGGCGTGTATGAGACGCTGCGCGCCTATGGCCGCCGCATCTTCATGCTCGCCCAGCACCTGGCCCGGCTCCAACGGTCCGCTCACCTGATTGGGCTCGAGCTTCCCATCCCCGAGAAAGACTGGCCGCCGTTGCTCAACGAGGCGATTCAGCGCAACGGGCTCGACGAGGCCTATCTGCGTATCACGGTGTCCCGCGGTGAGGGCGACATCGGGCTGGACCCGGCCCTCTGCCGACGCCCGACGGTGGTGATTCTGGCCCTCCCGTTCAAGCCCTACCCGGTTCATCTGCTCCAAGAAGGGGTGCAACTCGCCATTGTCCCGGTCCGCCGGAACCTGGCTGCGGCACTCTCACCACAGATCAAATCGTTGAACTTCCTCAATAATATTCTCGCCAAACGGGAGGCGGTGAAGGCCGGCGCGTTCGACGGCCTGATGCTGAACGCCGAGGGACACCTCACCGAATGCACCGCCAGTAATGTCTTTTTTGTCCAGGCAGGACGTCTCTGTACACCGTCGGTGGACTGCGGGATCCTGGATGGGATTACCCGAGAGGTGGTGATCCTCCTGGCTCGCGAACAGAGGATCCCGGTCGAGGCGGGCCGCTACACCCCCGAGAGTCTTCGCCAGGCAGAGGAATGTTTTCTGACCAACACCACGATGGAGATCATGCCGGTGCGTGAGGTGGACGGAAAACCGCTCGGTTCCGGTCGTCCAGGCCCTGTCACGCTCACGCTCCGGAATCTCTTCCAGTCCAACCTCGCGCGGTTTCTATGGTAGGGTGGCTATCTCCCTTAGGGAAGCTGAGGATTCCGCCGATAAGACCCCTGGCCTAGGGTATAAAGGGAGGAACACCAGGCCTGGACTGAGCGCAGTCGCACGTGGTATGGTCCGCCGTGATCGGGGCTGGGCTTCTCACAGCCACTGACGTAGCAACAAGAGCGTAATTCCGAACAGTTACGAGGATTCCCCAGGATGCCGATCGCGAACAGCCCCACCTGGAACCTGGGACCTGCGGCCAAGCTGTGGCTTTTTGCCACATAAAATTTTGACACCCTATAGAGTGGATGCTATGGTTCCATTCATGCGGCTGATTGGATTGTCCTCGATTCGGAGGTGGGGCACCCGACTGGGTTTAGCGGCCGGAATGGCCGCAGCGCTCCAGATCGGATTGGTCTGCGGGCTTCCGCTCGTCGCTGAGGCCGACATCTATAGAGCGATCGAACCGGATGGGACGATCTCCTACACGAACGTCCCGACTGATTCCCGCTTCAAGAAAATCAACCGGTTCTCGACCGGCAGAAATGCACGGGTGTCGCTCAGCCACCTGGAGCGGACCATCGCACGCCATTCCGAGCGGCACGGGCTTCACCCGGCCCTCGTTAGCGCCGTCATCAAGGCGGAGTCCGACTTTGATCCTGCGGCTGTGTCTCGCTCCGGCGCGGTGGGCCTCATGCAGCTCATGCCGAAAACGGCCGTGAAGCTGCAGGTTCGCGATCCCTTCGATCCCGAGGAGAACATCGCCGGCGGGGCGCGGCATCTGCGGTATCTTATCGATCGATACCAGGGCAATCTCCCCCTGGCACTGGCGGCCTATAACGCCGGCGAGACACAGGTGGAGCGATACCGCACGCTGCCGCCGATTCCGGAGACGCGGCGGTACGTGAGCAAGGTCCTCCGCTTTTATCGAGCCTACCTGTTCGGCGACCGTGCTCCGAACCTTCGCACGGTCGGCTCCTTGGTGAGTCCGACGCCGTCGCGCACCGTGGCGTTCCCGACCGTGATCAGTCCCTGATTGCTCAAGATGCTGTGCTGAGTCCGTCCCGCCCGTTTCTTTCTGGAAACGTCGGCTCGATAGTGCGCCCCGACACTGTCTTCCCTCCACAAGGCCGCCTCGGCAATACAGTGCGCGACCTGTACCATATTCTTGACCTCCAGATCGGTCCGCGACCGGAATGGACGCGACACGGCACGTTCCCATCTGGAAAGTTGCGCGACGGCGCTGGTGAGTGAGTCCCCGGTCCTGACCAGGCCCACCTTCCCCCACATGAGACGACGCAGGGAACTGCGGAGCTTGTCAGAGTCCTCCAGGACCTCGAGCGGACCGCCGTCTAACTCGCGGACGCTGGGCAGGAGCCGTGTCCCCCCTGCGACAAACTCCCGCGCGGCCACCGCGGCACGCTGCCCGAACACCAAGCCCTCGAGGAGGGAGTTGCTCGCCAGACGATTGGCCCCATGGACTCCGCTGCAGGCCACCTCGCCGGCCGCAAAGAGCCCCGGGAGACTGGTCGCTCCCGACGTGTCGGTCCGCACGCCTCCCATCAGGTAATGCGCACTAGGGGAGACCGGTATCCACTCCTCAGTGATGTCGATATCGTACCGAAGACAGGTGGTGTAGATCGTCGGGAACCGCCGCTTGACGAAGCTCGCGCTCAGGTGCGTGACATCCAGATACACATGCCGCGCCCGGGTGGCCGCCATCTCGGACCAGATCGCCCGGGCCACGACGTCGCGCGGCGCCAGCGCGCCGGCCGGATGGTACCGCTCCATGAAACGCTCGCCCTTGATATTGCGGAGCTGGCCTCCTTCTCCCCGGATGGCCTCAGAGAGAAGAAACGGCGGGCTGGACGGAAGGTACAAGGCGGTCGGATGAAACTGGACGAACTCCATGTCCTCGAGAGTGGCCCCGGCACGATAAGCCATGGCCATCCCATCCCCCGTGGCGCTCGGAGGATTGGTGGTACGCGCATAGACCTGCCCGGCCCCGCCAGTGGCCAAGAGGACGGCGCGCGACGGAAGGACGAACCGCGTGCCGCTGCTCTCATCCAGGACCAGCGCGCCACGGCACACCCCATCCACGACCACCAGTTCCACCGTGAAATGATGCTCGAGCCATCGGATCGACCGCTCACGATGGGCGCGGGCCATCAGCACTTTGACCATCTCGTTTCCGGTGGCATCGCCCCTCGCGCGAAGAATACGGTTGCGGCTGTGGGCAGCCTCTTTGGCAAACGCGAATTTGCCGCCGACCTTGTCGAATCGCGCCCCCCAGCCGATCAATTCCTGGATGCGTTCCGGTCCCTCCTCTACCAGCACACGGACCGCCTCAGGACGGCAGAGCCCGTGGCCGGCATTGATCGTATCGGTCAGATGGACGCCGACATCGTCTTCTTCGCTCAGCGCGACCGCCACACCGCCTTGCGCATAGCTTGAGCTGCTCTCCAGCGAGTGTCCCTTGGTGAGCATCAACACTCGTCCACTGCGGCTCAGTTCGATGGCGGCTCGGAGACCTGCCACTCCACTGCCGATCACCAGAAAATCAGCCTCGTGAGCACGCTGGGTCTTGGAAGAACTCGCCCTCATCGTCATCCTGGAGCCCCACCTCGCTGTGGCGTGGGCACTGGCTGTCGAGTGGTCATCCCGAACGGCAAGTCCCCTTCCGTGCCGGTGAGCAGGATCGATTGGACGCCGACCCATCGGAGCACGCCATGCCCCCGCTCCCGCAGGCCGGCATCCGCCGAGGTCCGTTTCCACTGACCCTGCCAATGGATGTACACATCGATCGAGTCGCCATCGATGACGATCCGTTCGATCGAGATGTCCAGCGAGATTTCCTGGAAACTCTGAAAGTCGGAGGAGATGTCGCGCTCCAGACGGTCCAGCGACAGCGTCGGGAGCATCATCGACTGGATGCCGGAAAGATCCTTCGCGACATAGGCCCGCCGGAATGCCTGGACGGCCGTGTCAACCCGCTGGTACCGCGCGTGATCCTCAGGGTACCGCATATCTTTGGCGGAGCAGCCCAGGACTTGGCCGGCGCCACCGCTGAGACAGAGCAGCAACCACCACCACGCTGCAACAGCTCGAAGGGACATGTGGCAGTATAAGAAGGCGCGTCGCGACGCGTCAAGGTGTCCTCTGACGCGAGGACGCTTGAGTGCATTGGGAACAATCCCCTCGTCCCTCATGTCCGCGGTTCTCGGTCACCGGTCACCGGTCCTCGGTCATCGGTCCTCTATCGACGGTTTCTTGACACCCTCCGTGCGACTCTGCTACGAAAGCCCGGTTTTCGGGGCTCTGAAGCCGACCGCGGCGATCAGGCCAATTACTTGCTTTCGAGGGAAAAACACTATACACTCGCCATGTTCAGTGTGCGTAAGGAGAGCATGGATGTCCAGCGTCCTGAAGAAACGACGAAAGAAAATGCGGAAGCACAAGCACAAGAAGCTCCGCAGGCGACAGAAATTCCTCAGGCGACGGAGTTAAGTAGTACACCCCTAAGCATGCGGAGGTCTCTGTGACCGAGGGAAGAAAAGCGCGGATCCGAGTCCGAACCGTGAACGCCACCTACGTGGGAGACTTCGTCATTCCCCCGATGCGAAACCGCGTGTCAGACGTCCTCAATGAGGAACAACGGCTGTTCATCAGCCTTACCGACGTCGTGATCGACAACGCCGAACGGGCCGAGTTCGTATCGATCAATAAGAACCTGATCGAGTCGATTACTCAGTTGTAACGCTTCGTTATCAGTTCCCAGTTGCCAGTCCTTGGTTCTCAGCCCTCAGTACTGCCCAATCCTTCTACCATTCACCTCTGTCGACTGATTCCTGAGAGCTGACAACTCCTGATGTTCTACTACACCCGCTTCTACCCGTTTCTGAAGCCCTACCTGCCGCAGATGGCCGGCGCCGCTGTGTTGGCGATGGGGGTCGCCGCACTCAACCTGGCGCTCCTCCGTTTGGCCGGCATTCTGTGGGACCTCATCACGGTCCGCCGCGATGTGCACGGCATGACGTACGCCATCGGGGTGTTCCTCGGACTGGTGGCAGCCCAGGGCCTCCTGTCCATGGGACACAGCTACCTCACCGCGTTCGTGTCGCAGCGGATCATGGCCGATTTTCGGACCAACCTGTTCGCGCATCTCCAGCAACTATCGCTGAGCTTCTTCGCCAGGCGCCGGACGGGAGAGATCCTGTCCCGTCTCATGAACGACGTGAGCGTGATCCAGGCCACCGTCACCGAGACGCCGATCGACTCAGCCAAACAGCTCGTGACGTTCGTGGGTGGTGTCGCGTTCCTGCTCGCGATGAACTGGCGCCTCTGCCTGCTGATCCTGATGGTGCTGCCTCCGCTGGTCCTCGTGGCCCGGCTCTTCGGGAAACGGCTGAAGGCGCTCTCGACGACCATTCAGGATCAAACCGCTTCCACCACGACGCTGGTGGAGGAAGTCCTGTCCGGCATCCGGGTCGTCAAGTCCTTCGTGCAGACTCAGCGGGAGACCCTCCGGTTTGCCGCCCAGGTCAGCGCCGTTCTTGAGAGCGCCCTCCGCCGAGCCGCGGTGCTCGCGGTGTTCGTGCCAACGATCACGTTGCTGACGTTCGCCGCTGCCGCAGCAGTCTTGTGGTATGGGGGCCGTCAGGTGATCGAGGGAGTGGTGTCGCCGGGCGACCTGTTCGCGTTCGTGTTGTTCGCGGGCATCCTGATCGGCCCGTTCGGCTCCGCCGCCAGAGTGTATGCCCAGATCAAAGAGGCCCAGGGGGCCATGCAGCGCGTCTTCGAGATTCTGGAGACTCGCCCGGATGTTACCGATCGGCCTGGGGCGCTGGAGATGCCCCCGATCATCGGCCACGTGCGGGCGGAGCGCGTCGGCTTTTCGTACGACTCCGGACAGGCCGTCCTGTCTGGAGTGTCGTTCGAGGTACAGCCGGGAGAGATGGTCGCGATCGTCGGGCCGACCGGGGCCGGCAAGACCACGCTGGTCAACCTCCTGCACCGCTTCTATGACCCTACGGAGGGATCCATCACGATCGACGGACACGATCTGCGCAGCGTCCGCCTCGACAGCCTCTACCGGCAGATCGCCCTCGTGCCCCAGGAAATGGTCTTATTTGGAGGGACCATCTTCGACAACATTCAGTATGGCCGGCAGGATGCGACGGAGGCGGAGGTGCTGGCGGCCAGCCAGGCGGCTCACGCGCACGAGTTCATCACGGCCACGCCCGAGGGCTACCACACCATCGTGGGTGAAAAAGGCGTGAACCTCTCCGGCGGGCAGCGACAGCGGCTCGCCATCGCCCGGGCGGTGCTCAAGAATCCCAGGGTGCTCCTCTTGGACGAGGCGACCTCAGCCCTCGACTCCGAATCGGAACGGCTGGTCCAGGACGCACTCGATCGGTTGATGGCGGGCCGGACCACCTTCGTCGTGGCCCACCGCCTGACGACCATCCAGCGGGCCGATCGTATCCTGGTACTGAACAGGGGGCGGATTGTGGAGGAAGGAACCCACGCGTCGCTGATGGAGCGGAAGGGGCTCTATCATTACCTCTATACGCTGCGCTTAGCGGAGCAAACCGCATAGCGCAGCAAGCAATGGGCTTGAGGCACGGCGTTCTAGGTAGGAATCCGATGCATGACCGATAGCCTCGTGCCTCGAGCCTCTCGCCCTTGGGAACTATTTCACTTTCGAGAAATCGGTCTCAAACTCGGAGAGCTTCCCGTCGGGAAAAATGACGATGATCTTGGTCTTGGCGTTGGGATCGAAATTGTCATACGCAAAGCGGGCGGTGAAGCGTGAGCGGTAGGCCGGGCCAGCCCCCTCGTTCTTGCGTCCTTTGTCGGGAGGACTGACGTCAACCGGCTTGACGGTCTTGGAGCCCTGCTGAAGCGCGATCTGAACCCCCTCAGCGAAATATTCGTCGTCGCCGCAGAGCTGCACCTCGATCTCCAGGTTCGGCATATCAACGACCTTCTGAATGTACTCATCCGGCATCCGAACCTCGCGCTTCTGCTTCTTCGACTCGGTGCCCTCCTGTCGTCCGAAGGCCTCCAACCGATACCGCTTGGTTCTCAGAATTGCGCTGACGCCACAAGGGTCTTTCACCGGATCAGCGCCGACTCGCGTCGCAAGCGAGGCCTGTTGCAACACCTTCTTCACGTCTTCCGGACTGTTGGCCGTTTCCATCGGGCTACGCCCCGCCGCGAGGATCTTTCTTGCCTCCTCCATCGTGAGCTTGACATCGATCCCGTGGACCGGATTCCCCGTGACCAGTCCTCCCGCCATCGCCACGGCAATCATCAGCACGCCGAGTCCGGCACGACGCGCCGCCCTCGGGGCTATTGTGAATGCTGGACGCATGCCCCTCCTCCCTCGACCACCCGGCCACGATGACGCCGGCTAATCGGGCGCCATTGTAAGGAAAGGAGGCGGGCAAAGCAACGGTTTTGCCCGCGGTTACGTGGAGAATCTCGCCCAATTGGGAAAGAGTTTCTCGCGATAGAGGGCCCCGACGTCAACCGGCAAGCGGACGCCGCGCCGATGCAGCAGGTCGGCCACAAGCCGAAGAGGCAGCCCGACTGCAGCGGTGAAGTCCCCCTGGATTCTGTCTATGAGGCGCGCCCCCTCGCCCTGAATGGAATAGGCGCCTGCCTTGCCCAGACTCTCCTGCGTGCACAGGTAGGCCTCGACCTCGGCATCGCTGACATGACGCATCCACACGCGGACTTGCTCCGACGCCAGATCCGCGACCCTGTCCCTCTTACAGATCAGCGCCACCGCCGTGTGAATGACGTGCTCTTGTCCGCGGAGGCGGCGCAGCATGGCCCGGGCCTCCGCAAGGTCTACCGGTTTGCCCAGGACCTCCGTGCGGGGGACCGAGGCCCGCTTGTCCTCGAGCGCAATCAGGGTATCGCTCCCGAGCACCAGACAGTCGGGGCAACGCTCAGCGCACGACAGGGCTTTGCGTTCAGCGTAGAGCGCGGCGAGTGCGGCGGGGCCCAGGTCGGGGTGAGGTTCTTCGACGTCGTCCGGCTCAACGACGTCGAACGGAATCTGCAGCAGCGAGAGCAGCTCTCGCCGGCGGGGAGAGCTGGAGGCCAGAGTCAGGCGCATGGAGCGGCAGACAGGGCAGATTTAGGTTGAGGTTGAGGCCAGGTCAACTGTTCCCATCTCGCTGGCGAGGTACTCGGCTACGATCCGCTCCACATCGCCGCTGCTGGAGGCTCGCACCATCTCCGCCCGCATGGCGGCTGCCTGACGGAATCCCTTGCAGTACCAGCCCAGATGCTTG
>JAHRHE010000147.1 GCA_020027965.1 Nitrospirota bacterium | reverse complement strand
CGTGGACACCATGGTCGCGGCGATCTTCTGCGCGATGATCCCCGACTTGCCCATGCCGGTTACGATGACCTTGCCGGTGCAGGCGTAAATGAGGCGGACCGCCTCTTCATAGGCCGGGCCGACGCGCTCGCGCACACGCGCCAGGGCGCGCCCCTCGAGCTCCATCACCCGATTGATTTCAGCCAGTATGTCCATGGATTAACCTGAATTGCGATAAATCTAGCATGGATAATTACTAAACTCCACTTACGAATCGTGAGCTTGGTTGTCTGTGCGAATAACAGCGAGCCGATGTCGAACAGGGCCATCTGGACCATCGACGAATGGTATTGTCCAACCATTGCATTTTGGACCGTTCCCCTTCAGGCGTGTGCTGAACCAAAAGCGATACACCGAGGGATAGCCATCAATCATGTAGCGATCAGTCGGTAACCAGTTCTAGGTAGGTTCTCATGCTGCGCGATCTATATAAAAACCTCCCTAGAATCGGTAGCCAATCCCCCCGACGACATGATGGGCCGTGATAGTCCAGCTCGTCGTGGCGTTGCTCCAGTCAAATGAGTGCCAGGATTCGCTGTACTTGTACTGGGTGAAGAGGTACCAGCTACCTGCCACCGGGATGGTCACGCCGCCGATGACTTGCCACATCGGGCTGATCGACAAGTCACTTTGGTCGCTGGGACGAGTCTGCTCGAAAAAGTAATCGTAGATGCGCATATCAGCGAACGCCACACCGCCGCCGACACCGACGTAGGGCTGGATTGGGCCCAGGCTCGTGCGGACGAGGAGGTTGAGACCCACCAACGTGATATCGACATCGTGCGGGTTCAGATCCTCATTCTGTGCCTGAGGGACGCCCTTGACCTGTCCGGTTCGAAATTGGTTCTGATTTTTCAGGTTGGCATCAAAGCGTTCCACTTCGCCCTGGAGACCCAACTCCAGCCCTCGCCAGGGTGTCCAATACGTGACGTTGAAGCCGTAGGCAGCCGAGAGGTGACTACTGGCGTTGTGCCACGTCACATCGGTCTGGTTGGGCTGTTGCAAGCGGACATCGGCAATCCCAGGGAACGTCACACCGCCGTAGGCGCCCAACTCCCACAAGCCCGCTTCGGCCGCCTCCGTCGTGAGCAGACCGGTGAGAGCAAGCCCCGCGATCAGAGACTTCAACGAGATCATGAGGCACTTCCCGAGCTGGCATTAGCAGGAATATTATGGACCAGCGACGTCGTGGCTGTCCCATCAGTGAGCTGCCAGACCCCCCGTCTTGAGCCTCCTCGCATGCGGGCCCGATGAGTTCGCGAAGGCGTGTGAGTGTCTGGGCCTCGAGCCCATCACTCGGTGAATTTCAGGCAGATTGTCCATGATCTACCTTCCAATTTCCACGAAAAGGATCAAAGAACGCTAAGGCGGTGCCGCACAGGGCCATCCGGGCCATCGAGGAAGGGGAAAGGAACTGTAAGACCACACCACTTAGGCCTGTTTCTATTTCTCCTTACGCTAAACCAGAAGCTATAGACAGAGGAATACCCATCCATCAGATGCCGGTCAGTGGACAGCCAGGGATAACTATCGAATTCAACTAGCTCTCCGTCAGGCAAGACTTTGGATTTCCGATTGCAGCAATAAAACATGGCGCCATCCTCAGCGTGAGTCCGAAGATACTTGAAATACCTCTCAATCTCGATTTTATTCATTTCCTGCATGGAGCAGACATTCAGAGCCAACCGATAGCCACGGTCTCTTATCTCTTCCAGCCTCTCAGCCGGACAATAGAGAAAATCCGCCACCGCCACTTGCTCTTCATTCACTCCCATGCTCGCCATTCCGTGTGTATGCGAGGGATAAAGAATCTGCAGGTACAGACACTGAAAAAATAAGGTCCTGCCAATATCAACAAGGACAAAAGACGAAGACGGGTAGATCGCCTTGGTGAGCGCCGAAAGAAATCCAAACCCATCTCCGATTACGAGGACCGTAAAGTTCTCATCCGTATGAGGATGAAAATGTTGCCTGATCGTAGCCAATGCATGCACTTGTCTGAACAAATCGTAACTCAGATAGTGATAACCAAAAGGAATCTTTTTTGCCAACGACAGTGCGACCCGAGTTAATCGAAACATCTCTCTCTTGTTTTCCACACACAGGAAATGGATCGCGCAGCATATATAATCGGCGAGCCTTTTTAAAAACCTCTCTTGCCGATAACTGCCGAAGCCTTCTCCCTCAATGCCTAGGAGGATATCGTCGCTGCCAATTTCGACGCGAGAGCTCTGACTGTACCGTTGCCAATGTGAAGATAGATGGTAGGAATCGGATTGAGCGCTGCCCTTAGCGTCATGGTGATACTGCCGATATAAGTAGAGAAGGGCGGGATAATTTGGAAGAAGACTGAGATTCAATGCCGGGTTAGCCATGCGAGAACTCTGGCCACAGGTCCAAGATGGAGATTTTCAGACATTGCCTCATCGATGATCGTGCAAGAACTGCTACCATTACCTTTTTCGATCAGTAATGCCGACTCCCCGGTTCCCGTCTCCTTGAAGTAGCATTCCTTTGGGAGGTACCGAGCATGTTGGCCCCCGAGGATCATGTAATGCTTCGCCAAGTGAACCAACTTGGGCCGCGGAGAAAACTCCTCGACTGCCTTCAGCAGCTCCCGCGAGTTCATCACGATGAAAGGAGCCCACGCGTCATAATTGAGTTGGCAGGATTGCGCCGGATCCCACACAGTCAGGCCCACCTCCCGAGTCCGAATGCGCATCACCAAGAGGCTCTGTGTCATGTTATACAGCTTCCGAATGAAGGCGAGCGGATCGGGCTGATGGTGGGCCACATCCCGACAAAAAAGAATATCCGGTTTAACATAGTTAACGGTCTTCAGATCCACATCGGTTTCGATAAATCGCCCTTCGGCCGGATATTTCTGGCGGGCACGCTCCAAGGCAGGTCTGGAAATATCACATCCGACATAGCTGATTGCTGGATGCCGAAGCCGGAGGTAGCGGTACAACTCTCCCGTCGCACACCCCACTTCCAGCAGCCGACAGGGATCGGGGCGGCGTGCCAGCGCTTCTTTCAGTAGTTGCACTTCATTGAACCGCTCATAGGCCTGGCGCAGGACAAAGCCGGGCACCCTGCTCAGCGCGTCAAAATGGATTGCATGCTCCTGCTGGCCCCAGGCATCATACAAGTTGCTCATGCGTGGGACCCCCAGAATCTCTGTTCCTGCTGCACAATCAACTCGTACACCCGCCAGTGGGCCTGCGCACTAAAATGCAACCCGTCATCGTCATTCAAATACACCGCTTCCGGCACGCGGCCGTGCATGAAGTCGCTCCACACGTTAACCAGATACAGATTCTCGAGCCGTGCTGTTTCTTCCGTAATCATCGTGTTGTATTCCTCGATACTTTCTTTGAGACCCGGCGACCGCTCGCAGTTGCGCTGAGCAGCCGGTGCGATATTCAGCACGTACACCCGCTCGAATCCTTTCGACAACAACTCCAACAACTCCGCGAGCGTCCGCCGGAATTGAGGTGGCTCGGTGAAGCGAAAGAACCAGCCACGTGACAACAGCCACGGACGATATCGGTGGAGCCATCGGATGACTCTGCTCTTCAGCGGCTCCGGCCACCGGCTCAGCCGATCCCGCGCTCCCCAGGACAAAGGCCTTGGTGCACAGTCTACCAATCCCACCATGAGCAGGCAGACCTCCAGTCTGGCATCGCCGAAGTAGAATCGGAACTTCTTATACCGGTCGAGGACCTGTTGGATCAGGAGACTACCGTCAGCCCACGGCCAGATCGTCACGTTCCCGCCCCCCGCCCGCGCCTGCCACCAGTCCCGCATGAGATACGGGTAGGTTTCCCAGTAGCTCACTTTGGCTGTCACGGTTGGGAGACTCCGCGAATCTCCTAATACCAGCGTAAAGATGTTTGAAGAACGAGTGGGATTCATGGGAGACGACCGTGCGAACAAAGGCCGGTCAGCAGTGCATCACCGAAATGGCACCAGACGCGAATTCCTTGAATACCAGAGGCCGGCCCCACTGCGTCGCCATGCCTTCAACCCGCAGCCGAAGTTCGGTCGGGGCGAGCCCCGCCGTGTTTGCCGGGGTCAGCGCGAACCGATAGACTCCGTTAGGTTGAATCACGGCATTCCAGTCGCGACGACGATCAGCCGTATCTTCCACCACGAGACGGACGCGCGCCGGACGATTCACCCGATTCACCACGATCACGCTGAACCGTTCATAGTCCGCGATGTTGACAGGAATTTCAGGCGCCCATTGATACGTCCGAGCCGACGGATACCATCGACTTGGCTCGGGCCGGCCGGCCTGATAGATAAAGGTTTTGTCCACGCCATGCACGAAGGTCGGTTGCCCGACTGAATTCAGATACCCGATGTAAAACCGGTCCCAAAAGTAAAACGGCTGAGCGTTCCCGATTTTCTCACGCACACTCGACGGTACGGCGACGTCACAAATCAGCGTCCCAAAGTTGGAACCGGCTGAAAGCCTCAGACCGAGTTCCTGTACTACCCGAGACAGGCGCAGCTTTAGACTGCCTAGGTGGCACAAGGTAAACTCTTTCCGGCCGAGTACAACACCTTGGTTATCAAAGACGGTTAGCATCCCCCCCGTCGATGTATCCAATGAGGGATAGAACACGCTGAAATAATTCTGCACCGGGAGGAGAGTGTCCAGTTTGCCGTCGGCCACCCAATAGTAGAGATCCTGTACCGACCCGACCCCGCGGAGCCCGACATGAATAGGGTGGCTGTTTCTGAACAGCCAGCGGCGCGCTGTGGACTTCACTGAACGGGGCAAATAGCTCGCGACGGCCATCGCCACATTGTCAACCCACACCGGACACTCCTTTCTCAGCACAGGTGGTCCTGCCCTGCCACGCGGCGATGGCCGCGCCTTTGATGCGATTCTTGTCCTTGTCATTGAACGGCATCAGGAACGCCTGAGCCGGATGGGTGTGTTCAACCGATACTCCCCCCAGATTCGGCGCGACATTCAGAATTAGAGGGGCCAATGCCGCATCGTCGCTGTAGGCCACGAATGTGAAGTTGGCCAGCCCGTCCTCCGGATCCGTCGCCTGCCGGATCGTCTGCTCGGACAACTCCCGGCCCAGATCCAGAGCCTGCACGGTGAAGGCCGGCATGGTTACCGTCCGATTCAGCACTGGATGCCCGGCTCGATCGAAGACCGCATAATAATAGCGACTGACAGCCGAATAGCCAGGGTCCATCGAGTAATGGATGGGCATCACGTAGGTCTTCACTTCTGATGAGAAAATCATTTTCGAGCTGAAGGTTAACGTGGTGGATGGCGGGGCACCCGCTTTGCGGACGTTCAGCCTCGGCGGAGTTTCGTAAATGACGCTGCCGTTGCCGTGCTCCGGATAGCTGTACTGAATGAGTGAGCGCCACATGGAATAATCCGGCTCCTGCTCCATCTCCAACGGCTCATCTAGGGAACGCGCTTGCTTGACCAGCCTGGTCGGGACGCGATGGACTACGACCAAGTGATCGCCAGCCGGCACAAGCTGGCGCGCGAGCGCCGACAAAGCGAAAAGACGTCGGCGGTTGGGGGGAATTTCTCCCAGCACCCGACGCTCAAGCCACTTGCCTTCCGGGGAGTATAGGCTCAGATAGGCCATGTAGGGCTCCGTGGGGCGGCGCCCCACGACCGGATCATCCGAACTCAGTCCCACGCTCAATTCTAAACCCAGGGAATTGAGCACCGGTATCGGAGTGGAAATCAGATTGAGCAGTTGGACCTGCATTGTCACTGTTAGCTAGTCGGCTCTGGCATGAGCCCGCTACGGTAGCGTTCGCTGACGTTCTCCGGACGGATCTCCTTGTCCCCCACTAAATCATAGAGATCGGTATTCGACAGCCGTACGGCCACTTCCGGGGGAAGGTTATGCCGATTGGTGTAGACCAGAGCGTCGGCATGCGGCAGGAGCTGGTCGCATTGGTCACAGTAGGGGAACAGCTTAAACTGCTTATTGCTATGCACCCAACGAAGTAACCTGTACTTCTCTCCATTCAGGATATCCAGCACCGGCTCCTCGAACGCGTTCCCCAGGATGATCTGGTTGTTATAGTCGTAACAACAGGGAATCACCTCGCCGTTCCACTGAATCTGCAATGGCCCGTTC
>JAHRHE010000058.1 GCA_020027965.1 Nitrospirota bacterium | reverse complement strand
GACAATGCCCAGGTGAGCAGCGATGGAACGGGCAATACGCCAATTTGCCCCGGTGACTAGCCACACCTTTCGACCACGCCGATGCTCGCGACGAAGAAAAGTCAAGAACTCGGAGTTGTATGGCAGTGCGGCTGCGTTCAGGTTGACTCGACGGGCGATTTGTTCCTTCAGGTGAGCCTTCCCCCTGAACAGCCAGAGCGGAGCCAGCAAGAGAAAGAACGGATTCCTCTTGACCAAGGCCAGAAGCGATTCGATCAAGGTGTCCGTCCGAACCAAGGTCCCGTCCAGATCCACGCACAAGGGCGTCATCTCACGATCATCCGTGTGATACGGCAATAAGCCTTGGGGGACATCGAGCGTAACACGCTGAGCGTGAGCCCCATGCGGGGCAAGAGATTGTTCTGACACAGTTCCTTCCTATAGGGAGGAGTGCTGGCGCTTTTCGATACGAGGGATCCTAGCGGGAGGTCTTCTCATGGGTCGCGGCTTGGCCTACTACTGGATCTAGAGTCTGAGCCGGTAGAGCAACGTTTCCTTTCGCATATCTCTCCCATACACGAGGGAGAAGGGCCCCTGCGGGTCGTTGAGGCAGGCGTGCTCCTGCCCGAACGACCACCAAGGATATTTCAATGGACCCACGGCGATCACGCTCAGTCCCATCTCCATGACCACACGGCACCACCCGTCGGAGCTTGTCGCGTGCTCCGGTACAGGCGTGACTTTTCTACCCCAGTTCTGTCCGTACAGGAGGTAAGGCTGTGGCATCATGACATACCCGACTACGCGCGCTTACTGTCTTCGCGGTGCTCCTGTCGGGCGATCATGCCGCCGGCAAGCAGCGCGCCGAGCAGGAGGCATGTGCCGGCGATTCGGACGCCTGTCCCGTGGAAAGTCATGACGCCGCCGAGTCTCCTCACGTGCCTCACCAGCAGGCTGATCGCCAATACAGCCAGTACGGCTACGATCAGGTATTTCACGGTGCCTCGATCTACGACGAAGGCCCCGCTTATCAGCACCGCTGCGACGCTCACGTCCTCTCGAATCCGACTCTGGGTGGCCCCAATCGCGGCGGCGACTCCCAACAAGCCCAAGAAGGGAAGTGCGTACCGAAACTCGTTGCCGAGATATGGCGTGATCCGCCATTGACTCTCGCCATTGTGGCCGCTATAGGGCGTGAGCAGGTACAGTCCCCCTGTCGTGACGAGTAGCCCGATCACAGCGAACGCAGCGAGCCGGCCTCTGGTATCTGATCTGTTCAGGCACGCCTTAAGCGCCAGAAGGCCGCCCAGCGCCAACGGCACGAGCGGAACATTCAGGTGCTCGACGACCACGGCGGCGAGCACCTTCCAATGGGATCGGCTGAAGGGATCAAACAGATGTGCCAGAGTCGTACGCCGAATGTCCTCAGGGTCCATAGTCCCGGGGAACACCGTGAACCCGCCCACTCTGACCGAAACCAGCCCCAGCGGATTCCCATCCAGCAGGAGGTTCCTCGCGTACCAGAATCCGCCCACCAGCAAACACACACCAAACGCACACCAGGTCACCGGCGACGTGAGTGCCGTTGAAACAAGTCCTTGTGTTCCGACACGTCGGCCGAGCGCGACCGCCGCGAGGATTGCCATCCCGGCCAGCACACACCCATACACCTGGCCGGACATTTTAATCCCTACCAGCATGCCCGCCGATACCAGGAAACCTGCAAGGTCATCCGGCACCCTGCTTTCGTAGTACGAGACGAGAAAAGAGAGTCCCGCCAGAAAGAACGCGGCCATGGCCAGGTCCACATGCATGGTCCCCACGTTATGCCGAACAATCGGAACAAGAAGTACGAGGGACGACGCGGCGAGACTGTGGACCTTCGCCGCGCCGGCCTGCCTGGCCAAACGGTAGATGCAGAGCCCCATGAGCCCCCACGCGATCACGTTCGGAAACGCGACGAGAAAATCATCCTCGAATGGCATGGCGATCAGCGCGCACAACACCTGCCAGTCGAATGGGTACCGTCCGATCTGGCCCCAGCCATCCCAATCCACTACAGAGGCCGTCTGGTGCCACAGGACCATGATGGGAAGATGATAGGCAAGTGAATCGTGATCGAGGATCGGGGGAATGATCGTGGCACGCAGCATCACGACTCCCACGAACCCGATCACGCCGGCGAGCAACACCTCGGCCTTGGTGCAGGATGCCATCCTCGGCACGCTTTTGACAGCCCCCAATCGTCGGGGTTGAGGAGCGCGCAGAAACAAGGCCAGGCCGGCCAGGAACAGGAGCATCTCACCGATGAGCACGGCCGCGAGGGTAAAGAGGTTCAGAAGTCCGATCACGAGGCCAAGCGAAACCTCAATGGCACACCACCATGTAATGAAGACGAGAACATCCTGACTGAAACAGGACCTGGCGGCCTGGCTTTGCCTTCTTGCCACAAGCCACGCCGCCAAGGGCAGCGGCCCTATCACGATCGCCGCCAACGATGCCAATTCTGTTGAAAGCCTGACCAGATTCATACGTCTTGCTCGCCAGAACGCGACCTGCCCTCCAGGGACAATTCCCTCTCGAGACTCACGCCGAGCGTCGAAAGACCCGTAGCTCGTGACCGTACCAAAGCCGACTCATATCCATTCGATGCCAGAATTGGAAGTCTTGCTCCGTTGCCCACTCCTCGACCTTCTTAATGGGAACGTAATGTATCCACTGTCTCGAAAGCACCAGATCGTGCAGCCTGTTCGCACTCGCACGCCACAGATGCCGTCCCATTACAAGTTGTCAAACCGGCTGAGACGACCGTGGGCTTATCGAACACGCTTCACCCACATGCTCCCACCCTCGTTCAGGAGGCATAACGGCATAGATCTGGCAAACTCCTCGCGGTGGAAACGAGCTAAGAACTCATTCCAGAGGACGATCTCAAACGCACGGTTAAAGGCCAGGAACGCCCGAAGGACATAACTTTCGTTCCACGCCCGCCCTTCGAAAATCCACTCACGCGGATATTCGAAGGGAAAGAAGATGTCGTGGAAATGAATATGGACCCCCGGCTGCAGGGCCGGCAGTATTTCAAAAACTATGCGATTGACATCGCTGCCGATTTTGGCCACATGGGTGGAATCGATAAAGAGGATGTCATTCGCTTCTAGTTGAGCAAACAACTTCAGATCTACCTCCTGAATGCGGCTGGGGATCACCTCGATCCGCTCCTCGTCCCCCTCCTTCAGAATGGACATCAACCGGTCAGGAAAGGGATCAATGAAGGTACATATAATGCGATTGTCGAAGAAGAGCTCATTGGTATCCAGAGTGGCAGCAGACGAATATCCGGAGCCGACTTCAATGATGCGTCGCGGGCGAAGATGTCTGATCATGCAATACAGGAAAATGGCATCGGAGTATGAATACATCGCATTCTGAAAGAAATAACGGCGGTCCGTCGTCTTGTGATGCGGAAAGGGCTGTTCTGGATAGTACAATCTGAGCGAGGCCAAGAGTTCGAGCTGCTTCCTTTCGTGAAGGTCAAGGTCTGGAAATTGTCGCGGCAAAATACCAAACAGATGCTCTTCATCCCGTCTGATCTCCTCGAGGGAAGGGATGGGTGAATAAAAGTGCCCCGGAGGAGCGAATTGATAGGCCCGGTGCAAGTCATTCACCTGCTGCTGGAGTCGGTCACGCTCGGTCACCAACCCTCTAACAGGAGGGGCGAGAAGGGCAATATTCTTCGCAAACTTTCTAAGCCGGCCGCGCATGTTCAGGCAACACTAGTCCTCTCCCAATTCCATCCTCTCCCGTGATTCCCGTGGCCGGCGGCTTTTTCATCGGTACACCCTCTTGCCGATGATGAGAAGGGCTTGACCCTTTCGACGCCTGGGCCGAGTGAGAGTTGTGCGCCGGCACTGATATAGAGAACTGCATCGCCCGTGAACGGGGCTGTGAACGATCTATGTCCGCCTCCGCTCACTGCCTTCCCGACAGTGGTCTCTCCCGTTCGTGGGTTGAACCATTCCACGGCAACGCCCCCTGACACCGGCGTCAGATCCACGGTGACGGTTTCGTTTAATCCGATGGCGCGGGTCACCCATCTAACCGCGCCATGGAGATGCAACTGATCCATTCGTCCGAGGCCACGGTGGTACGGTGAGGGCAGGTACAACAGGTACTCCTTCCCAGGATTCGCCATGCAATACCTGGTCGAGCAAAGATCGTTTCGAGGCGCCATGCCAACTAGACCGATCCTGTTCGCGTAGGTTCGCGTGTACTCCATCGCTTGAAGCACATCCTGTCTGGTGGGCCGTGCCGCCTGAAAGTCCCATCGCTCCCGAGATTCATCGTAGGGGTCCATGTAGATGGGGTTCAAGCCCCTCACGAAATTCTTCCATACCCACTCGCGGGTTCCACCAATGCCCCACATGTGGTCCGTGTCGTTGATGACAACTTTCTTTCCATCATTTGCCGGCGGGTCATCCCGATATGGTACGAACTTTGCGTCCGCCGAAGGCCATCCGGGCGCGATCGCCTCGGCCCGGCTCGCCCACAGCTCGGAACCATCATGACCCCAGGCGGCTGTGAACCACACAGCATGCTGTTTAGGCTTCCTCGCCTCGTAGGAGTAGATCACATCTATCATGTGGAGCTGCCAGGGAACTGACGTCTTTGCACTCTCATTGGCTATTTCGTAAAGGACATTGTCCAGATCATTCACGGTATCGATGACCTTTCCCACATACGCCTCCTGCAGAGCCGTGATCGTCGGATTCTGCAGGGTATGCACCTCGGGACCCTCTCCGTCCCCGTTGAGATCGCCGTCGATCCCATTGATGTTGTTCTCACGGTTAAACGGATGTCCTTTCCATGGATTGTCAGCTATCCCCCAAGGCCGCTTCTTTTCAATGCTCCAACCATCAAAAAGCATAATCGAAACATAGATGCCGCGTGCCTGGGCCTCTCTGACTCGTGATCTTAATCGATCAAAAAAGGTCTGATCGAACTTCGTGAGATCAAATTTCTGGCCACCGTCCAAGGCCCTCCCCGGACCAGTGCGCCAGTACGGAAGAGGCCAATTGAAGTAATCCCTGTGCGGGCCCCACGGGGACCATCGTGCCTGTTCATGGACCCACAGTCGGATGAAGTTATGTCCGTGTCGCTCGAGGAACTGCAAGTATGCGGGATAATCGAACGCTGATGGCGGGCTCGTAGCTCCGCGATCCTGGAAGTTGGACCAGGTATGTGATCCGGTGAGATAAATGGCCTTTCCGCTCCCATCGCTAAAATACCTCTGATTCAACGGGTGGATCTTCAGAGGTCCTGTAGCCGGTGCAGTAGTTTGCACTGCTGGATGAGGTTCTCCTGATCCAGAGGAGCAGGCAGGCGCGGCCGCGGCTGACGCACAAACCAGCATGGCACATAGGCATGAGATTGTCATCGAGACCCTGTCTGATAGAAGCATTGATGGATTACGACGGTGTCTTATAGAGAGGCTATTAGTTTCCGAAGGCGGCCCGGGAGCATACCGGTACATCTCTCACCCAGTTTGCCGAGAAAAGCCGTTGGACTCTTGAAAGAAGGATGTCGGACTAAGAACTCTCTGTACCTCTGGCGAAGGCGATGATAGCCCCTGTCTGCTTCAGGCCGATTGTAAAGAACGATGTTCCCAAGGACGGCATGATCAGCCGCGCGGTCGCGGATTAGATACGGGGGGTGCCGAAGCGGAAACGCCATCTCTTGAGTTGGCAGATAGGCCCTTGTGTCATTCATCGACTTCGTATGAGTCGCATCTTGTCCAAACCCGACATTGGAGATGAGGGTGGTGCTTGGCAGAATCGAGAGGCCATGCTGTGCCCAACAGGCAAGAGTCCATTGATAGTCCCAATAATCCACTTCGCCCTCACGAGTATAGGCCTGGTCAAACACTTTCCTATAGCATTCCACCGCTCTCTGGTCTTCTAGGACATCCAGCAGCCATGATGTATCGCGAAGGGATGGCCAGAGCCTGAGCGTCATATCAAAGTGTTGCCATGCCCTCCGCCATGAAGCCCAGCCCCAGCAAAGATTGAGACGAGAAAAGCGGTAACTAAACTGTCTAACAACGAGGCCAGAATCAAGGTTGCTCCCTGAGATACACATGACACGCTCATCGCGTCGATATCTCTCGAGCAGTTCTTCGCAGAACGGAAAGAACGTGGGATGCGGCACGCAGTCGTCCTCAAGGATTATCGCTTCCTCTACTTGCTCAAATAACCAGGCAATCCCGGTTGCCGGACGGCCTCCACATCCCAAGTTCACGGCCGAATAGTTCTTGCGGACCTCGCAATCCCAGTCAACACGATCAACAATAGCCCGAGCCTCAGCACACCTCTCCGCTTCCCCAGGCCGATCGGAACGTGGGCCATCGGCAACCACAAACAGCTTCGACGGCCTGGCCTTGGCAATTTCGGCAAAGACCCGTGCTGTCGTATCCGGGCGGTTGAATATGATGAGGCAAACCGGTGTCTGCAGCATTGATTCGAGCACTATGATGGCTGTCAGCTAGTTGGTAAGAGTCGCTTTTTCCCAAAGGCGAGCGTCGAACAGCGCCCGGTGTCAACGAGGTAGCCTGAAGCAACCTCTTTCCACACCCTCAAAGGGCCAGGCCAGGTGTCCACGACATCATGAAAGGCGACAATGCCTCCCGGCTTTACCTGGGGGAAGAACTGTTTGAAATCCTCAAGGACGTCTTTGTACTCGTGCGAACCGTCTATAAAGAGCAGATCGATCGGCTGATCCCAATCTTTGGCAACTTCAGCAGACCAACCGATGACAGGCGTCACATACCCAGACAGGCCACACTTCTTGATATTCCGGCAGAACTCATCGAAAAATGACCCACTATAATGCATGTAAGGCCAGCCACGTTTTCCATCTTCCTGCATAACGGGACTACCAACCAGAAAATCGCTGTCGTTACCGGAAAAGGTGTCGATTGCGTAAACCTTCTTCTTGGTCCCCCTGCAGCCAAATGCGAGGCAACTCGTCGAGCGTCCCTTAAAACTACCGATCTCTACAATATTGGAACCATCCGGTAGGGCTCTCGCCATTCGGAATAGCCAACGCTCCTGATCCGGAGAGACCAGCAGTCCCTCGATGCTGTTGATCATCGGCCAGATCCGTCGAAACTCTCGTTCTTCAGGAGCAATTCTCGCCAGCATCGGCCTAACTATTCGTGCAGCCGCCGATCTGATCCGACTCCTGCCCGTGGTCATCACATCCTGTACTCTCATCGGACACTCCATTTGCCGCTCACCAAGAAGGGCGTTGATCCCTCGAACCCCTTGTTCCCGGTACCATAAAAGTCTCCATTCTCAACTTCCAGGTACCCGATCCCATTCTGTGGCCAATCGACCTCTTCTCCACCAATTGTGAGTCGGGCTCCAACACGATAGCGTCCGGGACACAATGGTAGCCTTTGGACAGAGCAACGAAATTCACCTGTCGGCGGTACTGATTCGAAAGTCTGCCTGACATAGGAGCTATATAGGACAAAGAGCAGCTGGTTGCTCCCGTCTCCTATGGAAAATCCGATATCCACTTTCTTTGGATTCTCTTCGTCGCGACATCGGAAGCCGAACACCAAAACGATATCCATGCCACTGCGTGCTGCGGCTAGCCTATTTCCCTGCGGATCCTCCACGTGAAAGCTCGTCAAACGAATGGCTCCGCTGCCAGCCCTGTCCTTGCGATCGGCCAATCCGGTACCTTCCAAGCTTGAAGGCACACCCTCCCGCAAGTAGCGGTTTATGAGCTGACTTGGGTCCCCTTGCAGAAGGATTGCTCCGGCATCCAGCAATATTGCCTTGCGACACAGATTTTCGATCGCGGCCATATTATGGCTGACAAACAACACGGTCCTACCGCCTTTGCTCACTTCTTCCATCTTGCCTAAGCACTTCTTTTGGAACGCGGCATCCCCGACCGCCAGCACCTCATCCACGATCAAAATCTCCGGCTCGAGGTGGGCAGCTACACCAAAGGCAAGGCGCACATACATCCCGCTCGAATAGCGCTTGACTGGCGTGTCAATGAATTTGTCCATTCCAGAAAATTCCACGATCTCATCGAACTTCCGATCGATTTCTGCCTTTTTCATGCCGAGCATCGCACCGTTAAGGTAGATGTTTTCCCGCCCGGTCAGCTCCCGGTCGAACCCGGTGCCAACTTCAAGGAGGGATCCTACGCGTCCAAGGATCTCAGCCCGTCCGCACGTCGGTTCCACAATGCGGGAAAGGATTTTCAGGAGCGTGCTCTTTCCCGCTCCGTTACGTCCGATAATCCCGAGTACCTCACCATGCCTAACCTCGAAGGACACGTCATTGAGCGCCCAGAGGGTGGAGGGCTGACCGGGGACCGAAGACCGCAGACCGTGGACCGAGGACCGGAGACCGTTGCGGCTGAAAAGAGACCTCAGGCCATGCGCAAGCATTTCACGCAGGGTATCGTGGTGGAACCGCGTCGCCACTAGCGTGTACTGCTTGGAGAGGTTTTCGACTCGGATGGCAAGATCAGACATGATAGATGACCGTAGACAGTTGACCGAAGACCGCTGACCGTGGACCGGTGACGGATGACCGGGGACCGTGGACCGCTGATCGTGGGGAAGTTTGGTCTGCAGGCTACTTCAACAGATAGGGTTCCCAGAATGCACGGTCGTACCGCTGCCACGCATGGCAACCGAAAGGCAGTTGACGGTTGTTCATTTCGAAGCACAGTCGCGGCGCCACTTCGAAAGAAAAACGCAACCCGGTTTCAAAAGGGGCAACCTTGAATTCAGGGTCATACTTGATCGCTTCATCGGACCAGAAGTGATCCTCGTTTCGCGTGCCGTCAGGTCGCGAATGCCAGCGAGCAGCCTCCCATCTGGCGCCATTGAACATTCGGAGGCGCTTCAGATACTTTCGGGGGAGGTTCAGATACCGCGCATACCGAGGCTTGCCTTGGCAGAACTCTCGCCAGTACCGGTCAGTGTCGATCGCGTACCTGTCTGAATGCAGGACCCGCAGGAAGCTGTCGACCTTGCGTAAGGAGAACCCACCGTTCCCGACCCTCGGAACTTTCACCCATGGCGAATCTGGACAGTTGACCCACGGTGAACCAATGTAATCCAGATCGTTCTCACACCATTCCAGCAGTTGGTCTGAAAACACGAGTGCGTCGGGGTGATAAAATAGGATGTACTTATAGTCGGTGAAGGATTCATAGAACTGAGGGGACAGCATGAGGCGATTATGGGCTGATACACTTCCGAAGAAATGATCAGGAAACTCTTTGTTCACGGAGCCTGGCACCGTGATGTCCAGCGATTTTGGAACCACCAGAAATTTGTCGTACCTTCCGAGATACTGCATAAGGTGCCGGAAAGAAATCTGCTCGTCGGCGGTCAGCTCCTTTCGGTTGCAAAGGGGCACAGCCACCGCCACCAATTTCTTTGATGGAACCATGACTTGCATCTACACCGTTTCTCCCCCGTCAGCCCTTCTGAGCCAGATCTCTCTCCAGAAGGGATAGCCGCCCCGGGAGCAGAGCGAGTGGAATTCCCCTGGACAAACGACCCCGTCTAAGACAATGCATTCGTTGGGCAGCCTCATCATTTTCCCGGTTCTTTCATCAATGATCCTCTCCACACGTCGCAACACACGGTATTTGCCGCCACAGAACTTGACCATTTCGACATCAAAGGAGAGCCCACGATTTTTATTCTTCGGGTCGAGAGTCGGTTCGATTTCTTGGGTCGTCTTGACCTGCACGAGCTCACCCGGGACGAGGTTCAGGGCCATCTTTGGCGTCTTCGTCAGCTTTCCTGCAGAGCCGGACCCGACCCCCAGGCATGGGTACCTGAGGCCACCGCGACGGAATTGGACCCAATTGAACAGCCGAATTAAGAGCACTCGGGCTACCTGGGAGACGGAGACTGTGCCGGAACGGAGGTCCCTGAGGAACTGGCGCCACTCAGGGTCCTTCAGTTCATACGTGGCTCTCCAGAGTTCAGTTGTCTGGCAGGAAAATGCCTCGCTGCCGGCATCCTCGGATCCGCCTTGCAGACGGGTCCACGTGATTAGGCGGTCCAATGTGGTGCGTTTGACGGAATCCAAACCGCACTCCCCCTCTTTACCGCCCCTAAAATCACTCGGGGCGGAGAGTTGCTCCGGTAGGCGATCCTGACTGGCTCTTTTCAGCCACGCTTCCTTCCAGATGATGAGGCAGCCGGCCTGGCATCCTCCATGGTACTGGCCGTCACATCTGACGCCTTCGAGGGTGACGGCATTGTTCATCCCTCTCATGCCGCTGCATTGGATGGTGTCGCATGTGCGGTCGGCACGCGTGAACACCCGGAGGCGCTGCCCGCAGTACCCAAGCATCTCGGGCATGAATGGTAGCGCCTCGACTGTTCCGCTCTCGTCCAAGGTGGACAGGATTTCACGAGGGGACCGCACTTCTACGATCTCTCCCGCACGGAGATTCAAAGCCTTCTGTTGGTCAGCATTCATAGGGGCGGAGTGCTCCATCACCCAAGCTGTTTCCATTCCCTCGCGAGACAAATGGCTCCTCCAGCCGCGACAGTGGCACCCGAAATCCCGCCGATCACGAGGAGGCTCACACACGTCCAGAAGGCCATGGGATACTCAGCTCGAGACACGGCAAGCCCCAGAACCGCGATTTCCGACTTGGCGATCCACATGACAGCCAGTATCACAGACACGAACGAGACGCTCCCGGTAGCAAGCATCGTCTTTACATAGCTCTTCCGATGGCCTGTGAGCATCATGTGCACGGTCCGCTTCCGTGCGCGAGTCTGCCTCCGCATGCCCTCAGTCTGTCGAGCGTGCTCTTGTGTGTTCACCTTGCTCCCTACCGTCTCTTCACTAAACCAAGAGAATTCCGACACCCTTAGAAGACCATCTTGCGACAGTAGAAGGCCTCGGCAAATTTCGTCTTCGCGTTGGCTTCTATCCCTCTGATCCTCAACAACCCCCAAAAGGTGTCCTCCGAGAACCATTGCTTCCCCCGCTGGGTCCTGAAACACTCCATGACGTGGCGGATCTTCCTCGAACACGTCGGCTCGTCCAGCTCGACAAAGAAGTTTGGCCGGCCGAGATCTCCGTCGTACTTGGGAATTTCGTACTCGAGGATCATATGATCCCGAAACGTGTTCCAGGTAAGGCTGGAGATCAGTCTGTGGTCCTGGTGCAGGTCACCGCGGTAATGCGTAAAGATGATTTCCGGAGAGATGCGGCGCTTGAGACGCTCGAACTCATCCTTGATCTTGTGGCCGGTAAATGGGAAGTAACTCGTTCTGAAGTTCTTCACGTGCACCTTTGAGCTTTTCGCGCCGGCCAAGAGTCGGTTCGCGCTTGCGACTGCTTCGTGACGCCGGTCGCCGGGCGCGCTGAACACAACCCAGTCCACCACGAGATCGCGCCGGGCCTCCAGCAGCTTGAGGATTGTCCCGCCGCATCCGATCTCGATGTCGTCCGCATGCGCACCCAGGCACAGAACCCTGGGCGCTGCCAGTGTACCGGCTGTCAGACTGAGGCGCAGCATGGATCCTTTATTCTTGGAAACAGAATTCGCGCTTACCCGTCATTGAGAAGGGCCTTGATGCACGAGTCAGGTGCGTCTCACTTCCCCCACCGCCGCCGAGAGCGGCTTCTCATCCTCTTTCTCTTCCTGCGCCCGTGGTTTCCAGATAGCCCACGGCGTCTCCCCGCGTGCGTACATGTCATCGAGCTGTTGCTTGTCCTTGAATGTGTCCATGCTCATCCAGAACCCATCGTACCTGTACGTGACGAGGTCGTCTCGGGCGATGAGTCGCTGGAACGGCTGGTGCACGAGCTCCTCGCCATTCTCCATGTAGCGGAACACCTCGCGACGCAACACAAAAAATCCCCCGTTGATCCAGATACCGGAACGGCTGAGATCCTGGATATCTCGAACACGTCCATCGCCTTCAATGTCCACCACATGAAAACTCTGTGTCGGCCTCACGCTCAAGAAGCAGGCAGTACTGCGGAGGCGCACGGCGTAGTCAATGATGGCAGGCAGGTGGAGGTCCGAGAGGCCGTCCGTATAATTGGCCAGGAAGACCTCCTCTCCCTGCAGGTGGCGCTCGACCGCCTTTAGCCGTTGCCCGATGTTGGCATGTAACCCGGTGTCAACGAAGGTGATCCGCCAGTCCTCGATGTCGCGATTCACCAACTCCACGTTGCGTCCCCCATTCGAGAGGGTGAAGTCGTTCGACAGGCACTCGGAATAGTTCAGGAAGTAGTCCTTGATCGTTTCCCCCTTGTAGCCGAGACAGAGGATGAAATCCTTGTGGCCATAGTGCGCGTAATACTTCATCAAATGCCACAGGATCGGCCGCTGTCCGATAGGCACCATCGGTTTGGGAGTGTTTTCCGAGTACTCCCGCAGCCGCATGCCTAACCCGCCGCAGAACAAGACCACTTTCATGTGTACCTCCTCCCCGGCGCGGCCAGATCGTGATCCTCTGGAAAGACCAACTCTCCCGCCCTGAGCCGCTCGTCGTACCACCTGACCGTGCGGGCCAGGCCTTCTTCCAATGTAATTTTCGGCTTCCACGCCAATACTTCGTCCGTCCTCCCGATCGAGGCCACCCGCACCCGTTCGCGCTGGCGTTCCGGCAATGCCCCGTGTCGTGGCTCGATGGCCGGGTTAATCATCCGTGTGAGCCGATTGACCACTTCGCGAACGGTCACGAGTTGACCGGTTCCGACGTCCAAAGTTCGCCCCTCGCTGTCCGGCGTCACGGCAGCGAGGCAAAACGCACGTACGACATCATCAATGAAGACCCAATCGACACCGCGCTCACCGCTTGTCACCAGAGGGGCATACCCCATGAGAAGCGAACAAATACAATGCGGAATGAGCTTGTTCAGCGTGACCTGGCCAGGACCATACGTCATGAAGACCCGGAGTATGATGATCGGCAACCCGTAGAGCTGGCGGAACAGACGGGCGTAAACATGCTCAACGGATTTTGAAGCGGCGTAGGGGGATACCGGCGCATCATCGGAGCCCTCCGGCTCCTCGAGCGAGGCAGAGGTGACGACCCTGGCTCCACCGGTCTCCACGGCCGCGGTGAGAAGGTTCACCGTTGCCTGCGCGTTCTTGTGAAAGGCTGGCAAGACTTCTCGCAAGTCCCGCGTTCCGACACTGTGTCCAGCCAAATGGAAAATGATTTCCGGGCGCAGGTTATCGAGCAGCGACCGGACTTGGTGGAACTCCGTCAGATCGGTCGGCCAGCCGTGAATGCCGTCCTGCTGGCCTGCCGGGATCATCCTCGACGCCCCATGCACCACTGCGCCGTCGGCCACAAGCTTTCGGCATAGACCGGCACCGAGAAACCCCGTCGCACCCGTCACGAGCACTCTCACGCCACGCAGAGATTGCATCTCGAAGCTTGACTCCAAGGCCTTTGATCCAGGCGCTAGGTATATGCGGTTCTGACCACCTGACCAATGTCCCGCCGATCGGCGAATCCGATTCCGTCGTAGCGCGCGACGCTCCCAGGATCGAGCATGCGACGGCAGTCGAACACCAGCGGTGAAGGCGTCCGCTTGGCAAGCCGTGCAGGGATTGAGCGGAATTCGTCCCAGGGGGTCACCACCACTACGGCCTGTGCATCGGCCAGGGCAAGGTCGAGGTCTTCACAAATCAGGACTGGTCGCCCCGCGAGCACCTGACTCGCTCGTCGACTCGCCTTGGGATCGTAGGCGGTGACCCGGGCGCCAAGGGCAATGAGATCATCGATGATGGGAACCGCCGGCGATTCACGCATGTCGTCCGTGTCGGGCCGAAATGACAACCCCATGATCGCCACGTTGACCCCTTTCAGCGTCGGAAAGTGCCTCCCGAGCGCTTCAACCACCCGGCGCGGTTGGCGCTCGTTGATGGCCTGGACGGCCTCAAGCAAACCCATCTCATGTCCATACCGGCGCCCATCGGAAACAAGTGCCTGGACGTCCTTGGGCAGACAGCTTCCCCCGTACCCGCATCCGGCCCACAAGAACGACGTGATCGGCGCTGTCCTGGGAATGCCACCGTCATCCCTCGGACTGAGATACCGACTGAGGTGAACCCCTCTGAGAACGTCCGCGACATCTACATCACCGACTGCCTCGCAGAGCCCTGCGAACTCGTTTGAGAACGAGATCATCGTGGCTAGGAGTGCGTTGGAGGCATACTTGATCATTTCTGCCGTCTTGTTCCCAGTCCTCAGGATCGGCACACCGCGAAAGCTCTCGTACACGCGCCCGAGCGCCTCCCAGACACGCCCGTCGGCTCCCCCCAGGATAATCCGGTCAGGCTCCATGAAGTCGTGGAGGGCCTCACCCTCCGTCAGGAACTCCGGATTCATCCCTACCCCGAACCGTTCACCCGCGAGTTTCCCAGACGCTTCCACCAGGAGCGGAGTCACTACGTCATCGGTGGTGCCTGGCGGGACGGTGCTCTTTACCACAACCACGTGGTATGCGGACTTCCGCGCCAGCGCTCTTCCGATGCCGGTCGCCGCGTGACGTATCTGGGTAAGGTCCGCTGCCCCACCGCTCGATGGCGTCCCCACGCACACGAACGTCAGGTCGGTCTCCAGGATCGTCCGATCTAAGTCGACCGTGGCATGCAGCCGGACATTGAGAGTCTCCTTTAGCACCGTGTTCAGACCAGGTTCGTAAAATGGGACGTGTCCGCTGGCAATTTGATGCACCCGCTCAGGATCTACGTCGACCAGGACAGCCTCGTGCCCGCGTGAGGCCAGACAGGCTGCCGTGACGAGGCCAACGTAACCCGCGCCAACGACCGAAATCTTCATACACTGCCCCTGCGTTGACGACTCACTGGTACACCTTCGCATCAGGGATGGGCACGATGAACTGGCCGCCCCACTCTCGGATGTACGCCATCTGCCGCATGATCTCTTCTTTGAGGTTCCACGGCAGTATAAGAAGGTAGTCCGGCTTGGTCTCACGGACATGTTCAACAGGGCGAATCGGAATGTGGGTGCCGGGGGTGTACTTGCCCTGTTTGTATGGACTCCGGTCCACCGTGTAGTCCAGGAAGTCGGTCCGAATGCCGCAGTAGTTCAGCAGCGTATTGCCTTTGCCTGGCGCTCCGTACCCGACGATGGTCTTGCCTTGGCCCTTCAAGGTGATCAACAGCTCCAACAGCTTCCACTTCGTCCGCCGCACCTGTTCCTCGAATGACAGATACGACTCGAGTCGCGAGAACCCCGCAGCGACCTCTCTGTCTTTCAGCTCGCGAGCCCGAGCCGTGATTCGGGATCCGGCTCCCGAGCTGTGGGACGCATAAATCCGCAAGGACCCCCCGTGGGTCGGCAACTCCTCTACGTCAAAGATAGTCAGCCCATGAGCGGCGAACACCTGCTCGACCGTCACGTAGGAGAAATAGGAAAAATGCTCATGATAGATCGTATCGAACTGGTTCTCATCGATAAGCCGCATCAGGTGAGGAAATTCCATGGTGACCACGCCGTGAGGCTTGAGCAGGACCCGTATGCCTTCGACGAACCCGTTGAGGTCCGGGACATGCGCCAGTACATTATTGCCGACCACCAAGTCGGCGGCCTTACCTTCAGCGACCAGACGCCGTGCGACCGACTCGCCGAAGAACTCTACGATCGTCGGAATGCCTTTTTCGACCGCCACGGCGGCCACGTTGGCCGCAGGCTCGACCCCAAGAACCGGGATCCCCTTCTTCACAAAATACTGCAACAGGTACCCGTCGTTGCTCGCCAACTCCACGACGCGGCTCTCGGGCCCCAGGCCAAGGCGCTCGGTCATAGTGTCCACGTACCGCCGTGCGTGTTCGAGCCACGTATCTGAGTACGACGAGAAATACGCATAGTCTGAAAAAATGTCCGCCGGACTCACGTACTCCTCGAGCTGAACAAGGAAGCAGCCGTCGCAGACACGCACATGCAATGGGTAGAAAGGCTCCATGTGGTTGAGCTTCGCTGCCTCGATATGACTTTGACAGAGCGGGGACATGCCCAAATCCAGGAAGGTGTACCGCAAGGCATGTCCGCAAAAGCGGCACCGGGCATGTCCCGCAGTGCCGTCCGTCGACCGCCGGGTGTCAGCTTGCGCTACCTGCATCACCTCGCTCTCCTCCATTCATGATCCGTCATCTCACCGCGCTCCCGCCCCTATCTCGCAACGCCCGCGCGTCATTCGGCAGAGACGGGTGCCCTTTGTCGTTCCAGTAGTCCTCCCCGAACCAACAACTGTGCCGCTCGATAGATGGCCTCACAACTCAACCCGGACCGTTCCGCGATATCCAAGAGGCTGTGCTTTCCATCCGACAGATTGAGCACCCAGAGGAGAGCCAGATTCTCGCCGCTGCCTGGTGCACTGTAGAGCCCCCGTTTCCCCAACTGGGGCTCCCCCTTGGGTTGAAGGTTGACGTACGTCTCGTTTCTGTCTACCGCCTGGAGGATACGCAGCACGTTCACGAATGAATCCTCCAATTGTTCCGCCTTCAGAAACTCCAGGTTGTCCGCCGAGGTGTGGTACTCGGGAAACTGCCCATTGGGAGTCCGCATGAAGCATCCGACCGGAAGGTCGAACCCTGGGGAGCAAAATTGTCGCTCGTCGTACCCATAGGGCGAGAACCCCACCACCTTGTGTTCAACTCCGCAGGATGTCAGTACGTGCGCGGCCGCCCTGTCAATCTCCGCATTCCCCCGCCGGCTCCGCTTGTAGGTGATCTTGCCTGAATCGCCCACGCAGCTCAGGACAAGGCCATGCCTGACACGCGACACTCGGTGCTCGTTGTGCGCCAGCCAGGCAATGGCCCCGATGGTCGTTGGGGCAAAAAGAAACCGGTATGAGTAGCGGCGAGGAAGCGTTAAGAGGTAGGCTCCGAGAAACGTTGCTACGGCTACACCGGACAGATTGTCGTTGCAGAGTGAGGGGTGGCAGACATGCGCCGAGACAAGCACTTCGTCCTCAGTTTCGCCGGGTAGCAGGCATTCCCCGTATGTGAGCGAGCCAGACGTCATTGAAGCGTCGATCACCACCTCATACTCTCCCTCACGCAGCCGCTCGTACGCCCGGTGGCTCAGGCAGAAGCCCCAATCCTTCCGATAATAGGTCGTGCGATACGGAATCCAGTCCGGGTGGTCTGGTAGCGTAAACAGGTGCTCCTTGAGTTGGTTGAGGGACATGCGCGCCTTCACAGGCTGGCTGTAGCTCACGACGTGCAGATTGGAGCGTTGGAAATCGATGACCCGCACCCCGTCCGCATCCTTGACGTAGGCATCGCGGATATTCCATTCCGGCGGAACCGTCCAATCAAAGACATTGGTCCCGCTCGGGATCTCATGCATCTTGAGCGGTAGATGTTGTCCGATCACTCTCAGTGTCTCCCGCACCCCGTCCCCTGTAATGCTCCGACAGAGCGGGTACAGCTCCGCGATGAATGCGTGCAGTCGATCGCCGATTCGTCCGGGATCCTTCTGATCCAGAAGGCCGGCTAGCTGGTTTCCCGACTGATCCGGAGATATCGCCGTGGCTCGCCCGATAGTCGACATGCTCATTGTCCTTCGGTCGTTCTTACGCTCGACCCGGCTCTACCAACACGGGAGGTTGCATGACTCGGCTACGCGTCCACCGATGCCGAATGCTCCGCGTACCAGTTCAACGACCGGGTCAGACCCTCGTCAAGGGGCACACGCGGGTCATAACCGAGGTCGGAGCGCGCCTTGTCTATGACCGGACAGCGTCGATTCGGATTATCCAAGAGGTATTCGCGGTCCTGGCTGACGTGGCGGATCACCCGCCCTCGGTACCCAAAGAGATCTCGTGCCAGATCCACTAGCTTGTCGGCCAGCTCCGCGATTGATATCTCCGGAGCCTCGACCCCGATGTTGTAGGGCTCCCCTCGCCGACCCCTGACCAGCGCTTTGTAGTAACCGATCACGCCGTCGGCGACATAGCAGAAGGTTCGCTTCGGCGAGCCATCGGAGAGCATCACGATGTCGCGCCCGGCCAGAATGTCACGCACGAAATCCGGGATCACTCGCCGATCGCTGATCTTCAGGCCGGGTCCGTAGTTGTTGAAGGGCCTCACGATCGTGACCGGCACACCGGCCTGCTGGGCGAAATTCACGCAGAGCGTCTCACCATACCGTTTTGCTTCGTCGTAGCAGGCACGCGGGCCGGTGCACGACACATTGCCGCGATAAGTTTCGGGGGTCGGTATGTCTTGCGACGTGGGATCGCCGTAGATTTCGCTGCTCGAGAAGAACAGCATTCCCTCAACCGGCATGGCGCGCCGCTCCTGTGATCGCACGTACTCCAGGAGCGCGCGCAGCCCATTCACGTTGGCGTCCATTGTCTCGATCGGATAGCGCCGATAATAAGTCGGCGATGCGATGGAGGCGCCGTGGACGATATACTGAAAGTCCGGCATACACCCTGGTAAAGGCTTCGTCATATCGTGCCGGACCACTGTGAATGCCGGCTCACGATCGAGGGCCTGGATCCAAGAAGGAACACCACGCACAAAGTTATCGTACACCGTCAGCTCAACCCTCGCGTCCAGCGATGATCGGCGATTCCACTGGACGATGCTCTGCACCAGGTAGTATCCGAGAAATCCGGCACCTCCCGTGATCAGGAGCCGCTTGCCCACCAAGCGATTCAACTCGCTCTCCAGGTTCGAGCAGATATAGTCGAGGTCAGTGTTGACGATTTCCTGTGCGCTGATCGTATTCATCTCCCTGCTCCGGGGTCCTGCGCCACTCTCACGTGAACCTCACTATTGCGAACTACCACGAACGTCTGTAGCACGCCCTGCGGGTGGACACCTGTTCAGCTACAAATTGCTCACTACTGAACTGGAGTATTCATATCCTGCTGGATTTCAGCCAGGGTGAGAACACGGTTGTAGATGCGCATTTCGTCAATCAAGCCGCTGAAGGTCTGGATCGGGGCGACTCCGATCTCTCCGATTCTCACCACATGCCCCGCGCCGTCAGGT
>JAHRHE010000057.1 GCA_020027965.1 Nitrospirota bacterium | reverse complement strand
ATCCCGGTCATGCGCGGTCGGCGAGAGGCGGCGGCGCCAGATCAACAACCGGACAGATCATTGGCTACAACAACCGGACATCTTGACTTGCTACGGACAGCCGCGCTCCCCTGCCCTGGTTTCCTATTGATTACGGTCCGAATTCCTGTATACTGACCGAGAGACGTTGAAAGATGTCTTTAGTCTGAATAGGTTACGTCACATGCTGACTCGGCTCCTGAACCTGATTTTCGGCAGCAAGAACGAGCGGGAAATCAACCGCTTGCGGCCCCTGGTCGAGCGGATCAACACCCTGGAGCCGGCGCTGACCTCCCTGTCGGACCTCGCCCTTGCCGACAAGACCGAGGTCTTCCGGAAGCGCCTCGCCGCCGGGGAGACCCTGGACGACCTCCTGCCGGAGGCCTTTGCGACCTGCCGGGAGGTCTCCAAGCGGAAGCTGGCCATGCGTCATTTCGACGTCCAGCTCCTGGGCGGGATGGTCCTGCACCAGGGGAAGATCGCCGAGATGAAGACCGGCGAGGGAAAGACCCTGGTCGCCACCCTCTCGCTGTATCTCAATGCGCTCTCTGGCAAGGGCGCCCACCTGGTCACCGTCAACGATTATCTGGCCAAGCGTGATGCCCAGTGGATGGGACCGCTCTACCACGCCCTGGGACTGTCCGTCGGCGTGATCCAGCACGACGCCTCGTTCCTGTTCGATCCCGCCTTCGACGCCCCGGATAAACGGCTCCAGCACTTGAGGCCGTGCACCCGCCACGAGGCCTATCGGGCAGACATCACCTACGGCACGAACAACGAGTTCGGGTTCGACTACCTGCGGGACAATCTCATCGTCAACGACATCAGCCAGTGTGTCCAGCGCGACCTGAACTATGCGATCGTGGACGAGGTGGACAGTATCCTGATCGACGAGGCCCGGACGCCGCTCATCATCTCGGGACCGACCGAGCAATCCACGGATCTCTACTACCGGATCAACGCGATCATCCCCCAGCTCAAGGCCGAGCGCGACTACACCATCGAAGAGAAGACCAAGACGGCGGCCTTGACCGAAGAGGGCAATGCCCGCGTCGAGAAGTTGCTGGGGGTGGACAACCTCTACGATCTGGCCCACATGGATCTCGTCCACCACGTCGTCAAGGCGCTGCAGGCCCATGCCCTGTATAAGCGGGACGTAGACTACGTCGTGAAAGACGGCGAGGTCCTCATCGTGGACGAGTTCACCGGCCGGCTGATGCCGGGCCGCCGATGGAGCGACGGCTTGCACCAGGCAGTGGAAGCGAAGGAAGGCGTGAAGATCGCGAACGAGAACCAGACCCTCGCTTCGATCACCTTCCAGAACTTCTTCCGCATGTACACCAAGCTGGCCGGCATGACCGGAACCGCGGACACCGAGGCCAGCGAGTTCGCCAAGATTTACAACCTGGACGTGAACGTGATCCCGACGAACCGCACCATGATCCGCAAGGACTACGCCGACGTCATCTACCGGACCGAGCGGGAGAAGTTCGACGCGATCGTGGAGGAGATCAAGGACTGCCACGAGCGGGGCCAACCGGTCCTGGTCGGCACCATCTCCATCGAGAAGTCGGAGCGGCTGTCCGGCCATCTCAAGCGGCACGGGATCAAGCACAACGTGCTGAACGCGAAGTACCACGAGAAGGAAGCCGAAGTCATCGCTCAGGCGGGCCAGAAGGGCACGGTGACGATCGCCACGAATATGGCGGGACGCGGCACCGATATTCTGCTGGGCGGGAATCCCGATTTTCTCTTCAAACGCGTCATCTACCAGGAACCGGAACTTCCCGAGGAGCGGAAGCAAGCGATTTTCGAGGAGATCAGGGCCGAGTGCGAAGCCAACAAGAAAGAGGTGATCGCTCTCGACGGACTGCACATTCTGGGGACGGAGCGGCACGAGAGCCGGCGGATCGACAACCAGCTTCGCGGCCGAGCCGGCCGGCAGGGCGACCCCGGCACCTCCCGGTTCTTCCTCTCACTCGAGGACGACCTGCTGCGGATTTTCGCCTCCGAGCGCATCTCCAACCTGATGCTCAAGCTGGGGATGGAAGAAGGCGTGCCGATCGAGCATCGGATGGTGACGCGCGCCATCGAGAACGCCCAGAAGAAGGTCGAAGCGCATAACTTCGACATTCGCAAGCAGCTCCTCGAGTATGACGATGTGATGAACAAGCAGCGCGAGGTGATCTACCAGCACCGCCACGCGATCCTGGGGGGCGAAGATCTGTCGGAAGAGCTCCGGGACATGACCCGAGAAGTGGCGGACTCGCTGGTGGAGGTCTACTGCCCGTCCGAACGGTACCCCGAGGAGTGGGACTTCGCCGGCCTCTTCGAAGCGTTCCAGGCTCAGTTCGGGCTCGATCTCACGAAGCCCGGTGAGGGCAAGGGCGCCGGGGCGGTCGATCTCAAGGAGCTCGGCCGGGAGGCACTGCGAGAGGAGCTCCATGAGCGCGTGCTGCACGCCTTCCAGATGAAGGAACAGGAGCTCGGTCCGGAGATCTTCCGGTACATCCAGAAGGCGTTGCTCCTGCAGGTGATCGATACCCACTGGAAAGACCACCTGCTCGGGATGGATCAACTCCGCGACGGCATCGGCCTCCGTGGGTATGGGCAGAAAGACCCGCTCATCGAATACAAGCGGGAAGGGTTCGATATGTTCGCCGCGATGATGGACCGGATCAAGACCGACGCGATCCATGGGCTCTTCCACGTGCAGGCGGCCAGGGGCGAGACGCCGGCGCCCGCCCCCCGGTCCCAACCTCCGTCACGGATGACCTTCAGCCGGGGCGAGGAGCCGGCCGCAGCCCGGACCATTCAGCGGGAGCAGGACAAGGTCGGCCGCAACGACCCCTGCCCGTGCGGGAGCGGCAAGAAGTACAAGAAATGCCATGGAAAATAAGGATTGAGCCTCCCCACTTTTTGCCGTCTCGCCGGACCCCGCCAACCCTTTCCTGACGACCCATAGTTCTGCGGCCTGCCTTCGGCTGAAGCGCCACCAACACCCCCCAATCTATTGACTTTTCACGGTGTACTGGCTTGACTTGCCGTTCTGGCTGCAGCTAAGGTAGATGTTCCACTCTCCAACGGGATTATGAACAAGAACGCGAAAACCGCGGACCCGGCGCTCCACGGCCACCCGGACCTCGTGGCCTCGATCACGGAAGAAATCCGCGCATCGGGACCGATCACCTTCGCCCGCTTCATGGAGTTGGCGCTGTACCATCCCAGGTTCGGCTACTACTCCCGACTCGAGACCCGGGCTGATGCGGACGCGGACACACCCGGAGGGATCGGCGAGGATCGAATCGGCTGGGGTGGAGATTATTTCACCAGCAGCGATGTGCATCCGGTTCTGGCCCAGGCGCTCGCGCGGCAGGTCCGCCAGATGGATGACCTGCTTGGCCGGCCGGACCTGCTCACGGTCATCGAGATGGGGGCAGGGAAGGGAACGCTGGCCCACGATTTTCTGACCGCCTGCGCCAAGGAATCCGGCGGCGTGTTCGATCGGTTGCGGTATATGATCATCGAGCGCAGCCCGGCCATGCAGGCGGCCCAGAGGGCAACCCTTGTGCCCTGGCTCGGTCAGTCAGGGCGTGTGGCCTGGGTGAGCAAACTGGATGAACTGTCAGCAGGGAGTCTCGTCGGCGTGTTGTTCTCGAACGAACTGGTGGATGCGTTCCCGGTGCACCGCCTCCGCATCGAGCAAGACGAACCCAAAGAAGTCTACGTGGACTGCCAGGGAGGCCGATTCTGTGAACGGATATGGCCTATCTCCACCCCGGCTCTCAAGGAGTATCTGCGCCGCCTCGATCTTTCGCTGCCGGAGGGGTACAACACGGAAGTTAATCTGGAGGCGCTGGCCTGGATGAAAGGGGTGGCGCGGGTGCTCGGCAGGGGCTTCGTCATCACGATTGACTACGGCCACACCGCGCGGGACCTGTACGGCCCGGACCGGCAGCGGGGAACCCTCTTGTGTTACTATCACCACCTGGTGTCGGAGGACCCGTACACCCGCGTGGGTCTTCAGGACATGACGGCGCACGTGGACTTCACGAGCTTGGCCGCGGTTGGCGAGGAATCGGGCCTGCACGTGACCGGATTCACAAACCAAATGAGCTTTCTGATGGGGTTTGGGGTCGAGCAGCTCCTGGAGTCGCTGGAGCCGGGCTCCGCCGAGTTCCAGTCAGTGGTTCAACTGTTACGCCCGGAAGGCATGGGCCGGACCTTCAAGGTCCTCATCCAGCACAAGGGCGTCACGGAGCCACAGTTAGATGGGCTCCGATTCAGGCCGTTCTTCGGCGAAGCACTCTCCCAGAATGCAATGGAAAACCATGGTTAATGGTTAATGGAAAACGAGCAAGGAAGAGGATCGGATGGATCATGGTTCTTCATTAACCATCAACCATTAACCATCCATCATCATTCAAAATGTCGAACGAAGCCGTCCCATTGAATTACATTCCGATCTTGTTCTTCGTCGTGATCGCGGTGGCGTTTGGTGTCGTGTCCTTGCTGCTGGGCTGGGTGGTCAGGCCGAGCCGGCCGTACCGGGCCAAGCTGGTGCCTTACGAGAGCGGGAGCCCCCTGTTCTCGGACGCCCGACTTCAGTTTCCGATGCGGTACTACATCATTGCCATGTTGTTCGTGATCTTCGACATCGAAGTCGTCTTCCTCTTTCCGTGGGCCGTGGTGTACCGGAGTAAATTGGGACTGCTGGGGCTCCTGGAGATGGGGCTGTTCATCCTCATTCTGCTGGTGGGGTTCTGGTACGCATGGAAGAAAGGCGCGCTGGAATGGGACTGATTGGAGAAGAGCTAATGGCGTATCGGGGAGCGCGCACTCAAGAAGGAGGGGCAGTGCGGTCAGGGCGGGCCCCTGCTCGCAGAGCGCGCACACGGGAACATTTGAAAAAGGGGTGGATGTGTGCTCGCTCGATGCGCCCAATAGGTCCCACCCTGACCACACTGCTCGATAAAAAAACAAGTGACGCGCGCAGTCACGGCCATTCAAGACGCCCCTGACGTCCCATTCTAGGCTGAGGAGTAGGGTATGAGCATGTTTGAACGGCAGTTGGAAGCAAACGTGATCACCACAAAGATCGATTGGGTGGCCAACTGGGCCCGGAAGTCCTCTCTGTGGCCCATGAGCTTCGGGCTGGCTTGCTGCGCCATCGAGATGATGGCGAGCGTGTCCTCACGCTACGACATTGACCGCTTCGGCGCGGGCGTGTTCCGAGCGTCCCCGCGGCAATCGGATCTGATGATTGTGGCCGGAACGGTCACCCGGAAGATGGCCCCGGTCATCCGCCGCATCTATGACCAGATGCCGGAGCCGCGGTACGTCATCTCGATGGGGTCCTGCGCCACCTCGGGCAACCACTACAACAGCTACAGCGTCGTGCAGGGCGTGGATCAGATCGTCCCCGTGGACGTGTACGTGCCGGGCTGCCCACCCAGGCCGGAGGCTCTCCTCGACGGCCTGATCAAGCTGCAGGAGAAAATCCAGCGGGAGAAGGTGTTCGTGAGGTAAGAGCCTATGGCTCATGGTCAAGAGCATATGGCTTATAGCTGATGGCAAGACGTCTGACTATACGCTATACGCTCTTCACGACTGGCCATAAGCCATTAGCTATACGCTATAAGCTCTTTAGAAGCGGCCATTCGCCATATGCTATAGGCCATCAGCTCTTCGTGAGCCATGCATCCATTACTCGAAACGCTCAAGGCTAAATTCCTGGACGCCGTCCTGTCGGCGAACGAGGACCGCCCGCGCGCGGAGCTGTCGGTCCGCGTGGCCGCCGATCGTATTCTGGACGTGGCGACCTTCCTGCATGACGACCCGACCGCGGCGTTCGACCATATCACCGACATTTGCTCGGCCGACTATCCCGAGGATCCCGACCGCTTTGAGGTCATCTATCATCTGCTCTCACTCCCGCACCGCACTCGAATCCGGATCAAGGCCCGGGTCCCTGAGGAGGATCCCAGCATCGCGTCCGTGACCGGGATCTGGAAGGGCGCCAACTTTATGGAGCGAGAGGTCTACGACCTCATGGGCATCCGGTTCACCGGCCACCCTGACCTCCGGCGGATCCTGATGCCTGAGGACTATGACGAGGGCCATCCGCTCAGGAAAGACTTCCCCACGGAGGGGAGGGGCTGGCGGAGTCAGTTTGAGTTCATCCCCAGACTGGACGAGCCGGCCTCGGCCATGACTGAGGGGGAGGTCCCGGAGGATGAGAAGCGGGCATTTCTCTCAGTTGACGGCGCGTCCCGTGCGACCGCCTATCGGAAGGAAGAGCTGCTCCTGAACATGGGCCCGCAGCATCCGGCCACGCACGGCGTGCTTCGGGTGGTCCTCGAACTGGACGGAGAACGGATCGTCAAAGCCACGCCTGACCTGGGCTACCTGCATCGGGGGGTGGAGAAGCTTTCTGAGGGCCTGGCCTACATGCAGATTATCCCGCACACGGATCGCCTCGACTATATCTGCTCGATGACCAACAACTACGCCTACGTCCGCGCGGTGGAAAAGCTGCTGGGCCTCACCGTGCCCGAGCGGGCCGAGTACATCCGGACCATTGTGGCCGAGATGCAGCGGATTATCGGGCACCTGTTCTGGCTGGGGACGCAAGCCCTCGACATCGGGGCCATGACCGTGTTCTTCTGGACGTTTCGCGAGCGCGAGGTGTTGCTCGATCTGTTCGAAGCGCTGTGCGGCGCCCGCTTGACGCTCAACTATTACCGGATCGGGGGCGTGGACAGTGATTTCACGCCGGACCTCGTGTCACGGACGCACGCGTTCCTGGACACCTTTCCTGACCATATCAGGGAGTATGACGAGCTGCTCCAGGCCAACCGGATCTGGATAGCCCGTACTACGAAGGTGGCGGTCATCTCGGCCGCGGATGCGATCAACTTCGGGTTGACCGGGCCGGTCTTACGGGGATCGGGGGTCGCCTACGACGTCCGCAAGCTTGAGCCCTACGGCGCCTACGACAAGGTCGAGTGGGAGGTGCCGGTGGGCAAGAACGGCGACACGTACGACCGGTACTGGGTCCGGATGGAAGAGATGCGCCAAAGCTGCCGGATCATCCGCCAATGCCTGGCCCAGATGCCCGAGGGCCCGATCATCGCAGACGCCCCGCAGATCATCCCGCCTCCGAAAGAAAAAGTCATGCGGGACATGGAGAGCCTCATCCACCATTTCATCATCTTCACGCAGGGCTTCAAGCCGCCCAAGGGCGAGACCTACTGCGCGACCGAGGCCCCGAAGGGCGAGTTGGGCTTCTTCATCATCAGCGACGGAAGCCCCCGCCCGTACCGGTTGAAGATCCGGGCGCCGTCCTTCGTGCACATGGGGGCCTTTGATCACATGGCGCGAGGGTACCTGATCTCGGACATCATCACGATCTTCGGGACCTACGACATCGTCATGGGAGAATGTGATAGATGAGGGTGACTAGCCTGTCCCACGTGCTCGCGCACCGCGCACTCAGGATTTATTGCTTCCGGGCATAGGTAGATAGAGTGCTCGGTGGACGCGCGCAGTCTGAGACAGGCTAGTCACCCTCAGGCAGTATAGGGGAAGGTAAGCGAATGGCATATGGCCTTAGGTTGACCTGAGCATGTTGCGCGAAAAATACAAGGACGAGATTGAACAGATACTGAGCCGCTACCCCGTGCGGCGGTCGGCGCTCCTGCCGCTGCTGTGGCTCGCCCAGACCGAAGAGGAGTACGTGACTGAGGCGGCGATGAAGGAAATCGCCGGCATTCTGCGCATCACGCCCCCGCAGGTGTATGAGGTGGTCACCTTCTATACGATGTTCAATCTCAGACCGGTCGGCAAATTCCACATCCAGGTGTGCAAATCCCTCATGTGTGGGCTGGTCGGGTCCGACGTGCTCCTGGGCTGGTTGCAGGCGCGTTTGGGTATCTCGCCCGGCCAGACGACGCCGGATCGCCTGTTTACTCTGAGCACGGTGGAATGCCTGGCGTCCTGCGGCACGGGCCCGATGATGCAGATCAACGACGAGTACTACGAGCGCGTGACCGAAGAGAGAGTGGACCGGATCCTGGCGGATCTGAAACGCGATGGGACTTCTCCATTAAAGAGCGGACCGTTCATCCTGCCGCAACTGGCAGGCAGTGAGAAATGAACAATGCAAAATGAACATTTCATCTGAGTTCGGACGTCGGGCCTCGGCGATTTTGCATTTTTAATTTTACATTTTGCATTGGCGAGTTCATGCCAACCTACGAAAAGATTCTCCTCAAGAACATGGAGATGCCGGGCTACACCGGTTTGCTCGCCGACTATGAGCGGGTGGGAGGCTACCAGGCGCTGCGCAAGGTGCTGGGCAAGATCGCGCCCGCCGACGTCACGGCCATGGTGACGAAGTCCGGGCTGCGCGGGCGCGGGGGGGCCGGTTTTCCCACCGGCGTCAAGTGGGGGTTCCTGCCGAAAGACTATACGGGTCCCAAGTACCTCTGCTGCAACGCCGACGAGAGCGAGCCGGGAACATTCAAAGACCGTCAGCTCATCGAACGGGATCCCCATCAGATGCTGGAAGGGATAGCGATCGCCTGCTATGCGATCGGCGCCGAGACGGCCTACATCTATATCCGCGGGGAATTTTCCCTGGGTGCTCGGATCCTCGAGCGGGCCCTGGCCGAAGCGCGCGCGGCCGGGTACGTGGGCACGAACGTGCTGCGCACGGGCGTCAATATCGACATCTGGCTGCATCGTGGCGCCGGGGCCTATATCTGCGGGGAGGAGACGGCGCTGCTGGAATCCCTGGAAGGGAAGCGTGGGCTGCCCCGCGTGAAGCCGCCATTTCCGGCCACGCACGGCCTCTACAGCAAGCCGACCGTGGTGAACAACGTGGAGACGCTGGCGAACCTGCCGTACATCGTGAACCGGGGGCCTGAATGGTTCGCCTCGATCGGGTCGCCCCCGAAGAGCACCGGCACCCGCGTCTTTTGCGTCAGCGGCCACATCAAGCGGCCGGGTAACTATGAAGTGCCGATGGGGATCACCTTCCGGGAGCTGATCTTCGAGCATGCCGGCGGGATGCGCTCCCAGAAGCCCCTCAAGGCGATCATCCCCGGTGGGGCCTCGGCGGCGTTCTTCACCCCCCAGCATCTGGACGTGAAGCTGGACTTTGAGTCGGTGGCACAGGCAGGCTCGATGCTTGGGTCCGGCGGGGTGACGGTGATGGAAGAGGGCACCAGCATGGTCTGGGCGGCGCTGCGGCTGATGGAGTTCTTCTATCACGAATCTTGCGGCAAGTGCAGTCCCTGTCGCGAAGGGAGCTCCTGGCTTGTGCAGACTCTGCGCCGGATCATCAACCGGCGGGGCCGCATGGAAGACCTTGAAACCCTGACCGATCTATGCAAGAACATAGCGGGCCGGACGGTGTGCGCCTTCGGCGACGCCGAGATCGCACCGGTCCTCAGCACGCTCCAGTACTGGCGAGACGAATACGAGGAGCTCATTCGCGCCGCCGAGCCCTCGGGGGCCGCGGAGTTGGTAATGCCAGCGCGGCACTAGCCGCGAGGCAATAGGCAATGGGCGAGAGGCTAAAGGTGATGAGTCCGGCCTATAGCCCATAGCCTATCGCCTATCGCCACGAACAGAAGTTATGGCAACGACGACAACAGAAACCGTCAGACTGACCATCGATGGGGTGCCGGTCACGGTCCCAAAAGGCACGCTCGTCATCGAGGCGGCGCGCCAGATGGGGGTGATGATTCCCCATTTCTGCTACCATCCCAAGCTCAAGCCGGACGCTAACTGCCGCATGTGCCTCGTCGAGATCGAGCGGATGCCGAAGTTGCAGACTTCCTGCAGCACGCCGGTGGCCGAGGGCATGGTGGTGCACACCGCGACCACCGTGGTCAATGAGGCGCACAAGTCGGTGCTGGAATTCATCCTGGCCAACCATCCGCTGGACTGCCCGGTCTGCGACCAGGGTGGCCGCTGCGACTTGCAGGATTTTTCGCACGAATACACGCCGACCACCAGCCGGTTCCTCGAGGTCAAGCGGGTCTTCCCGAAGGAGTACTTCAGCGCCTTGATCGAGACACAGATGAACCGCTGCGTGCAGTGCCTCCGATGCGTGCGCTACTGCGACGAGGTGATGGACGTCAAGGCGCTCGCCCCCTCGGGCCGTGGGACGATGACCGAGATCAAGCACTTCACGACGCACCAGTTGGACTGTGAGTTCTGCGGCGGATGCGTGCAGATCTGCCCGGTCGGCGCGATCACCAGCCGTTTGGACCTGTACGAGTTCCGTCCGTGGATGTTGAAGCGCGCGGATACAGTCTGCACGTACTGCGGCGACGGCTGCCACATTACGATTCAGACGAAGGGCAACGACCTGATCGAGGTCAACTCCGCCCATGGCGCCGGTCGCAACAACGGCGACCTGTGCGCGCGCGGCTTCTTCGGCTACCACGCCACGACCCACCCGGACCGGCTCCAGTCTCCTCTGCTCCGGCGGAATGGCGAGTTGGTTCCGGCCACCTGGGAGGAGGCCCTCGAGTTCGTCGCTGAGACCTGCATCGCCTTGAAGCTCAAACACGGCCCGGACGCCTTCGCGGGCCTGATCGCTTCACGCTGCACGAACGAGGATCTCTACGTGTTCCAGAAGTTCATGCGGTTGGTCATCGGCACCAACCGGATTGACGGCAGCGCGCGCTATGGGCACATCAACGGCGTGCGGGCGCTCCGCCGCGTGCAGGGCACGCACCGGTGGACCGTCGCCTTCGAGGACATCGTCGGGGCTGAGGTATTGCTGCTCGTCGGCACGAACATCACCGAGACCAACCCGATCACGGGTCTCAAGGTCAAGGAGGCGGTTAAGAAGTACAACGCGACGTTGCTGACGATCGAAGCGCTGGTCCCCGCGATTGGGACCATCAGCAACATTGCGAACCTGTCCGCGCATCACTTCTCGGTGCACCCGGAACGGTTCGGGAACGTGGTGCTGGGCTTGATCAAGGCGGTGGTCGAAGGCGGGCTGGTGGCTCAGACCCTCACCCAGCGTGCACCGGCCTACGTGGAGGCGATCAGTCAGACCCTGCGCGCCATCCCCTGGGAGACGCTCGAATCTGTCACTGGAGCCACCTCACAGGCTCTGATGGAAGCTGCCCGCGCGTTCGTCGCCGCGCGCCGAGCGGTAGTGCTGGTCGGACAAGGCGTGCTCCGGACGCCGGGTGGCTTCGGTGTCGCGACGAACCTGCTGGACCTGCTCCTGCTGACGGGGAAGCACGATCGCCCGGGATGCGGGCTTGCGCCCTTGGCCGAAGAGAACAACGACCAGGGCGCGGTGGAGATGGGGGCGCTGGCCGAGTTTCTTCCGGGACCGTCCGACCTCGACGACCGCGCCGCGCGTGAGCGCCTCGCGGGACTGTGGAAGGAAGAGCTGCCACAGAGGCCCGGTGCAACCCTGATGCAGATCCTGGGCGATGCGAGGGCCGGCAACGTCAAGGCCCTGTTCGTGGTAGGCGAGAATCCGATCGGGTCGCTGCCGCGCGCAGCGCAAGCCAAGGAAGCGCTCGAGCGTCTGGAGCTTCTGGTCTGTCAGGAGCTCTTTTTGACCGACACCGCCAGGCTCGCGCACGTCGTGCTGCCGGCCTGCTCCTACGCTGAGAAAGACGGGACCTTCACGAACACCGAGGGGCACGTGCAGGCTGTGCGGCACGCCATCGACCCGATCGGCGAGAGCCGGCCCGACTGGGAGATCCTCTCCGCGCTGTCCGTGTTGATGGGCTATCCCATCGAATACGGCGACGCGAAGGAAATCCTGAAGGAGATTCGGAACCTGATTCCCGGTTACGGCCTCCTGGGTCCGGCCCCAGCCACACCGCGGTCGGATGAGGCCGTCGTCGAGCGCTATCTGCGGGAAGGCTACGCCGAGGACGTGGGCGCACGCTATCAACTAACGGGCGCAGGGTCCTTCGACATGGCTCAGCCTGCGACGAGCTCAGCCGAGTCGGACAGGCGGGATGCCGGCAAGGTAAAGGATGGGTTGCAGCTCACGCTGGTGGTGGGCCAGACGCTGTTCCACTCCGGGAAGCTCTCGACCCGAGCCAAGGGACTCATGGAAGTCCAGAACGCCGGCTCGCTGGGGCTCAACCCCTCCGACGCGGACCGAATTGGCGTCACGGACGGAGACCGCGTCCGACTCGTCAACCAAGCAGGCGAGATGACCACGAGTGTCAGACGACTAGACCGCGTGCCGGAAGGCATGGCAGTGTTTCCGGAACATTTCGACGAGGAGGCGCGACGCTTGCTGACCGTGTCCGTCGATCCCGTCACCCAGGTGCCGTATTGCAAATCGGCGAAAGTACGCATTGAACGGCTCTGACGTGAAGGACTATTCAGATGTTTGAGCTCGGAGTGAAGGTGGCGTTCTCGCTGGCCCAGATCGGCGTGGTTTTCGGCATCGTGCTGCTCACGGTCATGTTCCTCACGCTCGCGGAGCGGAAGGTGATCGCCTGGATGCAGGATCGGATGGGCCCCATGGAGGTCGGGCCGTACGGTATCCTCCAGCCCATCGCGGACGGCCTGAAGCTGTTCTTCAAAGAGGACATCGTCCCGGCCGGCGCAAACAGGTTCCTGTTCAGTCTGGCGCCCATCCTGGCCCTGGTGCCGGCCCTGATCGGCTTTGCGGTGATCCCCTTTGGGCCCAACCTGACCGTGGAGCTGTTCGGCATTCAGTTCAAGCCGTTCGTGATCAGCGACGTCAACATCGGGATCCTCTATATCTTGGCCTTTACCTCGATCGGCGCCTACGGGATCATCCTCGGCGGCTGGGCCTCCAACAGCAAGTACTCGCTGCTGGGAGGGTTGCGCGCGGCGGCGCAGGTCATCAGTTATGAGCTGAACGTGGGTCTCGCGATCGTGGGAGTCCTGCTGCTGGCCGGCTCGCTCAGCCTCGTCAAGATCACAGAGGCCCAGGCCGGGGGCTTCTGGCATTGGTACATCTTTGCCTTTCCCTTCCCGCAGATCTTCGCCTTCGTCGTCTACGTCATCTCTGCCGTCGCAGAGACCAACCGCGTACCGTTCGATCTCCCGGAGGCCGAGAGCGAGTTGGTGGCCGGATTCTTTACCGAGTACAGCGGGATGCGGTTCGCCTTTTTCTTCATCGCGGAATACGCCAACATGATCCTGGTCTCGTGCATCGCGGCCGCGCTCTTCCTGGGTGGTTGGAACGCGCCATACCCCGGCACCTTGATCGGGCATCTTGGATTTCCACACTTCGCCTGGATCGAACAGGTCGTCTGGTTCGCAGCGAAGGTCTACTGTTTTCTGTTCCTGTTCTTCTGGCTCCGCGCCACGCTCCCGCGGCTGCGATATGATCAACTGATGCGGTTCGGCTGGAAGGTGATGCTCCCGATCGCGCTGGGGAATATTTTGGTCACGTCGATTGCGGCGTACCTCTTTCCGAAGAGCTGATAGCTGATGGCCATGAAATTCAAAGCCTGGCTGAAGACCATTACTTTCTACGAGATCCTCGTGGGCATGAAGGCCACGCTCAAGCACTTGCTGCACTACAGGCCGATCACCCTGCAGTATCCGCACGAGAAGCGGACCTTGCCGGACAGCTATCGCGGCATGCTGGCGCTGCTTCGCTACGACGATGGCACGGAAAAATGTGTCGGCTGCGACCTCTGCGAAGCCGCCTGCCCGTCTCGGGTGATCCGCGTGATCAGTTCGGAGGTGCCCGGCGAGCCCACCAAGCGGTACGCCAAAGAGTATTACATGGACATGACGCGCTGCCTGTTTTGCGGGTTGTGCGTGGACGCCTGTCCGGTCGACGCCCTGGGTATGACCCGCGAGTACGAGTGGGCGGTCTATGACAAGCGCCAGCTCCTGTTGAGCAAGCCGCAACTCTTAGCAATCGGCGACCGGTCCTTTCCCGTGAGGGAGAAGAGGCTGGAGCTGCAACACCCGAACGTCGCCTTCTTCAACGTCGCGTTCAAATTTATGCCCCCCAAGGAAAGTTAGCGCGACGTGGCGACTCTCTTCTTCTTTTACTTTGCCGGTATCATCGTCCTGACCTCCATCCTGGTGGTGGCCCTTCGGAACCCCATCTACAGTGCCCTCTCCCTGCTGATCATGTTCTTCCATGTGGCAGGCCTGTACGTCACCCTGCGGGCCGAGTTCCTGGCCGCGGTCCAGGTGATCGTCTATGCCGGCGCCATCCTCGTGCTCTACCTGTTCGTGGTGATGCTGCTGAACGTCAAGCGCGAGGATCGCTACCATCCGCAATTCCTGCTCGGCACGTTGCTCGGCTTGACCCTCCTGACCGAGGGACTCCTATTGGTGTTCCGCGGCACAGTGCCGGAACAGCCCGCCTCGGTACCGGCGGCGACCGGCGCGACGCAGGCCGGGAGCAGCGTCCTTCCCCTTGTGGGAAACACCGAAACGATCGGTGAGGTCTTGTTCTCGACCTACCTCTATCCGTTCGAGATCGCCTCCCTGATCCTGCTGGTGGCGATGATCGGCGCTATTGTGCTCGCGAAGAAGGATATCGGAGGGCGTGAAGCGTGACGCGTATCTCGTTTGAGCTTGAAGCGAACGACGCTTCACGCTTGCGCGCCAGAGCGCTCCAGCCCGTCCGCCGGAAGCCTCTGGAGGGCGGGCGCGCAGGCACGAGCGACGAATAACAGGTAATACATGAACGTGCCTTTGAGCTATTACCTCATCCTGAGCGCGATCGTGTTCACCACGGGAGTCGTGGGGGTCCTGATCCGGCGCAACATCATTATCATTCTGCTCTCGATTGAGCTGATGCTGAACGCGACCAACATCAACTTCGTAGCCTTCTCGTATTATCTTCAGAACATCGCCGGCCAGGTGTTCGTGTTCTTCGCGCTCACGGTAGCGGCCGCCGAAGTGGCCGTCGGCCTGGCCATCATCATCGCCCTGTACCGGACCAAGGCCAGCATCAATGTGGACGACTTCCAGTTGCTGAAATGGTGAGAGGACCGAGGACCACTGCGCCCTGACCATTGATCCCTCGACCATGCTCGGGATCACCCTGAGCCTGTCGAAGGGTGAGCATTCATAGTCTATGACCTACGAGTACATTCCGCTCCTGCCCTTCGCGGCGTTCGTGATCCTCGGGCTGTTCGGCCACTGGATCAAGGACCGGGCCCATCTCATCGCGGTGCCCGCCGTGGTGGTGTCCTTCCTGCTTTCGGTCCTCACGTTCATGGATGTGGCCGGCGGACGGCACACGACGATCCCGCTCTACACCTGGCTGACGTCTGGCGACCTCCGCATCGAGTTGGGACTCCATGTGGACCGCCTCACTGCCGTCATGCTGCTCCTCGTCACCACCGTCAGCGCGCTGGTGCACGTGTATACCATCGGCTACATGCACGGTGAGCGCGGATACGCGCGGTTCTTTGCCTACATCGCGTTGTTCACCTTCTCGATGTTGATGCTGGTCATGTCCGACAACTTCTTGCAGTTGTTCATCTTCTGGGAGGCGGTCGGTCTCTGCTCCTACCTGCTCATCGGCCACTGGTATGAGCGAGAGTCGGCCCGCCGGGCGGCGACTAAGGCGTTCATCGTCAATCGCATCGGCGACTTCGGCTTCATGCTGGGGCTCTTACTCGTGCTTCTGAACTTTGGGTCGTTGGAGTACCGGCATGTATTTGCCCAGGCGGCTGACTTGAAGGGGCAGACGAGTAACCTACTGGCCCTGCTCGGAGGCACGTGGGAGGTGTCCACGCTGACCCTGATCTGCCTGCTGCTGTTCACGGGCGCGGTGGGCAAATCGGCGCAAGTCCCACTGCACGTCTGGCTGCCGGACGCCATGGAAGGCCCCACGCCCATCTCGGCCCTGATCCATGCGGCCACGATGGTCACGGCGGGCGTTTTCATGGTGGCCAGGCTATCGCCGTTGTACAACCTGTCCGCGACCGCGATGGAGGTGGTGGCCGTGACCGGCGCCGCCACCATGGTGCTCGGGGCGAGCATCGCCCTCACCCAGTACGACATCAAACGCGTCGTGGCGTATTCGACGATCAGCCAGCTCGGCTATATGATCATGGCCTGCGGACTGGGCGCCTATGCAGCCGGCATCTACCACCTCTTCACCCACGGCGCGTTCAAGGCCCTGCTGTTCCTGGGTTGCGGCTCGGTCATCATCGCTCTCCACCATGAGCAGGATATGCGCCGGATGGGCGGGCTGAAAGAGAAACTCCCGGTCACCCACTGGACCTTCGTGATCGGGTCCCTCGCCCTGTCCGGTTTCCCGCTGACCGCGGGGTTTTTCAGCAAGGATGAACTCCTCATCGGCGCGTGGTCGGCCGGCGCGCTCGGGAAGGTACTGGCGGTGCTCGGAATAGCCACGACCTTCTTGACGGCCTTCTACAGTTTCCGCCTTGTGTTCGTCACCTTCTGGGGCGAGTCTCGGGTGGACCCCCACCAGGCCGGGCACCTGCATGAGACTCCGCCGGTGATGACCGTCCCGCTCGTGATCCTGGCTGCGTTGTCGATCATCACCGGCTACTTGGGCATCTCCGAATTTCTCACGCCGGTCCTCCCCGGTCCCGGGGGTGTCCGGATCTCCCACGAAGTTCCGGGCGCGCTGGGCATCATGGTGACCGCCACGCTCCTGGGCCTGGCCGGGATCGCGCTGGCCTACCTGCTGTACGTCCGATCACCGGGCCTGCCCGACCGCCTGGCGCAGCAGTGGCGGCGCCTGTACGAGCTCTCGTTCAATAAATGGTACGTCGACGAAGCCTACGACCGCGCGGTCGTCCGCCCGACCTTCAGGCTGGCCGACGGCCTCTGGAGCAAGATGGACGTGGCCTTCATTGACGGTGCCGTCAATGGGATCGCTCGCGCGATCGCCTGGTGGGGCTGGTTGATGCGGCTCGCTCAGAGCGGCCAGACCCAGCACTACGCGCTCGGGATGGCAGCCGGCGCCGTCCTTATTTTGACTTTCTATTTGCTGTGGTGACACCTGTGCTGAAGCAAGTGGTCAGGGGTTTATGGTCAGCGGTCGGTGTGAACAATCCCATGGTCTGTGGTCAGTGGTCGGTGAAGGTCAGACAAATCGGAAGTTTAACCCGTAGTTCCTCCGTTCATCACGGACCACTGACCACCGACCATTGCCCACCGTGGGTGACGCGATGAGTGATGCCAGTCTTCAGAACGCCGGCTTTCCCTGGCTGACGGTGGTGGTATTCCTGCCACTGGCGGGCGCGGTCGCGGTCTTCCTGGTGAAGGAGGCCCTGGTGCGATACGCGGCATTGGCGTTCGCGCTGGCCGATTTCCTGCTCTCCCTTCCGATCTGGTACCTCTTCGACTCGGCCACGCCGCGCATGCAGTTCGCCGAACGCGTCGTCTGGATCGCTTCGCCGCAGATCAGCTATAGCGTGGGCCTGGACGGCATCAGCCTGCCGCTGCTGTTATTGACCACGCTCCTGACCCCCGTGTGCATCGTCGCGTCCTGGACCGCGATTCAGTCCCGCGTCCGAGAATTCATGGCCGTGCTGCTGGCCATGGAGACCGCCATGCTGGGTGTGTTCGTGGCGCTGGATTTCGTGCTCTTTTACGTGTTCTGGGAATCGATGCTGATCCCGATGTATCTGATCATCGGGGTCTGGGGCGGCCCGAACCGGCTGTACGCGGCGGTCAAGTTCTTCCTCTACACCCTGACCGGCAGCGTGCTGCTCCTGGTGGCGATTCTGGTGCTGTTCTTCCAGGGCGGCCAAACATTCGACATCCTGCTCCTGACCCGGGTCGGCTACGACCCCACCGTCCAGAACTGGGTGTTCTGGGCGTTCTTCATCGCGTTCGCCGTGAAGGTCCCGATGTTTCCCTTCCACACCTGGCTCCCCGACGCCCATGTCGAGGCCCCGACCGCGGGGAGTGTGCTCCTGGCCAGCGTGCTGCTGAAGATGGGGGCCTACGGCTTCCTGCGCTTCACGGTCCCCATGCTCCCGGACGCGACCGCTGCCTTCACGCCGATCATGGTGGCGCTCTCGCTCGTTGCGATTCTCTACGGCGCCTACATGGCGCTGGCGCAGGCCGATCTCAAGAAGCTGATCGCGTATTCCAGCGTCAGCCATATGGGGTTCGTCACGTTGGGGATTTTTGCGCTCAACGCCCAGGGCATCGAGGGAGCTCTCCTACAGATGGTCAATCATGGGATTACCACCGGCGCGCTCTTTCTCTGCGTCGGGATCATTTACGCGCGTACGCACAGTCGCATGATCGTGGACAACGCGGGCTTGGCCGGACCGATGCCGCGCTACGCGACCTTCCTCGTCATTTTCGCGCTCTCGTCCCTGGGACTCCCTGGCACCAACAGCTTTGTGGGAGAGTTCCTGGTCCTGGTCGGAACCTTCGCCTGGAGCAGGCCTGCCGCGGTGGTCGCGGCGCTCGGGATCATTCTGGCCGCCGTCTA
>JAHRHE010000056.1 GCA_020027965.1 Nitrospirota bacterium | reverse complement strand
GGTGCCGAATCGCCACAATCCGAGCCGTCGGACAGTCGCGACGGAGGTCTTCTGGTGGAATTCCTGCCAGAAGCGGGCACCCCTTCAGCTCATTCGGCTCGTTCATTGGGCTTGCCGACTTTCCCTCATGCTCTCCGCTTCGATTGGCGGCCTAACAATGATTAGGCGGATCCGCATAAGAGCCGGACCCGCAACTTTTTATCCGTATAACACGCCATCGGTTCTACCGAATCTACCGAACAATACACCATAATCCTTTCATTTCCAACTGTTGCGGATCAAGGGCCATTTACCATGGCGTCTTATGCGGATGGGCGTAATACCACCCATTGAGGCAATCAATGGGTCCTGTGTGCATTCAAGGTCCTTGCGCAACAGGTGGTGAAATGCATGTGCGAGGCTGTGCCAATTCAGGACTTTCCGCGGGCCGATCGTTGAACATCGCCTGCACCCGCTTAATCTCGCGGCGGGACAGCTGATTGAATCGCGTCCCTTTGGGAAAGAACTGGCGCAGCAGCCCATTGGTGTTCTCGTTTGTGCCTCGTTCCCAAGGACAATGCGGATGGGCAAAGTAGACGCGCATCTTCGTCTGCTTCGCATGCACGAAGATGGCACGAAGATGGGGTCATTGCTTGACTTGACACTCCATCTAAAGTAGGGCGCGTCGGCTCTCGGCTGGAACATGGTGTTGAAATCTGGCGTCGCCTCTTATCAGGGGAGTAATTCACGGAGGGAGAAGGCCATGACGTGATGTGAGGTCAAGCAATGACCCCGTCTGTCCGACCCGGGGGTCAGCCACGCCACCCGTCCCCGTACCCATCCATTCCATCCGAGCCTAGAGACAAGCGGACAGGGGACAGGCCGCTTTGAGGGCCTGTCCCCTGCTCGGAGTTTGGTGGATGCGCTGCTCACGGGGCTCAAGCCGCCGCAGCCATCATGGGATGATGCTGATCCGTGTGTGTCGGCAACGGCAGGCTCTGGAGGACATTGACAAGTCCTGGAAAACCGCAGAGAATCGCTGGCGTCGTTGGGGGGTCTGTCGAATCGGATATAGATAGGTAGACCAGCATGCTCAATAGTTAGCCAGACATACCAAGGGAGTGACTCCACGTGGCTGACGTAGCGACGCTAGATCCGGAACGTTATCTGAACGAGCGAGTGAAGCAGTACCAAGGGTGGTATGACCGGAAGGCGGTCATCGCAAAGAGTCGATACCTCCGGATGCGGGGATTTTCTGTACTTGGTGGCGCGCTTGTCCCGGTGTTGGCGAACATCAAGGTCGAGGCAGCGATCGGCGGCTATTCGATCATGACGCTCGTCCTGACGGCCATCAGCCTGCTCGTCGTCGTTTTCGTATCGCTCGAGAGCGTCCTCCACTACCGCGAGCAATGGAAGAACTACCGGTCAACCGAGCAGTTCCTCGGCCACGAGACGTTTCGGTACCAGACTCGAATCGGGCCCTACGCCAAGCTTGACGAGGTTGCCGCTTTTCGACTCTTCGTCGAACGGGTTGAAGATGCAATTGCTGCCGAGAACGCAGCTACCCTCAACGTGATGACGGTAGCAGCGGAGCCGACGGAGAGTCAGAAGGTCGGGAAGCCACCGGGTTCGGCTGGCTAAAGCGCGTGAACCTGTCCAGAGAAGTGGCAGAGAAGTGGGGGCAGAGAACAATTGTGTGGAAGCAGATCGACGGGAAAAGAATAGAAATGGGGTCAGAGAACATTTGTTTTCAGCATATCGAAGGGAGGGGCTGGAGGCCGCTTGTCGGTGAATCCCGGAGACGACCGAGGAAGATTCGACCCGTAGTATACGAAAATGTACTCTGACCCCGCTCTTGGGCATTCGACACCTGGAAAGTGCGCCTCATAGAAGAGGACTTCCACCGTCTGATGTTCGAGATGGAGGGCGTCTGAGCCGGTGGCTGCGGCGGAAGCGTTACGATTGGCCGGGCCGGAAGGTTTCGAGTGGCCGAACCAGAACCTTGCAATCAGACGAACTGCAAGGTTACAATTGGCCGCCGTGACCAAGACCCCGCTCCATCCCCGCTTCGCCCGGCCTCGCCTCACCGAGGCGCTGGCTGATACGCCCGTGGTGCTGATCCACGGGCCGCGCCAGTGCGGCAAGACGACGTTGGCGCGGATGGCCGGCGACCCGCGGGGGTACGCCTACTTCAGCTTCGACGACGACGTGGCGCTCGGCGCGGCCCAGGCCGATCCGGTGGGCTTCGTCGGCGACCTGCCGGAGCGGACCATCCTCGATGAGGTCCAGCGGGCGCCGGGCCTCTTCACTGCGCTCAAGACCGCGGTGGACCGCCGCCGCACACCGGGGCGGTTCCTTCTCACCGGCTCGGCCAACGTGCTCCTCGTGCCGAAGCTCGCCGACTCGCTGGCCGGGCGGATGGAGATCCTGCGCCTCCACCCGCTGGCGCAATGCGAGCTTGCAGGACGGGAGCCGCGGTTTCTCGACACGCTCTTCGCCGGCACGTTCAAGACCAGGAAGTACGAGCGGCTGGGGGCGGGGCTGGCGGAGCGCATCGCAGCCGGCGGCTACCCCGCGGCCCTCGCCCGGGCGACGGCCCGCCGCCGTGCGGCCTGGTACCGCGACTACATCGAGACCCTCGTCCAGCGGGACGTGCGCGAACTGGCGCGCATCAGCGCGCTCGACGCCCTACCGCGGCTGCTCGCGCTCGCCGCCGGCCAGACGGCGCGGCTTCTGAACGTGACCGACCTGGCGAGCCCGTTCCAGTTGAGCCGCCCGACGATCGGCGACTATGTGACGCTGCTCGAGCGGGTGTTCCTGCTGGAGCAGCTGCCGCCGTGGCACAGCAACCGGCTGAGCCGGCTGATCAAGACCCCCAAGCTCCACCTGGGCGACACGGGGGTGGCCTGCGCGCTGCTCGGCCTCGACGCGCCCGCCCTGACGCGAGACCGAGCGACGCTGGGGCAACTGCTCGAGACCTTCGTGTTCCAGGAACTCCGCAGGCAGGCGAGCTGGCACGAGACGGCGATCGGGTTCCACCACTTTCGGGACAAGGACGGCGCGGAAGTGGACATCGTGCTCGAGCGCGGGGCGCGCGAGGTCGCGGGTGTCGAGGTGAAGGCCGCCGCCACCGTCACGGCGAAGGACTTCCGCGGGCTTCGCAAGCTCATGGAGGCCGCCGGGGAGCGTTTCGCCACGGGCGTGGTTCTCTACGACGGCGAGAGCAGCGCGAGCTTCGGCGAGGGGCTGTATGCGGTGCCGATCCGCGCCTTGTGGGAGACGACATGAGCGTAGCAAAACGAAAGGGCGCACGGAAGGTCCGCCCCACTCATCCCGGCGAGATGCTGCGTGAGGATTTCTTGCCAGATTATGGGCTGACCGTATCGAGTTTTGCTAGGGCCTTGGCCGTGTCGCGCCAGACCGTGAATGAGTTGCTTCGGGAGCGACGTGCCGTAAGTCCTGAGATGGCGCTGCGTCTCGCTCGTCTGTTTGGCAATACCCCTGAATTTTGGTTGAACGCCCAGCGGGCCGTTGATCTCTGGGAGGCCGCCAGGACCACAAAGGGCAAGATTAACCGTATCTCACCACTGGACGCTGCATAACTATCGGTAGGGTCGAGTGGCAACTCGCCCAAGCCGCAGGCGCGCCGCTCTGCCCGTTCAGCACTCAGCGTTCATCGTGTGATAGGTTTACAGGCTGTTCAAAAAGGCTTTGTTGCACCCGCCCGGCCCCAAGCGCGCCAAGACGCGCCCTTTCCCGTGGCAAGGCCGCAGGGAGGCTGGCGACTGAGTCGTACCGGGGACCCGATGCTCAGCCGTGTGCAACGGGTGATGGGTACGTCGCAGGGAGACGGACGACTGAGAACGCAGTTGGGGGTCTTTTTCAGCAACCTGGGGGTTAGTCGGCTTCGGGCTCGGCAGAGCCATGCTGGTGGGTCACCTTGTCTTCGTCGAACAGATCGGCCATCTCATCCGCGATCATGTCTCGATCGCTCGGCACCGACACGAGGGGGATCTCCTTGCGCGATTTCGGCTGCTCCGGTTGAGGATCGGGCTGGGGGGGCGTCTTGTGGGTTGGAGTCTTACTCATGGCTATGAGTATACACGAAACCGGGTCGGGGCGCTGGAACTATTCAAATGTTTCCAGCGAGGATTTTTCCACGAATGGGTGCTTGCAAGCCGTGCAGGTGACGAAATAAAAGGCATCCCGCACGGACATGACGATTCGAAAATCCAACTTCACCCCGCGGGCCTGGCACTTCGGACAGGGAATGCCTTTCATCAGATAGGGGATGTCGGGCTGGGTCCGCTGGTACCACTCCATATCGGTATGGATCGGAAAGCTATACCGGCACTTGAGGCAGGCGCCCTTCCATTCACCGTCCGGCTGCATGGTCCTGCGATCGATCGTGAACTCGCTGGTCTTGCAGATCGCGCACCGGACGCTTTTCAGCCTTGATTCGACCTGTTCGACCGACAGACTTGCCGTACCCATAGGCTCCCTTGTACCCCCGCTCGAATCATGACCCCTCTCCTTCGCCTCTCCCCTTCAAGGGGAAAGGGAGGGGTGAGGGGGCTTTCAACCTGTAGGGTCGAGCGACCGGTTTATCTCAGACCCCTCTGATCGAGGTCGATTAGGCTCATTGGCTCAGATGAGTATACGGGCCCGGCCTTTGATCCGCAACCGCTCCCTGTCAAGCCATCTGAAAATCTTACTCACGGCGGCATCGTTGAGACATTTGAGAATCTTACCGAACGAGGCGGTGCGGGATCTTCTGAGGCCCCGGTCCAGCGCGAAGGGGGCGGGCCTGGCCCTGGGTCGCGTGGCGATCGTCGTTCCTGGGCCAACGACGGGCGTCACGTTTTGGCCACCCCGCTCCGAAGACTGGGCTGCGGGCGGAGTGCCTGGCGCTGGGCCTGCGCGTGAGGCCGGAGCCTCGGGCTGAAGGTCCACCCGTGCCACGGGGAGCGGGCCACCGGCCGGGACTCCCGTGGTGCGCGACTCGGGCGAGTCGCCAACGCCAGGAGGCGCTCCAGTTGGGCCTCGATGCGGGCGGACAGCGCGAAGGGATCCGTCGTCTGCTGCGCGTGCTGGAGCCGCGCGATCTGCCGGGGATCCGCCTCGGGACACGCCTGCACCCGCTCAAACGGGGTCTGAGGCGTGTCATACCGCCGGAGCACCCGCGAGCCCCGGCGTTCCTTTCGCCGCAGTTTCATCGAGGGCTGGAACAGATTCTGGAAGATGCGCAGGTCCGCATACAGGGCGTTCAGCACCTGGCGAGCGGCGGGGGTGTCATACCGGTCCCACCCCACCAGCTTGCGGACATGCGTCCAATTCTTTTGCTCAATATGCGCATTGTCGTCCTTCTTGTACGGCCGGGAGCGCGTGAACTGGATCGGCGGCCTGCCCGGTCGCTGGCAGAAGGCCCACAGGTGGGTGTTGATGAACTCACTGCCGTTGTCGGAGTCGAGCCCCCGCAGGGCGAACGGCAGCTGCCCCTCGATCATCGTCAGGGCCTGCAGGATGCCGTCCTGGCCTTTGCCCAGCACGGCCTGCCGCTCCACCCACCCCGTGTGGATGTCGACACAGTCCAGGGTGTGCAGGAACTCGCCCTCCGCCGAGGCCCCGGAGTGCGACACCAGATCCATCTCCAGATAGCCGGGCTTCGTCACATCCCAGTGGTCGGTCTTGATCGGGATCAAGTGCTTCAGGAGCGCGCCCGGGCGGGTGGTGCCGTAGAGTTTGCGTTTCAGGGTCCGCTTGTGGGCGCGCAACCGTCGGTCCATTTGCCGAGCGCTGATCCGACGCAGCGCCCGTTCCACCTCGGGAGTGAGGCGGCCCCGGGACCGGAGCCAGGGCAGCCAGTGCGGCAAGGCCGCCTTCAGGCGCACGGCGCACAGATACCCCGAGGCCTCCCAGATGAGGGCCAGCACGTGGATCGCCTCCGCTCGGTAGGTGGGCTGCCGCCGGGGCATCCGGCGGAGTCGGCCGGCAGGGGGGGCGGGCTGGTTGAGGAGCCCGATCGCATACTTGCGATGATAGCCGCACACCTTCGTGAACTCATCCAGGATTGCATGCTTCTCGGCTCGTGTCGCCTGCCCATAGCGCTGGGCAATCGCGTGCACGTACTCCTGCTTCGACCGTCGCGCCATCCGTCCTGCCTCCATCTCGCCCCTCCTTCTGCCCCGCATCATGCGGAGTCGGAGGGTAAGATGTACAAATGTCGCAACGATGTTGGCTACGGTCAGATTTTAGATGGCGCAATTCGCGCTCTTGTCATCCCCATCGTTCTTGGTTAGGCTACCGGCTGAGATGCCTATTGAGCTCTCCTCGCGATCGTTGACCCCAGGCCAGGCCCTCTTGTCCGCGCTCGGGCCGAAGAGCGTCGAGGCGCGACGCCTGGTCTCGACGTTCTACGAGCGGGCCCGGTTGCGCAAGACCCCGGTCGCCGCTGCGGCATTCGAACGGTGGCAAGAGGGCGTCGGACTCCTCTATGAGGCCGGCGTCACGCGTCTCGAGGAGCGCCTCACGAGGGGCGACGTGATCGGAAAGGTGAAGGACGGCCTGTTCGAGGTATACGGCCTCCTCGATGCACGGATTCAGCTCCGGCCGTTCCTCTTTGCAGTTCAGACCTACTTCGTCCTGGTGGCCAAGCTGATGGCGGCGGAAGCCGCCTCGGGCTCGTTCCTGCCCGCGCTTTCCAACGGCGGGGTCGACCGGGTGCGTGCCGGCCTCGCTCGACTGGAAGGCGGGGCAGTCTTCCAGGACGCCGGGATCATCTGGCAGGATCAGCGCGACCAGCCCGGGCCCTTCAGCTGGTATCTGGAGGTGCTGGATTGCGATGTGGCGGCCGGCCTCTCGGACCTGGCCAGGACCCTCGTGGCGCTACGGTGGGCCTACGCGCCGACCGGGGACCGCGCCTGGTGGGCGCCGGCAGATCTGCTGAAAGACCTCTACCAGTCCTTGATGCCCAGGCGGATCCGAGCGGCGTTGGGGGAGTTCTACACGCCGGACTGGCTGGCGGAGCTCGTCCTCGACGAAGCCGGCTACGCGGGCGATCCCTCACAGGGCATGCTCGACCCGGCCTGCGGCTCCGGGACCTTCTTGGTCCAGGCGTTACGTCGAGTGGGAGGGAACGGCCACGGAGGGCGGGGGAAGCGGAAGAGCGAGAAGGCTGATCGGCTGTTGCAGGCGCTAGCCTCGATGGCGGGGTTCGATCTCAATCCCGTCGCGGCCGAGGCCGCGCGCGCCAATGTCGCCCTGACCCTCGCGCCGATCCTCGGCGCCGTGAACGCTCCCGTTCGGCTGCCGGTCTGGTGCTGCGATGCCGTGCTGGCGCCGCCCTCGCTCAACTCGCCCCGGTTTGATCTGGTGGTCGGCAACCCGCCGTGGATTCGCTGGGGGAGCCTGACGCAGCGGTACCGAACGGCCACTCTGCCGCTGTGGCATGAGTATAGCCTGTTCTCTCTCAAAGGCCTCGATTCGATCCTGGGCTCCGGCGAGAAAGACTTCTCCTTCCTGTTCACCTACCGCTGCGCGGATCGCTACCTCAAACCCGAGGGACGCCTCGCCTTCCTGATCACGATGGAAGCCCTCCGAGGCAAGGGCGCGGGGGAAGGATTTCGTCGCTTTCAACTGGGACGCACAGGCGATCCGCTGAAAGTTCTGGGCGTCCACGATCTGGTCGCATTGGCGCCGTTCGCCGGCATCTCGAACAAGACCGCCCTGTTGGTGTTGACCCGCGGGGCCCGGACCGTCTACCCGGTGCCGTTTATCCGCTGGGAAGTCCTACCGTCACACAGGCGGGAAAGGAGGATCAGCGAGGACCTCAGCTTGGAGCAAGTCCGGCGCCGCACCCGCCGGGTTCAGGGGCACGCTCGGCCCCTCGGGATCGCTGAGCCCGTTGGCGATCGGCCCCCTGGGCTCGCTCCGTGGCTGGTCTCCGAGGGCCGTGGCCTCAGACAGAAGGGCCGGAAGCTGCGGGAACACCGGCGCACGATCGAGACCACGGTGCCACCTCGAGGCATGGAGGGACGCGGCGCCTACCGGGCCTACCGTGGCGCCTCAACGGAACCCTACGGGGTCTACTGGCTCTCGGTCTCACGCGCATCGTCCGGCACCAGACAGAACCCGCCACGCGGGACTCCGCCTCACGGTACCCTCATCGTCGAAAATTGTCCTGAGCGGGGCAAGCGACTGATCCCCAAAGTGACCGGTGTCGAGATCGAGCCGGATCTGGTCTATCCGGCCGTATGCGGGGCGGAGATCCGGCGGTGGCGCGCGACCCCCCGGATGTGCATCGTGATGCCCCAGGATCCTCGAATCCGGGAAGCCTATGCGGAAGACTGGCTCCGAGCGACGTGCCCGAAGACCTACCAGTATCTCCGGCAGTTCAAAGAGGTCTTGCTCTCAAGAGGCTCGCGCGTCGTCCGCGCACTCGCCCACAAGAGCGCCTTCTACGCCATGTACGGGATCGGCACCTATACGGTGGCGCGGCACAAGGTGGTCTGGCAGCGCTTCGCGACCGACATGCAGGCCGCCGTGGTGGGCCCCCTGAACCATCCGGACTTGGGCCGCAAACCGGTCATCCCGACCGACACCACAGCAATGGTGGCGGTGCGGAGCCCCGGAGAGGCGCACTATCTCTGCGGGGTCCTGAACGCGCCCGCGACCCGGCGTTTCATCCGTTCGTTCTCAGCGGCCGGCCGGGGATTCGGCGCCCCTTCCATCCTGCGCTACGTCCGCCTTCCGGCGTATGACCGTCTGAGCCCTCTGCATCGGCGCATTGCGGCGCTTTCGAGGCAGGCTCACCGAGCCGCCGGCCGCGGACAGGCTGCGCCATTGCCGGACCTCGAACGCCGACTGGATCGGGCCGTCAGGAGGATCTTCCAGTGAAGTCGGGGCTATCCGCTCTTGGCTGTTCGCTATTCGCTTGCCCTTGGGTATAATATCGCCTATGCACTTCATCACGGACTCCATTCTGGTCGGGAACCTCGAGGATGCGAAGAGGCCGCCGAACTCCATCCACGGGGTGCTCTTCGTAGCCGGAGAGCACGAGATCCAGCCGCCCACAGGCATGGCCTACGCCCGCATCCCTCTCAAGGAATTCGGTGAGGCCGATCCGCTCGCGGTCTTGGAGGCGGTGGACTGGTTGGAGCGGCACGGTGCCTCCCGACGGCTGCTGGTCTGCTGTCGGGCGGGGATGGGCCGGTCCGTCTCGATGGTGATCGCCTACCTGTGCTGCGTCAAAGGGATGACGTACGAGGAGGCGCTGAACCTCGCGAAAGCACGGAGACCGGGTACCACTCCGCTTCCAGCCCTCGAGCAGACGATCGAAACCGTGGTGCGGATGAGGCTGGCTCGTGAAAATCAGATCCCAGGTCAACAGACCGACCCGCACGGGGGCGCGAAGCCGGCACCGCGCTGATGCTGATTCCACTGCCTCCGGCCAGGGAGCGCTGCGCGCGCTGCAGAACCAGATTAGTACCTGCACCCTGTGTCCGTCGATGAAGCCGTGGCGCCAATTCAGGCCGGAGGCGTACGGTGATCGCTCGACCGGCTATCTGCTGGTAGGCGAGGCGCCGGGTCATGTCAGCCTGGTGAAAGGCCGGCGTTTTACCGGCCCGGCCGGCATGCTGATCAGGCGGGCGCTGCAGTCGGTTGGTCACCCTCGGTACCGCGACCTCGAAGATCTCTTCTACATGACCGATGTGGTGAAGTGTCATCCGGCTTCAACGGGCAACCCTGCCTCCAATCGCTCGCCGCGCAAGACTGAGGTCGAAGCCTGCTCGGGCTACCTGCTGCAGGAGATCCAGGTGCTTCAGCCGTCGGTGATCGTCACATTCGGCAAGACGGCGGCCGAACAGGTGGCCAAAGCAATACCTCGAGCCTCGCTTCCCCGCATCCTGGCCTTTCCACATCCCTCGCCCCGCAACCAGCTCACCATCCGAAAGCACTATGCCTCGATGCGGGCCTTTGAGCAAGACATCGCCGCGACGTTCCGCCGTTTGATCGCCCGTCTTGAAAGGTCACCTTCCTCGTCACGGATCACCGGGGACCCGTTGCTCCCGGAGTGCAACGGGTGGCCCGCGTCACGGTGAATCATGCCCGAACTGCCTGAAGCCGAGATCGTGGCGCGCCAACTTCGCAAGCGCATCATTGGCGCCACGCTCAAAGACTGCTGGGTGGGCCGTCCCGATATCGTGCGGCAAGGGCTGCCGACGGTGGACTGGTATCGGGGCGCGCGCATAGCGTTCATCGAGCGCCGCGGCAAAAGCATCGTGGTTGGCCTCACCCGTGACCAGGAAACGCGCTATCTGGTCGCTGAGCTCGGCATGACAGGGCTCCTCCTGTTCCGTACGCCGCACCCGAGCTACCTCAAGCACACGCATCTGGTGCTCTCGCTTGACGGCGGGCGCGAAGCCGAATTGCGCTACTGGAATCCCAGGCGCTTCGGTCGGGTCTATCTGCTGGATCACACCGGGCTCGAACGGTTTGTCGCGAGACGGTTCGGCTGCGATCCCCTCAAGGTGAGCTGGGAGGACTTTCGGGAGGTGGTCCGGAAACGAAGAGGCCGGCTCAAGGCCCTGCTCATGCATCAACAGGTCATCGCGGGGATCGGCAACATCTATGCGAACGAGATTCTCTTTCGCGCCCGCCTGCATCCCTATCGCACCGCCAGCCGTCTGCGGGACGGGACGATCAGGCGGCTCTACGACATCATGCGGGCGGTCTTAACCGCGGCCATCCGGGACGGCGGCTCCAGCGTCCGGGACTTCATCGCGCCCGATGGTACCAAGGGACGGTACAGCCGGCGCCATCGGGTCTATGACAAGGCTGGCCAGCCCTGCCCCGCCGGCTGCGGCACGACGCTCCGCCGCCTCCGCGGCGAGCGCAGCTCCTTCTATTGCTCCGCCTGCCAACGGAGATGAGGCAGAACTTCTTCCTCTTACCTGGACCGTGGGGAGCCTTTGCGAATCTCCTGTTCAAAATTGTTCGGCGCCCTGTCCAGAATTGCTCCTTGACAAACCCGTCTCGTCGGCGTCTACTCATGTCCTGGATATAAACACTTACACAGAGACCAGGTTGGAGCTGCCACGTGTTGAAATGGTTCAATTCAGGACTTCTAGGAGGAATGCACAGATGACAACGATGCCTCTACGACGACTCCTTGTTACGCTCCTCTTCGCAACCTTGGTGGGCATGCCGAGCCTATCGCAGGCCTTGGACCTCGGTGGACAGGTAAGGGGTGTGCAGGGAGACCCGAAGAAGTTTGCTACGGTTCAGCTCGACGGGCCGGGCAGCTACGTTGCCCTCACAGACGCGAATGGCAGATTCTCCATTAAGAGCGTGAGCCCTGGCCAGTATCGGGTGAAAGTGACGCAAGGTGACAAGGTTCAGATATTCTCCATGGCCATTGCGTCAGGGACTTTGGAGCTCGTGGTCAAGTGGTAAACCGGGAGGTCTCAAGCCATGGAATTAAGTGAGAATACATGGAAGACCATTGACGCTCTCGTGAAATTGATGGGCGGAGGCGCAATCACGATTGCCATCACGCTCTATGGAATGAAAGCCGAGACCACTCAGCAGAACATTATCGAGGCGAACAAACGGGTTCAGGCCTTGGTGGAGATCACGAGCAAGCAGAAGGAATTGGATGTCAGCCTTGGCATGCAGATGCTCGAGACCATGCTCAAGCACTATTTCCAGAATAGCGGTTCTCCCAGTGGAGCCGGCAGGCTGCGAGAGCGAATGCTACTTTTGAACTTAATGGCACTGAACTTCCATGATGTCCCTATCCACCTAAAGCCCCTCTTTGAGCAGCTCGACAGCCAACTGACGGATAGTACGGATAAGAGACAACTCAGGCAAATCGCCCAGGAGGTTGCGAGGAGACAGGCCTTTCGACTAACGTTCGAGAGCGGGTTCGACTCCGGGGCAATGAAGGTGGAGGCCGGCAAAGAAATATCGATCCAGAACTTCCCCTTCAAGGTCACCATTGCGAAAGTAGCGCACGATCGTGTGTTCGCCTCACTGGTATTGCCGGATCGGACGTTGGGGCCCTTTTCTGTATCCTATTTCGACATGCCCCTCGTAGACAATACGAAGGTCGGGAATTTGCGCGTCTCTCTGATCCTTCTCAATACCGACGGTGAGAGCGCGCAGGTCCGTTTAGTCTGTTTCGCGAGCGATCTGGCTGCGGATCGCTTCGACGTCAAGGAGTTAGCCCGGGAGATACGAGCAACGCGTTATGAGTAACCTAGCTTTACGACGGGTGAAAGGGAAAGTGTGAATTCGCGATCAGCCAGGGAGCAGGCGGCATGATCATCTCGGTCATCAACCACACGAACGGGCAGGTGAGCGACGAGCAGGTGCACGGGACCATCCGGGCTATTAACCGCCAGATTGCCGACGATTTTGAGCCCTACTGGAGCCTCGGGGCGGAGCTCCGGCTGGAGGGCAAGAGCGGGACCAAGCCGAGCAAACAGAACCTGGCCGACATGCGGGGAGACGCGGTGATTTATCTCTGGGACAAGATCGATGTCGAGGACGCGCTCGGGTATCATGACCGGAACAACCGGGGAATTCCCTTCGGGTTTGTCTTCCTCCAGCTCTCTCAAAACATCGGAGAGACCTGGACGGTGACGCTCTCGCACGAAGCGTTGGAATTGATCGGCGATCCCGAAGTCAATCTGCTGGTTCAGGGTCCTCATCCGGCGGACCCCAGCAATCCCAACAAGTTCGTCTTTCACTGGTATGAAATGTGCGACGCCGTGCAGGCCGAAACGTACAAGCTCGACGGCGTGGAAGTCTCGAATTTCGTGCTGCCCCTCTATTTCACCGGGGGCGAGGAGAAGGGGGGACGGAATGACTTCCTTGGGAGGGCCTACAACGGCAAGACGCTCATTTCCTTCGGGGTCAATCCAGGGGGGTACGTCGGGTACTTCAACCCGGCGACCGGGAATCACGAGACGTTCTCGGTGAAAGGAGACACCATCGCGGCACGACGCCTGGAGATCAAGGGCTTGGCTAAGGGCGCGAGACGGGCCGTCCGGTACGAGCGGTATACGCTCAGCCGAACCCGGAGAGCGGCTCCGAAGCGACGCGCCGGGTAGGAGCCACGGAGCGATCGCGAGAGGGAGCACTGCCGTGGTCACGTATAAAGTCAAGCCGGGGGATACGCTGGGAAAGATTGCCAAGAAGTTCTACCAGGATGCGGGTCGCTTTCCCCTCATCGTGGCCGCCAACCGGTTTTCCGACCCGGACAAGCTCACCGTGGGGCAGGAGATCGTCGTTCCGGAGGCCGCCCTCGCCGCCGCAGATGTGGCCACGCCCTCCACCGGCTCCGTTCAGCCCGGCGTCCCGCCGGTCGCAAACCCCACCGCCCGATTAAACGAGCAGCGGCTCAGCCAACTCCACCCGATCCTGGCGATCCGCGCGCGCTGCATGATCGAACTGTGCGCCCATGCGGGGATTGCGATCCTGGTGACCCAGGGGCTCCGGACCTGGGAGGAGCAAGATGCGCTCTACGCCAAGGGCCGCACCGTGCCCCCTCTCGGAAAAATCGTGACGAAGGCGAAGGGTGGGTACAGTTATCACAATTTCGGCCTCGCGTTCGACATCGTGGTGCTCGACGCGGTGGGAAAGGCCGACTGGGATACTGATCATCCGTCCTGGCAGCGGGCGGCCGAACTCGGGAAATCGCTCGGGCTCGAATGGGGGGGCGACTGGAAGACCTTCAAGGACGTCCCACACTTCCAATATATCGGCGGGCTCACGACCGCCCAGTGTCGTGAGCTGTTCCCCTCGGGTCTCCAGGCCATCTGGGATCAGGTCACGTGATGGCGCTTCCCCCCTCTCCTGTCCGCTGAGCCCGATCCCTCCTTTAGCCTCACCTGCGAGATGCTGGAACATCCTGCTGGAACAGGGGGGACGGAAAGGACTATACTATCCATTATTTTCACATGGTTAGAGGCCAAGCCTGAGTCGCGTTGGATAGGTCTTTTTTCTGTCTGTGGTGGGCCTTTTGGCGTGTTGAGAGTTTTGTGTAAATCAGCTACACTGCCGCCCTTCTCATCCTAATGCGGGGAGTGGACGGAGGGAAGCCTATGGCCAAGGTGCTCGAGGGCCCCGGGATGGGGCTGATGAAGAAGTGGGGCATTGTAGTGCCCAACTTTGTGGTCGTGACCTCGGTGGAGCAGCTTGAGCAGCTCGCGCAGGCGAACGACTGGATACAAAAAGGGAAGCTGGTCGTCAAGGCCCACGAGGCGCTGGGGTCCCGGTTCAAGCTGGGGCTCGTGAAGGTGGGGCTGGATCGAGCGGGCGCCAAGGCCGCCGTGGCCGAGATGCTGGGCCGGCAGGTCGGCAGCATCACCGTCTCGCAGGTCATCGTGTCGGAGATGGTTCCGCACAAGGACGAATATTATGTGGCGGTGAAATCCACGCGGGAGGGCGCCGAGGTACTGGTGGCCAACTGCGGTGGCATTGAAGTGGAATCGAACTGGGATCGGGTCAAGAAGCTCAGCGTCGAAGTGGGGGACACTCCCTCAAGCGACGCGCTGGAGGCGCTGGCCAAGCAGGCCGGGTTCTCCGGCGACCTGGCCAAGAAGGTGGCGGAGTTCGCCGAGAAGCTCTTCGCCTGCTTCGACAAAGAAGACGCGCAGTATCTGGAGGTGAACCCGGTGGTGGCACGGGAGGGTGGCGGGGAGCTGGTGGCGCTCGATGCGGTCACGCTCCTGGATGCTGACTCACGGTTCCGGCATCCGGACTGGAATTTCCATTTTGCGGCGGAGTTCGGGCGCGCCTATAGCAAGCCGGAGCTGGAAGTAATGGCGGTCGACTCCAAGATCAAGGGCTCGGTGAAGTTCATCGAGATCCCTGGCGGGGACACGGCCATGCTGCCCGCGGGCGGTGGGGCGAGCGTGTATTACTCGGATGCGGTGGTGGCCCGAGGCGGCAAACTGGCCAACTACGCGGAATACTCCGGGGATCCGCCGGATTGGGCCGTGGAGGTGCTCACGGACAAGGTCTGTTCCCTGCCCGGCATCAAGAACATCATCGTGGGCGGCGCGATCGCGAACTTCACGGACGTCAAGAAGACTTTCGGCGGCATCATCGCCGGGTTCCGCAAAGCCAAGTCGGAGGGCAAGCTGAACGGCGTGAAGATCTGGGTGCGTCGCGGCGGCCCGCGCGAGAAAGAAGGCCTCGATGCCATGCGGGCGCTCCGCGACGAGGGGTTTGATGTTCACGTGTACGACCGCCACACCCCGCTCACCGATATCGTGGACATGGCGATAAAAGGCGGCAAATAGCCAATAGCGTATAGCCGATAGCCGAGGATTTGGATCGGCGCGCCATTACTTTCTTACCATATGCCATTAGCCATTAGCCATTAGCTCTGGAGAAAAGCATGAGCATCCTGGCCAACAAGGACACCAAGGTGGTGATCCAGGGCGGAGCGGCGGGGCTGAACGCGGCGCGGCGCATGGCCGAGTTCTGTTACATGATCAAGCGTCCGCTGAACGTGGACGCGTTCGTCTATCCGCCGGACTCCGGGAAGACCAATGAGGTCCCCTACGGCGCTGGCCTCGTCACGGTGCCGGTCTATAAGAGCGTGGCCGAGGCCACCGCCCATCACCCCCAGATCAACACCAGCCTCGTGTACATCGGCGCCGACCGGGCCTGCGCGGCCGGGATGGAAGCGCTGAACGATCCCAGGATTCAGATGGTCTCCATGATCACCGAAGGCGTGCCGGAGCGGGACGCCAAGCTGCTGGCGCGGCACGCGACCAAGCTCGGCAAGATCTTCAACGGACCCTCCTCCATCGGGGTGATCTCGGCCGGCGAATGCCGACTGGGCGTGATCGGCGGCGCCTTCGACAATCTGGTGGCGTGTAAGCTGTATCGGGAAGGCTCCTTCGGAGTCATCACGAAGTCCGGGGGCTTGTCCAACGAGATCATCTGGATCTGCTCGCAGTTTGCCAACGGCATCACGACGGCGATCGGCATCGGGGGCGACGCCTACCCGGGCACCGACTACGTCAGCTATTTAGAGCGATTCGAACAGGACCCCCAGACCAAGGCGGTGGTGATCGTCGGCGAGATGGGCGGGGATCTCGAGGAGCGGGCCGCCGAATGGTACGGAGCCAAGGCTCGCCGGATCAAGCTGCTGGCGGTGGTCTCGGGCTTCTGCCAGGAAAGTCTGCCCAAGGGCATGAAGTTCGGGCATGCGGGAGCCAAGGAGGGCTTGAAGGGGGAGGGCTCGGCGCGATCGAAATCAGACGCGCTCAAGAAGGCCGGCGCCCTCGTACCGGAGACGTTCGGAGCCCTGGGCCCGGCCATCAAGTCGGTCTACGAAGAGCTGCTCAAGAGCGGCCAGGTGCGGCCGATCCCGGAGCTGAGTGCGGCCGACTTGCCGAAGCTTCCCAAGACCGTCGAAGAAGGGATGAAGACCGGGGAAGTGATGGTCGCGCCGCTCGTGAGGACCACGATCAGCGACGACCGCGGCGACGAACCCCTCTACGATGGGTATCCGGCTTCCGAGCTGATCAACAAAGGGTACGAGATTCCGCACGTCATCGGCCTGCTGTGGGACAAACGGCTCATCACGAAGCAGGAGGCGGAGATCATCAAGCGGATCATGATGCTGTCCGCAGACCACGGCCCCTGCGTGAGCGGCGCGCTGGCCACGATCCTTGCGGCCTGCGCCGGGATCGGGATGTCGCAAGCGGTGGCCGCCGGCTTGATCATGATCGGGCCACGCTTCGGCGGCGCGGTGACGGACGCCGGGCGGTACTTCAAGTACGCCGTGGAGCACAAAATGACGGTGGACGACTTCCTCGCCTACATGAAGAAGGAGGTCGGCCCGGTACCCGGAATCGGCCACCGCATCAAGAGCGTGCGCAACCCTGACAAGCGGGTGAAAGAGTTGGTAAGCTATGTGAAGGGGGTGGGCATGCCGACCCCGCACCTCGACTTTGCGCTGGCGGTCGAGAAGGTGACCTCGGCGAAAAAAGACAATCTCATTCTGAACGTGGATGGGACGATGGCGGCGGTGCTGGTGGATCTCGGGTTCCCGGTGGACAGCCTCAACGGGTTCTTCATCCTCTCTCGGACGATCGGCCTGATCGGCCACTGGGTGGACCAGAGACGCCAGGAGAGCCGGCTGATCCGGCTGTTCGACTACCTCGTCAATTACGCGGCCCCGAAGCGACGCGAGGTGCCACCGTTAAAATAAGAGCTAATGGCTAATAGCTTATAGCTGATAGCCACGGAGAAAATTATGTCGCTTGAAATAGCGAAGAAGTTATACAGCAAGATGCCGGAGGTGCTGGCCAAGGCGCGGAAGAAGTTCGGGCGTGCACTCACGCTGACCGAGAAAATCCTGGTGGCGCACGCCGACAATTTCGACACACAGGTCTGGGAGCGCGGCAAGGCAATGCTTGCGCTGCGGCCGGACCGGGTCACGATGCAGGATGCGACCGCCCAGATGGCCATGCTGCAGTTCATGCAGGCCGGGAAGAAGAGGGTGGCGGTCCCCAGCACGATCCATTGCGACCATCTGATCCGGGCCCAGACCGGCGCCGAGAAGGACCTGCTCCGCGCCATCGACGAGAACCGGGAGGTCTACAACTTCCTTGCCTCGTCGGCCAAGAAATACGGGATCGGGTTCTGGAAACCCGGGGCCGGGATCATCCATCAAGTGGTCCTGGAGAACTATGCGTTTCCCGGTGCGCTGATCATCGGGACCGATTCGCACACGCCGAACGGAGGGGGATTGGGCATGCTGGCGATCGGTGTGGGGGGCGCCGATGCCGGCGAGGTGATGGCCGGGCTGCCCTGGGAAGTGCTGCACCCGAAGCTGATCGGGGTGAAGCTGACCGGCAAGCTGAGCGGCTGGGCCTCTCCCAAGGACGTGATCCTGTACCTCTGCGGTCTGCTGACGGTCAAGGGGGGCACCAACAAGATCGTGGAGTATTTCGGGCCTGGCGCCGAGACCATCAGCGCCACCGGAAAGGGCACGATCACGAACATGGGCGCGGAGCTAGGCGCGACGACCTCGGTGTTCCCGTTCGACCAGAAGATGGCCGCCTACCTGACGATCACCGACCGAGCGGACATCGCCAAGCTGGCCGAGGCGAACCGTGACCGGCTGGCGGCCGATCCAGAGGTGCTGCAATCCCCAGAGAAGTATTTCGATCAAATCGTCGAGATCAATCTCTCCACGCTGGAGCCGCACGTGGTCGGGCCGCATACGCCGGACCTGGCCCGGCCGGTCTCCAAGCTGGCGGCCGAAGCCAAAGAGAAGGGGTACCCGCTCCAGCTCAAGGCGGCGCTGATCGGAAGCTGTACGAACTCCTCGTATGAGGACATCAGTCGGGCGGCGCATATCGCGCGGCAGGGGCTGAAGGCCGGCCTCAAGGCCAAGACGCCGTTTCTCGTCACGCCGGTGCTGGCCAACGCCTGCGGGCCCTGCATCGGGCAGTGGAAGCGCAGTGATGTCAAGCAGGGGGAGGCCAACTCGATCGTGAGCTCCTACAACCGGAACTTTCCGGGGCGGAACGACGGCAGCGCCGAGACCCTCTCGTTCCTCAGCAGCCCCGAGGTCGTGACGGCACTCGCCTTCGCCGGCGACCTGGGCTTCGACCCGGTGAAGGGCACGCTCAAGGCGGCGGACGGTACGGAACTGAGATTCGAGCCGCCCCGGGGGGAGGAGTTGCCGGCCAAGGGATTTGCCAAGGGCGAGGAAGGCTTTGTCGAGCCCGCCGCGAACGGCGATGCCGTGGTCGTCGAGATTCCCCCGACCAGTGAGCGACTCCAGTTGCTGCAGCCCTTCCCGCGCTGGGACGGGAAGGACTTCATCAAGATTCCCCTCCTGATCAAGACCAAGGGGAAGACCACCACGGACCACATCTCGCCGGCCGGGCCCTGGCTCAAGTACCGAGGCCACCTGGATAAGATCAGCGACAACATGTTCCTGGGCGCCACGAATGCCTACTCGAGCGAACCCGGGAAGGGCACGGATGTCTTGACCGGGGAGTCAGGGTTGACCATCGCCCAGATCGCCAGGCGGTACAAAGCCAAGGGGATCGGCTCGGTGGTGGTGGGCGACGAGAACTACGGCGAAGGCAGCAGCCGTGAGCATGCCGCCATGTCGCCGCGCTATCTCGGTGTCAGGGTGGTGCTGACCCGCAGCTTCGCCCGCATCCACGAAACGAACTTGAAGAAGCAGGGCATCCTCCCATTGACCTTCGCCGATCCGAAGGACTACGACAAGATCGAACAGACGGATCGGATCAGCGTGGTCGGGTTGCAGGCGCTGGCGCCGGGGAAGGCCGTGCAGGTGATCATCCACAAGGCCGACGGCAAGGAGGTCACGATCCAAGCCAATCACAGTCTGACCGAACAGCAGATCGGCTGGTTCAAGGCCGGTTCGGCGCTGAACGCGTTGAACTAACCAGATGCTGAACGAGGAAAAACGATGATGACAAAAGTATCTAAAATTCTTTATACAAAAACTGATGAAGCGCCGGCACTGGCCACATATTCTTTTCTTCCGATCGTCAAAGCGTTTACAAAGGCGGCCGGCGTATCCGTCGAATTGAGGGATATCTCCCTGGCTGGGCGAATTCTCGCCGTCTTTCCCGAATATCTCACGGAGAGCCAAAAACAGTCGGATGATTTGGCCGAATTGGGGAAGCTCGCCACGGCGCCGGAGGCCAATATCATCAAGCTGCCCAACATCAGCGCGTCAATCCCTCAAATCAAAGCGGCCGTCAAGGAATTGCAGAGTCAGGGGTACAAGGTTCCCGATTATCCCGAGGACCCGAGAGACGACAAAGAAAGGGACATTAAAGCACGGTACGACAAAGTGAAAGGGAGCGCCGTCAACCCGGTGTTACGTGAAGGCAACTCGGATCGCCGGGCGCCGCTCTCGGTCAAACAACACGCCAAACGACACCCGCATAAAATGGGGGCGTGGTCCGGGGACTCCAAGACGCACGTCAGCCATATGAACGGTGGAGATTTCTATTCCAACGAGAAATCGGTCACGCTCACCGAGGCCACCGACGCGCGTATCGAGTTCGTCGGCCAGGACGGCAAGACCACGGTGCTCAAACCCAAACTGTCTCTTCAGGCCGGCGAAGTCATCGACAGCACCTTCATGAGCCGCCGCGCCTTGCGCGAGTTCCTCGAGGCGCAGATCGAAGACGCGAAGAAACAGGGCGTGTTGTTCTCGATCCATCTGAAAGCCACCATGATGAAGGTCTCGGATCCCAAGATCTTCGGTCATGCGGTGTCGGTGTTTTTCAAGGACGTGTTCGACAAACACGGGGCCGTGTTCCAAAAGCTGGGCGTCGATCCCGATAACGGCCTCGGTGACCTCTACGCCAAGATCAAGACCTTACCGGATGATCAACGGGCCGCCATCGAAGCCGACATTCAGGCGGTGTATAAGAAGCGGCCGGCGCTGGCGATGGTTAACTCCGATAAAGGCATCACCAATTTGCACGTCCCCAGCGACGTGATTATCGATGCCTCCATGCCACCGGTCATTCGCGACTCCGGGAAAATGTGGGGTCCGGACGGCAAACTGCAGGACACCAAGGCTGTGATCCCTGACAGCAGTTACGCCCCGGTCTATAAGGAAATCATCGACTTCTGTAAAAAACATGGCGCCTTCGATCCTCGTACCATGGGGAGTGTTCCCAACGTCGGTCTCATGGCGCAAGCGGCGGAAGAATATGGATCGCACGACAAGACCTTTAAGTCCCCGGGCAACGGCACGATTCGTGTGGTCGCTGCATCAGGGAAGGCGTTGCTGGAACACACGGTGGAAGACGGGGATATCTGGCGGATGTGCCAGGTCAAGGACGCGGCGATTCAGGATTGGGTCAAGCTCGCCGTCAATCGGGCACGAGCCACCGGAGTCCCCGCGGTCTTCTGGTT
>JAHRHE010000055.1 GCA_020027965.1 Nitrospirota bacterium | reverse complement strand
ATCATAATAGGAGGGCACCAGCCGCCGCACCACGTCCTCCTCGATCTCCTTGGCGTACCGCTTTTCGAGCAAGGCCAGCGGAGCCTTCCCGGGCCGAAAGCCCGGGATCCGGACCTGCCGGTTCAGGGCGGCATACGCCCGGTCGAATTCTTTGTTCACATCTTCCTGGGGAACCTCGATCTTGAGGGACCGTTTGATCGGGCCCAGTTCGGTGACTTCGAGTTTTATCCCCACGGGGTTAGATGAGACCATTGTGTAAGACCATCGTGATGGAGGTCAGCGACGGTGCTGGGGCAATGGTGCGAGAGGGGGGACTTGAACCCCCACGGTTTCCCACGAGATCCTAAGTCTCGCGCGTCTGCCAGTTCCGCCACTCTCGCGCCGTGCCGCGCCGTGCCATGATACGCTCCCGGTATCTTTTACAGGTCACACCGCGTCACTGTCAACCGGAAGACCGGCTGGATCCCCGGGGGCCGGGAGCGTGGTGGCATGACGGTCCGATTCAGAGTATACTTGGGGGCACACAGGGGGGCCCGATCTTCGTGCGTGAGGCCGGTGCATCTCGGTGTTCTCAGCCCCGCTGCGCAGTGGCCAGAAGCTCAATTCGCTGCCCCGCCGCCGAGCCCATCCGTGTGTCCCGACCAGAGCTGATCACGGAGAACCAGGTCGCGCGTGAGAGGGGCGACAGGAGGTGGAGTATGAGGCGAGCGGTATGGATCACGGCCTGTTCAGTATGGCTCCTGCTCCAGGTGGCCGGCACAAGCTGGGGTTACCGTGAGAGCTTCACGCCTGAACAGCGTGACCGATTACTGAAGGCGCAGAAGGTGCTGCTGGATGTCGTCGCCCTCACCGACAATGGCAAAGGGGATGCCGGTCCGATCCTGTCGCTGGTGTCTGCCCGCATGACGGAAGTGGGCTACGATGTGGTCACCGATCCTGCCAAGCCGCATGACGTCGTCTTCAAGATCAAATGTGAACAGCGCAAGATTTGGGAGGGTACGGCGACACTCGGCGGCGACGCGGATCTCCCCGATTCGCCGTCGCGTGTGTGGAAGGGGCCGGCCTGCCAGCTCAACTACCTTGTCGGCGGGACCAAGATTAGGTGGCAGAAGGAGGTGCGCACCGACTTTGAAGATGCGGTGGCGGCGGCGCTGGCGGCCAACGCACCCGACCCCGGCGCGTATGCCATGGCCAAGCTCAAGGAGCGGCTGGGGCAGTATGACTTCCCCGTCCTGTTGGCGGCTGAATGGGGACATGCCGACCGGCTCCTCAAACTGCTGGATGACCCCCGCACCAGCCAGCTTCGGAAACTCAAGGTGATTTCGCTGCTTGGCGACATGCAGTCCGATGAAGCCGCGCCCAGGCTCAAAGAGGCGCTCAAGGACAAGAACCTGGCGCAACAGGCTGCCGTGGCCCTTGGGAATCTGGGAAAGGATTCGATTCCCATGCTGATCGACATCATGAAGACTTCGAAGGATCCTGAACTTCAGGCCGCCGCCGCGAAAGGACTAGGGCAGGTGGGCGCGCTCCATGGTGACCCCCAGATTGTTCCGCCGCTGCTCGAGATGCTCGAGAAGCCCGGCGTGGACAGAGCGGTCCTGACCGAGGTTGCGTGGGCCCTCGGGAAGTTACCCGACAAGCGGTCGGTCAAGCCGCTCGAGAGGACTCAGGCTAAGCTCTTGAAGGTCCGAGACCTGGATGATCCCTCTTGGAAGAAGCTCTTTGAGGCAGTCGAGTGGTCGAGAAAGCAGTGCGACACGGAGGATCAGTTCAGCTGATCGGGCATCGAGAGCGGGCCGCCATTTCTACCAGTATCATACTCGTGAGTGTGAATGAACCTGGCCGCTGGCCAGTCTCCATCCCGCGGCCAGGCTTGCGCTGAATCTACCCCCCACGACCAATCATGCGGAAGGACACCCTGGAACGCATCGCGCTCCAGAGACGCTCCCCCCTCCAACTCCGATCCGAGACTGCTCTTTGAACGGCGAGGTCTTTGAGGAGGTGACATAGCCACGCCTGGCGTGCTACAAGCTTGGTCTCGGGAAGGCCTGGCCCGCCTTTCCCACACACTTCCTGGCCTCTGCCGGAGCCAGAGCGCGCATCCAGAACCATCCACACGATCAGGGAGGGTCATTCTTATGACAACGATCTCACGCAGACGCTTTCTTCAACTTTCGGCCATCGCGGGCGGCGCCATGGCGCTCGGCGATTGGGCCGACCAGGTGCTTGGGCTCATGCCAAGGCCGCGCCTGGCGTACGCCGCGGAGCCGATCAAGGTCGGCATCATTGATCCGCTGTCCAGCCCCTACAAGACGTCCTCCATTCATGACGTGCATGGCGCCACCGTGGCACTCGAGATGTACAACAAGCGCGGCGGGGTGCTCGGCCGACCGGTCAGCATCATTGAGGCCGATGATGCCTCGAATGTTCAGACCGCCATCAAGGCCGCCGCGAAGCTGATCAAGGAGGATCGGGTAGACTTCCTGATGGGCACCTTCAACGGCGACGTGGCGCTCGCGGTGGCCGAGGTGGCCAAGCAGGACAACAAGCTCTTCATGGCGACCTGCCCCCACATCATGGAACTGACCGGGCCGCGTTGTAATTCGCACACCTTTGTGTTTATGCCGAACGCCCGCATGATGGCGCAGGCTGTGACGCCCCATCTTGTGAAAGCCTATGGAAATAAATGGTACATGATCACGGCCGACACGGTGGACGGGAAGGCGGCGCTGCAGGCGATGACCGACGCGCTCAAGACGCAGGGCGGCGACGTCATCGGTGCCGCCACCACGGCGTTCGGCACCACGGACTTCACGGCCGCCCTGACGGAAGCGAAGAACGCGAAGCCTCAGGTGATCATTCTGAACCTGTATGGCTGGGATTTGGTGAACGCGCTCAAGGCCTATACCAAATCGGAACTGGCCAAGGAGAAGATCGGGGTGGGCGGCATGATCGGCGGCGAGCAAATCGGTCGGCCGCTGGGGTACGCGAACAACGCCGGCGTCTGGGGCCTGATCTGGGACCCGAAGATCAACACCGAGAGCTCGAGACGTTTCATCCAGGGCGTGATCGACAAGTACAACCACACCCCGACTTCGCGCTGCTACCTCGGCTATGCGGCCATGATGCAGATCCTGGAGGCCGTGCGGCGGGCCGGTACGACCGAGACCGGAGCGGTGATCAAAGCGCTCGAGGGGCATGATTTCGACGGGCTCAAAGAGGGGCGGTCCTACTTCCGGGCTTGGGACCACCAGCACGTGCAGGACGTCCTCGTCGGCCAGGCCTACGGGAAGGAGCTCGGCCTCGGTCATTATCAGATTCTGGCCACCGTGCCCGGCGACGCAGTGGCGGGTGGAATCGAACAGAACACGTGTCGATTGTAACGAGACTGCTCTCAGGCGTGCCGGGGGTTGTTGGACCGGCTTCGTGATGTTTGACGAGCTTGGGGTGGAATGGCACGCGGGTGAGGAGAGAATCCCGGGTATTGTACCCGGGATTCCTCTCCTCCGCGTCGGTGCAGGGTCGGTTTCTTACTGTCCGGGACTTACTTCCCCTCTTCCAAGAGCTTCTTTTCCGCTTGCTCCATCTCCTGTGAGGCCTTCGTTTCGGCTTTCTCTACCTGCCCCGCGGTCGTGTCGTGCGCCTTCTCTGCTTGTTCCTTGACTTTCCCCTGTGTCTGTACCGCCTTGGTCTCGGCTTTTTGCTTCTGCCGCTCGGCCTTCGCCTGCGCCTTCTCCGCCTCCCGCTGGGCCTTCTTCTGCGCCTGCTCAGCTTTTCTGGCCGCCTTGTCCGCGGATTTCTTCGATTTCTCCTCCGCGCTCCCCATGGCCGCTTTGGCCTTGCCTTCCGCTTTCCCCCGTTCCTCCGCCGCCTTTTGTTCAACCCCGGCCTGGATGTCCGATGGCGTCGGCACCGTCGGGATGACCGGTGGTTGGGATTGGGCAAAGGCCCACGCGCTGAACAGCAGCGCGCTCGTGATGGCACCGATGAATGTGAGAGTCTGTTTCATCTGCGAGCCCTCCTTGCTGATGTTTCTGTTGATGACCGACACGCCAACTACTTCCGAGTTACCACGACCTCGACCCGGCGATTCTTGTGGCGACCTTCCACGGTCGCGTTGTCGGCCACTGGCTGAGTATCGGCACGGCCGACGACCGACAGGCTCGCCGCAGGGATTCCCCCTTCCTCGAGTACCTGACCAGCATTGGTTGCGCGAGCCTTCGACAACTCCACATTGCTCGGAAACTTCTTTGCCAGGGCCCCTCGAATCGGCACATTGTCCGTATATCCGGCCACCTGCACCTGGTACTCGGGAAATTCTGTGAGCACATGGCCCACCCGCTTGAGCACATCCACGCCGGCCGGCTTGAGTTGATCCTGGCCGGAATCGAAGAGCATGGTGGAAGCCAGGCTGATCAAGAGATGATCAGACCGCAGATCCACGGCAATATTACCCTTCTCAATTTCCGGCCGTAACGACCTCACGAGCCCCCGTTCAGCCTTAGCCAAGTCGCCCTTCTGCTGGTCAAGAAGCGCTTTGAGTCGCGCGATCTCCTGATCCCGCTCCGATACCGTCCCACTCAGGCTGGCGAGCTGTAGCCTGGCTTGCGCCAGTTCCTCACTCGTAGCCTGGAGGCTTGCGGACTGGGTGTCGATGCCGGTCCCTTGGGAGCGTAACCTAGCCAGCTCCGCCTGCGCTGCCGCGGCTTCGTTCGTGAGCCGCTGGTTCTCCCTCTCCAGCGCCGCAATCCTGCTGTCACGGTCGTCCACCTTGGGGGCGACCACAGGAATGGCCACCTTCATCTCGTTCAAATTCCGGGTCACGGTATCGTTCGGAGCCGGCGGCGCTACGAAGGCCGCGCATCCGCTGATCATGAGTGACCCACACCACAACGCCCACGCTCGAGAGTTCATGATGAACCTCCTTTCCGTGAGCAGAATGATACACACGTCCTGCTTCGGTACCACAACCTGAAACGACTTACGCGGCCTTCACGTCCGATGTACAGTGCGCGCACCTGGTCGCTTTGAGAGCAATGGCGGACAGACAATAGGGACAATTCTTGGTCGTCGCCGGCGCGGGTGGCGCTTCCGGCTTGCGCGTGATCGCGTTGATCTGACGGATGAGGAGAAAGATTACAAAGGCGACAATCGCGAAGTCGAAGATCGTTTGGAGGAACACCCCGTAGTTGATCGTGGGGGCACCTGCGGCCTTGGCCGCTGACAGGGACGGATAGGCCTGGCCCGACAGATTGATGAATAGACTCGAAAAATCCACCTTGCCCAGCAAGAGCCCGATCGGCGGCATCAACATATCACTGACCATGGAGGACACGATCTTGCCGAAGGCGGCGCCGATAATGATTCCGACGGCCATATCCAGCACATTGCCTCTCATGGCAAATTCTTTGAATTCCTTCAGCATAGTCTGTCCTCCTTCGCTCTCATCGCACCCTCCGCCGCTCCAGCTCGCGGTGCGTGTCGCTCACGCAAGCCTGACAGGCGGCTCCCATCACCCGACGACCACGCGCATGGCCGCGATGCGGGAAGCAGCTCGGCGAACCCTTCAGGGATGTTGGCTGAGGTTAGTAATACCCGATAATGACGAACGGTGAGCGGGAATGCGGCAGCACCAACCCGAGGACGCCCACGCTGATGCGCACGAAGACGTGGCTCACGACACCCCCTTCTGAAGGGGCGTTCAGTATAAAAGGGCGCTCAGTATAGTGGATCGCGTTCCTCGCGTCAACTGCAAAAATGGCAGGATCGCGATTGACCCTGGAGCAGGACAGTGAGCCGAGCTGGCGACGCATCATCTCACCCCCTTCAGATGAGCGAAGCGCCTCGGCTTGCCGCTAGCAAGACCGCGTGTTAAGATGCCTGCTCTTTGGCGAGCAAGCAGCGAGCCGCGCGCCGCAGGGTTCTTGAACGCTTGGCTGTTCGCTATTCACTATTTGCATTTTTTTGGCGCGGAGAGGTGCGAGAGTGGCCGATTCGGCGTGCCTGGAGAGCACGTGTGCTGGCAACGGCACCGTGGGTTCAAATCCCACCCTCTCCGCCAGATACCAATGGCCCAACCGATTAGGACTGGAGCGGGAGAGAGAATCTCTCGCTACACCTAGAGGGTGGGATTTGAATGGGGGTTCTGAAGGGGGTGTGCCCCCTTCATGGGGTGACCGGAGCGAAGCGGAGGCGCGAGGGGGCGTGGCCCCCTAGCGGGAGCGCGAGAGAAACATCGAGCGCGACTTCTGATGCCCACCCTCTCCGCCAGTTCTGGCGCGACAGAAGCCGACAGATTATCGACTAACGGGCAGTGGCGCGCCAAGCGTACCAACAGGCATTGAATTTCCATAGCCGTGAAAAGGTGTCGCTTCGCGACATCATTTTGAAATACAAATGGGCCTCAACCTTGTTCGGGCCAGAATGGCATGGCCCGTGGGATGCGGTGGCGAGTACGGGTCGCCGGAGCGTCGGCGCGACGAGGACGAGCCAGAAAGGGGCTGGGCCCTGTGCAACAGAATCCTGTGAACCCCGCCAGGTCCGGAAGGAAGCAACGGTAAGCAGGCTCGTTCTGTGTGCCGCAGGATCACCTGGCCCCGCTTCTTACAGGCCGTGAGGCGTGACGCGTAACGCGTGACAGGTAGTGTAAGCTCTCGGCAGGATTTCCAGCGGCTTTCTCAAACTCCTATGGCTGACCCGTCACGCGTCACCCGTCACCCGTAACGAACCATGGATTACCAGGTTTCCGCCAGAAAGTACCGGCCCGCCACCTTTGAGGAAGTGATCGGCCAACCGCACGTCGTGCGGACGCTGGTGAACGCCATCACGACCAAGCGGATTGCGCACGCCTTCCTCTTCTCGGGCACGCGCGGTGTCGGCAAGACGACGGTGGCGCGCCTGCTCGCGAAGGCCCTCAACTGCGAACGCGGCCCCACCGGAACCCCCTGCGGAACCTGCCCCAATTGCCTGGAGATCGCCCAAGGCACGTCGGTGGACGTCATCGAGATCGACGGTGCATCCAACACGGGCGTGGACGACGTCCGGGAGCTCCGCGAGAATGTGAAGTTCACTCCGTTCAGGGGCACCTATCGTGTCTATATCATCGATGAAGTCCACATGCTGTCGAACTCCGCATTCAACGCGCTGCTGAAGACGCTCGAAGAGCCACCTGCGCATGTGGTGTTCATCTTCGCGACCACCGAACTTCACAAGATCCCCCCGACCATCCTCTCGCGCTGCCAGCACTATAATTTCAGGCGCATCCCTCGGTCAGAAATCATCCAACGGCTTCGTCACGTCGCCAATCAGGACGGGATCGCGGTCGATGACGGCGGCCTCGCCCTGGTCGCGAAGGCCAGCGAGGGCAGCATGCGAGATGCCTTGAGCCTTCTGGACCAGGCGGTGGCCTTCAGCGGCAAGACGATCCGTGCTGCAGATCTGGAGACCCTGCTCGGATCGGTCCCGCAGGAGCATATTCGCGCGATGATTGCGTGCGTTCTCTCCCAGGATAGTCCGCGAGCCGTGGGGGTCATCGCTGCCTTGCTCGACCAAGGCCACGATCTCCGTACCTATTGCGCGGAACTCGTGGAGTCTGTGAGGAACCTGCTGGTCGCCGCGGTGGTGCCCGCTTCCAAGGGCTTGCAGGAGCTGCGCTCGCTGATTGATCTCCCCGACGAGGAGCTGCGTCAGGTGACGAACGAGGCGAAGGCGTTCAGCGTCGAGCAGCTTCAGGAGTTGTTCCGGATCTTCTCCCACGCAGAAGATGCCCTGCGTGCCAGCGCTCATCCTCGGTTCGTTCTCGAGGTGGCCGCCGTACGCGCCACCCAGCTCGTGCCATCCGCCAGCTCGGCATCTAGCACCGCGCCGGCCGCTTCCTCGCCACGGGCGGAAGCCCAGGCTCGACCCCGGGCCGGAGCAACCGGAATGGCCGCTCCCGGCGTGACACCCCGGCCAGCTCATGAACCTCTTCGAGCTGAACCTGGTCACTCTCAGCAAGACGAGCCCCGCCCGGTGGCTGAGTCTGCTCCGTCCGCTCGGCCCCCTGACCCGCAGCCAGACCGAGCCGTGGTGCCGTCGCCCGCGGCGGCGGCGCGCCCTCTGCGCCGACCCGCCGAGGACAGCCCGGGCTCGGACGCGTCCACGGCTCCCGACGTCCCGGCCCCGACGGGGGCCCTCAACTGGGAGCACATTCTGGAGCGCGTGAGCACCTCACTGCCCAACGTCGCGCCGTTCCTCGCTATGGGGACGCTGGTGAGCGTGGAGGGCAGTCAGGCGACTCTCGGCTATCCCAAGGCAGCCTCGGTCGCGTTCACACGAATGACAAACCATGAGAACCTCCGAATGGTCTCCGACATCTGCACGGACCTTGCTGGCTATCCAGTTCGGCTCCGAGTGATCGAACTGCCCGATGGGCAATCGGCCACCCCCAGTCTGGCTGCGCTCCGCGCCGTGAGAGAGCAGAGCCAGCAGCAGGCCCTGTTGGAACGGGCTCGCGCCAATCCGCTCGTCAAGCACACGCTCGAACTCTTTGGAGGCGAGGTGGCGGCAGTTCGCCAGGCGCCTGTCGAGAAGGAGGGGCCTTCATGACCAAGAATCCGTTCGGCAACATGGGCGACGTCCTGAAGCAGGCCCAGGCCATGCAGGAGCAGTTGGCCAAGATTCAGCAGGCGGCGGCCGCGAAGACCGTGGATGGGACGGCCGGCGGGGGGATGGTTACCGTGACCGTGAGCGGTGCGATGCAGGTGGTGGCGGTAAAGGTCGATCCGGAGGTGATCAAATCCGGTGACACGGAGATGCTCCAGGACCTGATCGTCGCGGCGGCCAACGACGCCCTGCGCAAGGCGCGCGAGATGATGACTGAAGAGATGAAGAGCCTCACGGGCGGCTTGCAGATTCCGGGATTGTTCTGATGAGTCTCGACCAGCAAGGCCTTCTGGCCCGTCTCATCCGCGAGCTCGTGAGGTTACCCGGGATCGGGCAGAAAACAGCTCAGCGCCTGGCCTTCCATCTTCTGAAAACCGAGCGCGCAGAGGCCCTCCGACTCGCCGAAGCCATCCAGGCCGTCAGGGACGGCCTGGCGTTCTGCCGCCAGTGCCGCAATATCGCCGAAGGCGAGCTCTGTGAATTCTGCCTCGATCCGAAGCGTGACCACAGTAAGATTCTGGTGGTCGAAGAACCCAGTACCCTCTATGCCATCGAGCGCACCGGAGTGTTCCGCGGTCTCTACCATGTGCTGCTGGGCTCGCTCTCACCCTTGGATGGCGTCGGCCCGTCGGAGATCCGCGCCCAGGACCTCGCCGACCGCTTGAAAGAGGGAGGGGTCGAGGAGGTCATTCTCGCCACCAACCCGACCATTGAAGGGGAGGCGACGGCCATTTACCTGACCAAACTCCTGAAGCCCTACGGCGTGCGGGTGTCCCGGATCGCGTACGGCATCCCGGTCGGCATGGACCTCGAGTATGCCGACGAGGTGACACTCATGAAATCCCTCGAGGGAAGACGGGATCTGTGAGGGGATCGGCCGACCATTGACGGCTCTTCCGGGGGCTGTTATAGTTTCCCGTTCTATAGGTCGGATCGGCAGGTTGAAAGGGGAAGCAATGCCAAAGAGCGTTGCGAAAGTCGCCAAACCCAAGCGAGCGAAGAAGCCCGGGAGGCGGCGCGGACGCTATGACGACATCCGGACCGATCTGCAGCGGCAACGGGCCGAGCTGCTCGAGGAGGCCGGCGATGTGCTGACGCACCGACCGGAGGTCGAAACCTTTCCGGATGTGACCGACCAGGCCTCCGCGGAAGTGGACCAGAACTTTGTGCTGAGGTTGAAGGAGCGCGAACAGAAGCTCCTGAAGAAGATCGACGAGGCGCTTGACCGCCTGTCCACGAGTACCTACGGCATCTGCGAGCGCTGCGGGCAAGAGATCCCCTACAAGCGCCTGAAGGCCCGCCCCGTCACGACGCTCTGCATCGAATGTAAGACCCAGCAGGAGCGCGAAGAAAAGAGCCGCCAGTAGTCGGTGCCCTGCCGTTCAGCGGTCCCTCACCGGCTCAAGGCCTTGACGCGCTGACGAGCCTGAGCCGCCCGATCTGCTTCCTCGGGGATGCCCTCCACCAGCGCGAGATAGGTCTCGTAATCGGAGATCGCCCGCTTCGGGTTGACGCTCTCAGACGCCTCAGCGAGGTTGTACCGCGCGATCGCATAATTCGGTCGAAGCGTCACCGATTTCTCGAAGGTCGCAATCGCCTTGTCCCGCTCTCCCAACTTGGCGTAGACGGTGCCGAGATTATTCAGAACCTCCGGCCGGTTCGGTTGGACCGTCAGCGACTGCAACATCGAGGCCTTCGCTTGCTCCAACTGACCTTTCCCCTCCAGCGCCAGGCCCAGTTTGTGATGCGCCTCCGCGAGCTGCCCTTTATTCGTGAACCCGAGCGCGATCGCTTTTCGATAGGCATCCGCCGCCACCTCGTAGTTCCGCACGCTACAGTACGCCAACTGGGCCGTCTCCCCTCTGGCAAACTGCTGGAGCGCCCGCAACGACTCTTTGTCGTCAGCCCCCTTGGCGACCTGCGAACTGTCCTGCCGCTGGTCCTTCTTCGAGATTCGAGCCAAGTATTCCTGCCGGTACGGGGAGAGCAACTGATGGTACGGATCAATGGCGAAGGACGCCAGGAACAGCGTCGCGGAGTCCACCTCGCCGAGAATGAGGTACTGCGTCGTCGTCTTCTCATCCCCGGTCATGTACAACGCGCTCGAATCGAGGTTCCCGCGATCCGCCACGCTCGCGACGTTCAGGTAGAACTCGACCGTCGGCTTGAGCTCGGACAGGGTCTCACGGAGGACCGGGTACGGTTTCAGGCTGAGGCCGGTCGGATACGTGAACATTGCGCCGACCAGAAAGCCCTCCTCGTCGAAAAAAAAGGACGCGTCGGCACCGGACTCCACCCGAGTCGCCGGGATGCGCAGCTCTTCGGCGCTTCCCCACGGCACGCGCTCGAGAGCCGTGCCGCCGTGATGCTGCAAGAAACCGGCTTTCTCGTCACACAAGTGGTCCGATTTGAGCAGGGTCAGATCGCTTGCCGAGGGAGGGAGGTTCGTGCGCAGCGGCTCGTCCGCGCAGGCGGAGAGCAGCCATCCCAGGACACATGCGAAGAAGGTCAGGGCGAGGCGAACCTGCGACGGGAACTCTCTGGGACGGACGTCCATGGCCTAGACGTGGAGGCAGGTAAGGAAAGGCGCCTCTCGGAGGGCAGACACATGAACGGAGAGAGGAGCCCCGCCGCTTGCCGCGACCGCTGTGCGGTCGGTGCACGCGGCAAGCTGGCTGATCAGGCTCCCCTCGGATACCACCGCAGGGTCTTAGTACTGAAACCCGCGACCCGTGCGTTGCGCATTCAGCATCGCATCTTCGCCCGTATACCCGAAAAAGTTCGGGAACACGGACGTCAAGGCGTAGACCGGGCGGTTGAAGAAGTAGTCGGCGACCTGTCCGGCCGGGTGCATCCCGAAGCCAAGCCAACGCAGGGGATGGTCATCCAGCGGAGCGAGCGCTGCGGGATTTGAATAGACCAGCGACGTACTGTCCATGGCCGCGTACATGGACGATGCCTGTATCGCCGCGTAATCTCGTGAGCTCGAGCACCCACCGGATAGCACAGCGGCGAGCACAATCAGCCCGGCCAAGAACCTAACCTGTCCCATGCCTCACCTCTCTCGTTCTTCCGTGAAAGGCCCTTTCCTCGATGATACAAAGAGGATAACGACAGTTTAACCCAAGCTCCACATTCTGTCCAGCGAATGCGTCGATTGTGGCGGCCGGGCAGGCGACGGGGAGCGATGGTGGGCGATACTGGTATCGAACCAGTGGCCTCTTCCGTGTGAGGGAAGCGCTCTCCCACTGAGCTAATCGCCCACACGCCGCGGAGTCTAGCATGGAGCTTCCGGCTCGTCAACGACAGCCTGCCTCATTTCGCCTCAGCTTGACTTAATTCAAAATCGGCCCGTACAATGACTTCTCACGGAGTCTCAGCGCGATGCGAGAGGATGTGGTCGTCATCGGCGGCGGGCTCGCCGGGTCGGAAGCAGCCTGGCAAGCGGCTTCGCGCGGTGCCCGGGTGACGCTCTACGAAATGCGCCCGAAGGAATCCACCCAAGCTCACAAGACTGGGCTGCTGGCCGAACTCGTCTGTTCCAATTCGTTGGGCTCCGGTGATATCTTGAACGCCCCGGGCATCCTCAAGGAGGAGATGCGCCGTTTGAACTCGCTGATCATGCGCGTTGCGGATGAAGTTCGCGTCCCGGCAGGGTCGGCGGTTGCGGTGGACCGGGATCTGTTCGCACAGCGCATCACCCACGCCTTGGAGGGCCATCCGAACGTCAGAATCCTCCGCGAGGAGATCAAGGACATCCCGACCGATTGCGTCTGCATTGTGGCCACCGGTCCGCTGACCTCCGAGAGCATGGCGCTGGCGATCCGAAACCTGACGCACTCCGACAGCCTGTATTTCTTCGACGCCATCTCGCCCATCATCGAGACCGATTCCATCAATATGGATGCGGTCTTTCGCGCCTCCCGGTATGAGAAGGGCGGAGCTGACTACCTGAACTGTCCGATGGACGAAGCGACCTACGACGCCTTTTACGCAGCCCTGCTCTCGGCTGAAAAGGTCCAGCCAAAAGAGTTCGAAAAGGTCCCCTACTTCGAGGGATGCATTCCGATCGAGGTCATGGCGGAACGAGGCCGTCAGACCATGCTCTTCGGACCCCTGAAGCCCGTCGGGCTGGAAGACCCGAAGACTCAGACCCGGCCCCACGCGGTGGTGCAGCTCAGGGCGGAGAATGTCCACGGGTCCTGCTACAACATGGTCGGATTTCAGACGAAGCTCACCTATCCGGAGCAGCGCCGGGTCTTCCGCATGATCCCGGGGCTCGAGAAAGCCGAGTTCCTCCGGTACGGCAGCCTCCACCGCAACACCTTCGTGAACTCGCCCCGACTGCTCAGGGACACGCTGCAGCTCAAGGTACGTGGCACCACGTTTCTGGCCGGGCAACTCGTCGGCGTGGAAGGGTATACGGAATCGGCTGCCATGGGGGGGCTCGCCGGCATCAACGCGACCAGAGGCTTGGCTGGGCTCCCTCTCGTGACGCCACCACCCACAAGCGCGCACGGGAGCCTGGTCACCTACATCACCACGTGCGAGCCCCGCCACTTCCAGCCGATCAACACCAACTTCGGCCTATTCCCCCCCCTGCCGAGCCGGATCAGGGACAAGGACCAGAAACGGCGCCTGATCGGCCAGCGCGCGCTGGAGGAGTTCGGGGTATGGAAGACGCGATTCGAGCTTTCGTGACGTTTCTTGAAGTGGAGCGGGGAGCGTCCCGTGAGACGATTCGCAGCTATCAGTCTGACCTACGCCAGTTTCTCTCCTTCGCGCGAACGCTTCGCCCCGCCGATGCCGCGCCACCCGCGCCGGAGGAGATCGATGCGATGGTGGTCCGTGGGTACTTGGCCTGGCTGGATCGAAGACGCGAAAAAAAATCCTCGCTGGCGCGCAAGCTGGCCGCATTGAGGAGTTTCTACCGCTTTCTCAATCGAGACGGCCGGGCGGAAGGGAATCCGGCCAGCGAGGTCCGGACGCCGAAGCAGGCGCGTCCCCTCCCCCGGGTGCTCACCAAGGATGACGCCGCCGCGCTCATGGAATGTCCGGAGGGAACCACCGAACGCTCTAAGCGGGACCGGGCGATCCTCGAGACGCTGTATTCCACCGGCGCCCGCGTCGGCGAACTCGTGAGCATGAACATGGATGACTTGAACGTGAGGGACGGCCTGGTCAGGCTTCAAGGCAAGGGCCGAAAAGAGCGGATCGTCCCGATCGGGGCGGTCGCGGTGGAGGCGCTCCGGGACTACCACGCTCCTCTGTCCCGTCACGCGTCACGCGTGGTTCGACAGGCTCACCATCCCGAGTTCCATCGAGGGATCACGCGTCACGATACCCGAACGCCGGTGTTCCGAAACAACAGGGGCGGCCGCCTCACGGTCCGGAGCGTGGCGCGGATCGTCGAGAAATACTCCCGTCATCTCGCAGGGGGCCGGATCAGTCCGCACGCGCTGCGCCATTCCTTTGCCACCCACCTGCTCGACGAGGGAGCGGACCTCCGCGCGATTCAGGAGATGCTCGGGCATGCCTCGCTCGCTTCCACGCAGAAGTACACCCATCTGGCGACGGATCAGTTGCTGGCGGTGTACGACCGCTCCCATCCGAGGGCGGGACGGCTTCCGGGCACGCGATCGGAACCGCAGTAAGGAGACTATGAAGATCCGTTCCACCACCATTCTCTGTGTGAGGCGGGGCGCCGGAGTTGCCATGGGCTGCGACGGCCAGGTCACCGTCGGGACCACGGTGATGAAGAGCAACGCGCGGAAGCTCCGCCGCATCTACCGCGACCAGGTGCTCGCTGGATTTGCCGGCGCGACCGCCGATGCCCTCACGCTGTTCGAGAAGTTCGAGGCCAAGCTGGAAGAATATCGGGGGAACCTGACCCGGGCGGCGGTGGAACTGGCCAAGGACTGGCGGACAGACCGGGTGCTCAGGCGCCTGGAGGCCCTGCTGGCGGTCGCGGACCTCGACCATTCGTTCGTCCTGTCCGGCACCGGCGATGTGGTTGAACCGGAGGACGGTATCCTGGCGATCGGGTCCGGTGGGCCGTACGCCTTGGCCGCCGCGCGCGCCTTGCTGAACAATTCGACGCTCGAGGCTCGAGCCATCGTCGAAGAATCCATGCGGATCGCCGGAGGTATCGACATCTACACGAACCAGCAACTGATCATCGAGGAACTCAAACGGTGAACGGACAGACTGACGCCACCTCGAAGACCCGCACGAGACCGGGCTCGCTGGATGCCCTGACCCCGCGCCAGATCGTGGCCGAACTGGATCGGTACGTCATCGGACAGCGCGATGCCAAGCGCATGGTGGCGATCGCGCTCCGCAATCGCTGGCGACGCCAACAGATTACCCCGGAGCTTCGAGACGAGGTGATCCCGAAGAACATCATCATGATCGGCCCGACGGGGGTCGGGAAGACCGAGATCGCCCGCCGGCTGGCGAAGCTGGCTCAGGCCCCGTTTATCAAGGTCGAAGCGTCGAAGTTCACGGAGGTCGGGTATGTCGGCCGGGACGTCGAATCCATTATTCGTGACCTTACGGAACAGGCGGTCAGCATGGTCAAAGCGAACCATGTCGAACAGGTTCAGCAGAAGGCCGAAGAACTCGGGGAGGAGCGGCTCCTGGATCTCTTGCTGCCGCCGCCCGGCTCGAAGCCGGCCTTCGGCGGCTGGGAGGAGCCGGGCCAGGGGGGCCAGCCAGCCGTGTACGAGTCCTACGACGCCACCCGTTCGAAACTCCGCCTTCAGCTTCGCGAGGGCAAGTTGGACCATCGTTCCGTCGAGATCGAGGTGAAGGAGCGTGGCCTGCCCATCGGGGTGATCTCGAACGCGGGTGGCATGGAGGAGCTCGAGAGCAGCCTGCGCGACATGCTCGGCGGTCTGTTCCAGGGAAAGAAAAAGAAGCGGGTCATGAAGGTGCCCGACGCCTTGAAGCATCTCGCGCAAGAAGAAGCCCAGAAGCTGATCGACATGGACGAGGTCAACCGGGAAGCCATTTCCAAGATGGAACAGACGGGGATCGTGTTCCTGGACGAGATCGACAAGATCGCGGGCCGCGAGAAAAGCCTGGGGCCGGATATTTCGCGCGAAGGGGTGCAGCGGGACCTCCTGCCCATCGTGGAGGGTTCGACCATCAACACGAAATATGGCCCGGTCCGCACCGACCACATCCTGTTCATTGCCGCGGGAGCCTTCCACGTCGCCAAGCCGTCCGACCTCATTCCCGAGCTCCAGGGCCGATTTCCCATCCGAGTTGAGCTGGAGCCTCTGACCAAGGACGACTTCGTGCGGATCCTGACCGAGCCTCGAGGGGCCCTCGTGACGCAGTACCGGGCGCTGCTGGAAACCGAAGGCACCTCCCTGGATTTCACGCCTGACGGAATAGAAGAGATCGCCGCGACGGCGGTGCAGGTCAACGACCGCACCGAGAATATCGGGGCGCGCCGGCTCTTTACGATCATGGAGCGACTGCTGGAGCAGGTGTTGTTCGAGGCGCCGGAGCAGCCTGACCAGAAGATCCAGATCAATGGGCAGTACGTCAGGGATCGGCTGCGCGACATCGTCAAAGACGAAGACCTGAGCCGGTTCATTCTTTAGCCGCTGAAAGCGGCTCGCAGGCCATAGGCAATGGGCGATAGGCCCGAATGAAAGCGTCCTTATCCTATTGCCCCTGGCCCATAGCCCGAAGCGGAGCGAAGCGATGAACAAACTCATTAAGAAGGCCAATATCCTGGTCGAAGCCCTCCCCTACATCCGGACCTTTACCGGCAAAACGATCGTGATCAAGTACGGCGGGAAGGCGATGACCGACGAAGCGCTCAAGGATGGCTTCGCGTTGGATGTCGTGCTCATGAGGTACGTGGGGCTCAACCCGGTGGTCGTGCATGGGGGCGGACCTCAGATCGATCAGATGTTGAGCCGCCTCGGTCTTGAGCCCAAGTTTCGCCAGGGCGTGCGGGTCACCGACGTCCCCACGATGGAGGTCGTGGAAATGGTCCTGGGCGGCAAGATCAACAAGGAGATCGTGACGCTCCTGAACCGGCACGGCGCCCGGGCCGTGGGGTTGACCGGCAAGGACGGCGGCCTGCTCCAGTGCAAGCCGCTCACCGCCAAGGCCTGGTCAGAGAGCCTGTATGCGGACGTCGAGGACGGCCAGGAGGAGGACTTCGGTCTGGTCGGAGACGTGCAATCCGTCAATCCTTCCCTGCTCGTCAAGCTTCAGCAGGAGCATTTTATTCCCGTGATCGCGCCGATCGGGACGGATCGGACCGGGCGCACGTACAACATCAACGCGGACCTCGTCGCCGGGGCCGTGGCCGCCGCGCTCAAGGCCGAGAAGCTCCTGATGCTGACCGACGTCAAGGGGATCCGGGACGCGAAGGGGCGGCACGTGTCCACGCTGTCGCGCAAGGACGTGCAGCGCATGGTCAAGAAAGAAACCATCACCGAAGGGATGCTGCCCAAGGTGCATGCCTGCCTGACCGCGCTGGACGGAGGGGTGCGGAAAGCCCACGTCATTGACGGCCGCGTCCCCCATGCGATTCTGCTGGAAGTGTTCACGGACAAGGGGATCGGCACCGAGATCGTCTCCTAGGTGTTGAAGATTTTGGAATTTGGTGATTGGGCGATCGAGCAAACCAACCGAATCATTATCACCACGTCTCCCAATCATGAAAATGAAGTCCGCAAGACCTTCCCCGGCCAGGGTTCCCCAACCGGACACCGGCTCGGCGCTGCTCCTGGTGCACATCCAGAACGACTTCTGCCCCGGGGGCGCCTTGGCGGTACCCGGCGCCGACGCCATCATCCCTGCGGCCAACGCCTCCATCCGGACGTTTTACGGCCGAAAGCTCCCGATCCTCGCCACCCGGGACTGGCATGCCGCCAATCACCGCTCCTTTAAAGAGCAGGGTGGCCCGTGGCCGGTCCATTGCGTGCAAGGATCCCGCGGAGCCCAATTCCATCCGGACCTGGTCTTGCCTCCGGGCACGCTGGTCATCTCCGGAGCGACCGATCCCAAGCGCGAAGCCTATTCCGGATTTGACGGGACCACGCTGGAAGAGCGCCTTCGGGAACTGAACGTGGGCACCCTGTTCGTCGCGGGGCTGGCCACCGACTATTGCGTCAAGGAGACCGTGCTGAGCGCCTGCAAGCTGGGCTTCAAGGTGGTGCTCCTGCAAGACGCCATCCGCGGCATCAATGTCGCACCGGAGGACTCGGAGAAAGCGATCGCCGAGATGCGCGCCGGCGGCGCAGTCACCGCCACCACCAGTGATCTGGCTCTGTGACCGACAGGCTCCTTGAACGGCTCCAGACCCACCTTCAGGCGCTGGTCGGCGAGCGCCATCCGGTCTCCTCTCCCGAGGCTCTCAAGCAGGCTAAGAATTATCTTACCGAGCAGTTTCGTCGCCTGGGCCTGAAGGTCACTCTTCACCCATTCGACGCGTTGGGCGGCACCTACTACAATGTGGTCGCCGCGCTGTCCCCCTCGGTATCGGCCGGATCGCCCGCCCCGAACGAGGGCCCCCCCCTGCTCCTCGCTGCACATTACGACACAGTCCCGGGTTCGCCTGGGGCCGACGACAACGCCAGCGGGCTGGCAGTCTTGCTGGAGGTGGCCCGCAGTCTTCGGGACATGCCGTTGAGTCGGGAAGTGCGATTCATCGGATTCTGCCTCGAAGAAGAAGACATGCTGGGCAGCCTGGCCTATGCCGCCCATCTCAAGGCCGGCAACCAAGCGTTACGCGGTGCGATCGTGCTGGAGTGTGTGGGGTACTGCAGCGTTGAGGAAGGCTCCCAACTGGTGCCGCCTGGGCTTCCCATTACCGTGCCCTCAATCGGTAACTTTCTCGGAGTTGTCGGGAATGTGGCATCGGCGGACTTGGCCACCAACGTCGAACGATCGGCGAACCGAGCGGTGCCGGATCTCAAGACCGTCAGCCTTCTCGTTCCCGGCCA
>JAHRHE010000257.1 GCA_020027965.1 Nitrospirota bacterium | reverse complement strand
TCCGGGGGGAACACCTCACGTCTGAGCTCGCTCGGTGTCCGGACGATTTCCGCCGCGGTCACCGAGACCGACATCCTGGAGAAACGGCGCTCGCTGGACGGCGACCGCCTCGTGTTCTACGTGAAAATCAAGGCCACGATTCATCTCGGGAAGCTCGAGGAGGCGGTCAAGCGCCTTCACTCCTACGAGCAACTCGCCGAACACCATCGCCAGCTCCAATCGGAGAACACGCAGCTCAAGACCCAACTGGACCAGCTTCGCAAGCAGATCGGTCAGCCCGACTCGCAGCAACGGGCCGCCGCTCAGGCTCTGAAAAGCCGCCGGACCGGCCTGCAGCTCGTGCGATTGGCCGTGGAATCACGGAGCCTTCCCCAGAAAATTGAGTTGGCCTCCCAGGCAATCGCGGCCGACGAGCTGAACCCGGATGCGTATGTCGTCCGCGGTCAGACCTTCTTGAGGGTCGCCTCGCTGACCTACGCGAAGAAGGCCAAGCGGGCCGAGGTGGATGGCTATGTCGAGCGGGCGAGCGGGGATTTCGAGCAGGCACTCAAACTCGATCCGACCAGCACGTGGGCGCTGCTGGGACGGGGCGATGCCTTCACATGGCAACGGAACCTGGAGGCGGCCGCCGCGGATTACGAGCGCATCCTCCAGCTCGATCCGCTCTTCGATGCGGCCCGCCAGCGGTTGATCGACCTCCAAACCACCCTCGCTAAGAAACAGGCCGCCAAACGGCAATGGAAGCAGGCGCTCGCGACACTGGACAAGGTGTTGCGGCCCGAGGCCCCCCAGAGTTGGATCGCGTTCCAGAAGGACGCCTACCTGTTGAGGAGCCAAATCTACACGGAGCTCGGCGACCTCCCCCGAGCGGTGGAGGACGCCTCCGCCGTGGTCGGCGTCGATCCTACCAATGGCCCGGCTTACCTGCTTCGAGCTAAGCTCTATAAGCGTCAGATGCAGGGAAGACTGTCTCGGAACGACTTCGAGCGGGCCTGCGAACTGGGCTTGGAGGAGGCCTGCCGGGAGCTTCCATGACAGGGAAGGGTGCGTTGCCCGCACCCTTGGTGGACAGGGTGAAAATAGGCCGCCGGCTAAGCGTTGACAACCTGAGCGAAAACCCTCTATACTGGATACTTAACTCATCGTCACCATTGATAAATGTCCCGCGCGGGAAGCTAGTCCGAAAGGCCTAGTTGCCGAAAGGGTCGATGGCCCATAATCCCCAGGCCGTGGGCCTTCTGTGAGCTTGCATAAGTTATGGATGGCAGCGTAGAGTAACGGACCGTTACCGTCTGTCACCGTTTGACTGAGTCAAGCCCTGCCTGTGGTAACCGAGGAGCCCGGGTGATCATGAGCCAATACCGCGTGATGCCAGGGCCGGAGCACTTTCTGCCGCCCTCCGCGGCCTCCATGGGGATTCGCCTCCCGAACCCGGGCGAAGGCCACATCCATGGCGTGATCGTTCCGGAGGAGCAAGCGCTGGAAGAGGCTGCCCGCCAATTCCTGATGGCCAAGGTTCCCACGATTTTCCCCGGCCCGCTGGTGTTGTGGGCGTGGAACGAGAAGGCGGCCAAAAAGGCGACGGCCATTCGACATCTCTATGAGACCCTGAAGGAATGTGTCACCCCGCAGCAGCGCGCCATGTTGATTCCGATGCCGGATTACCGTCCCAAATACCCGAAGATCAACCCCGAAGTGGAGATCAACCCGAATCATCCGAATCTGACCATCTGGCATAACAAGATCGATTGCTGCATGTTCGTGGGCGTACATTGTCATCAGGCCAACCTCTCTCTGAAGATCATCCGCGGCGGAACTTCCTGCTACACGATCGCCATGTGTGCGCAGGCCGGACATGAAGACGCGATGCTGTCCTTCCGCGACGCGTCAGTCGAGAAGATCATGCGGCTCGCCGAGTGGGTACGGAAGCTGAAAGGGAGCGTCAAGGTATCACAACGAGGCTCCTCGCACGCCGTCGTTCTTTACCGGTAGCGAAGTCATCAAGGAAGCCGTCAAGCGCGCCAATGTAGACGTCATGATTGCCTATCCCATTACACCCCAGAGCGAGGCGGCCGCCCTGTGTGGAGAGCTGTTCGCTGAAGGGTACATCAAGGAATACTTCCGTGGTGAGAGCGAATTTGCCGTGATGTCCCAATGCGCCGGCGCGGCCTTCGGGGGCGCCCGTGTCTTCACCACCACGGCAGGGCCCGGTACCATGCGCGCGATGGAAAACTTCCCGATGTGGGCCGGGGCAAGATTACCGATCCAATGTATCGTACTTGCTCAACACCGGCATGCTGGTCTGGCACGCCGAAACCGCGCAGGACTTTTATGATTGGATCCTGAAGGGCTACATCGTCTCCGAGGAGCCGGACGTGCACCTGCCGTTGGCGCTCTGCTGTGACGGGTTCTTTGTCACGCACACAAAGGACGTCGTGAACCTCACTCCGGTCGACATGTGTCTGCCGCCGTACGACCCGTACCGGTCTCCGGTCCCCTGCATGGACATGGAATGTCCGCCCGTGCGGATGATGCGCGATCCGTTCGTCATGAAGAGCAACTACATCAGCTACGCCACCCACGCAAGCTGGCAACAGGAAGTCTGGGCCGCCGCGGAACGGTCGCGAAAGCACGCGATCGCCTGGCTGGACGGCCTCATCGAGACGGAACACGGCGATGCAGAG
>JAHRHE010000054.1 GCA_020027965.1 Nitrospirota bacterium | reverse complement strand
ATCCTCAAGTCGTTCGCCGCGCCGGCCGGCCCCGTGGCTGACGATGCCGAATTACTGCGGGAGCGCATCAGCACCACGACCACCAGCCTCTTGAGCCTCCTGGGTATCGAGGCCGATCCCATTCAGAGCCGCGAGCATATCCTGATCGCGACGATCCTGGACTCCTTCTGGAAGCAGGGGCAAGACCTGGATCTCGCCGCGCTGATCCAGCAGATTCAGTCCCCGCCGGTTGCCAAAGTCGGCGTGCTCGACGTCGACTCGTTCTTCCCGTCCAAGGATCGGTTCGCCTTATCCATGAAGCTGAACAATCTGCTCGCCGCGCCGGGGTTTTCGGCCTGGATGGAGGGCGAGGCCCTGGACCTGGATCGGCTGCTGCACGCCCCGGACGGGAAGCCGCGGATCGCGATCTTCTCGATTGCTCACCTGAACGACGCCGAGCGGATGTTCTTTGTCTCGCTGTTGCTGAACCAGACGCTGGGCTGGATCCGCGCCCAGTCCGGGACCACCAGCCTGCGCGCGATCGTCTATATGGACGAGATCTTCGGCTACTTTCCTCCGGTCGCCAACCCGCCGTCGAAGGCTCCGCTGCTCACGATCCTGAAGCAGGCCCGCGCCTTCGGGGTCGGGGTGGTCCTGGCCACGCAAAACCCGGTGGACCTGGACTACAAGGGTCTCGCCAACACCGGGACCTGGTTCATCGGTCGCTTGCAGACCGAGCGGGACAAGGCCCGCGTCCTGGAAGGGCTGGAGGGCGCCTCGGCCAGCACGGGGAAGAAATTCGACCGGCAGAGCATGGAGCAGCTCCTGGCCGGATTGGGCAGCCGGATCTTTCTCATGAATAATGTCCATGAGGATGCGCCGGTCATGTTCGAGACCCGGTGGACGCTCTCGTACCTTCGGGGGCCGCTGACGCGCACACAGATCAAAACGCTCATGGCCCCGCGCCATGACGCAGGGACGAGAGCCCCTCACCCCAGCCCTCTCCCCTCGGAGGGGAGAGGGAAGGGAAAGCGAGGCGCTCAGACTGCGGACGCTTCACGCTTCACGCATCACGCTTCACGTCCGATGTTGCCGCCGGATGTGCCGCAGCACTTCGTCCCGCTCCGCGGCAAGCAGCCCCGCGGGGCGACGCTGGCCTACCAGCCGATGGCGCTCGGGTCGGCCCAGATCCGAGTCTCTGATGCCAAGAAAGGAGTCGACCTGACGCAGGACGTGACGGCGCTGGCTCCCATCGCTGGCGGGGCCGTCCCGGTCGACTGGGACCATGCGACTGATGTGAGTCTCTCCGTGTCCGATCTTGAGCGGGCCCCAGGGGACGGGGCGCAGTTCGCCGAGCTGCCGGCTGTGGCGGGAAAGGCGAAGAGCTATGAAGGCTGGAGCAAGGAGTTCGCGGGCTGGCTCTATCGGAATCAGAAGGTGGAGCTCTTGAAGAGCCCAAGCCTGAACGAAATCTCCAAGCCGGGTGAATCGGAGCGAGATTTTCGCGTCAGGCTGCAGCAAGGAGCCCACGAGCGGCGTGACCAGGCCGTCGAGCGCCTGCGGCAGAAGTACGCGCCCAAGATCACCGCGCTCCAGGAACGCAGACGCCGGGCCGAGCAGGCGGTGGAGCGGGAAGCCGAGCAGGCCAAGCAAAGTCAGATTCAGACGGCCGTCTCGGTGGGCGCGACCCTGTTGGACGCGTTCATGGGGCGGAAGCGGATCAAGGCGTCCACTATCGGGCGGGCTACGACCGCGATCCGGGGAGCCGGTCGAGCCATCAAGGATACCAAGGATGTCGGACTGGCGAAGGAGAGCGTCGCGGCGATTGATCGGCAGCTTGCTGACCTCGAGGCTCAATTCAAGTCCGAGGCCGACTCCCTGGCAAGGGCGAACGATCCCATGACGGAACGGTTAGAAACGGTCGCGCTCAAGCCGACCAAGGCGAATATTTCGGTCAAGTTGGTGGCGCTGGCCTGGACGCCGCACTGGCGGGACGAGAAGGGGACCATGACGGCAGCCTCGCAGTAGACGCTCTGGAACTCCGCGGCACTGTTGGCGCAGTTGAATGAAATCTGACACTCGGGCAGCCGGCAGCGCCGCCGAAGCGGGTTGGGGCGACAGCCGCATGGAAAGGATGGGCGATATTCAACGTGGGACCTCTTACAGAAGGGCTAATGGTGAAGGGTTGATGGCCAATGCTTACTGTTTGAGGAAAGCAGGGATGTCACGGCGCAGGAAGTTGGACGAAAGACACGGCGAGGAATTGTAGGAAAGCAAGCCACCCTCTGTCGATTCAAGCTGCTCCTGATCGCCTCATTTCTAGGAATGGCGGTGGTGCGGGAACCCTGCTTGACTCGGGTCGAGGGAGGGCGCATCTTAAGAGCCCCCTAGGATCTCGCAGACTCACCACGGAAGGACGGCCTCGCCATGGGGATTGAACGAAGAAGGGTCCCTCTCGCCTTCCTCGCCTTCACGTTGCTTGCCCTTCAAACGGGCTGCGCCCGCTGGACCGACGGGGTCGGCAGCTTCGGGCTCACTGAGAATGAGACGGACGTCAAGAAGAGCCAGCTTTCTGGCAAACTGCCAGACGCGCGCACGCTGGAGTTAGCGCTCGTCGGCGGCCGGCTCATTCCCAAGGCGGACACCAGTCCGACTCAGCTGACGGTAACGACCCAGACCACCGCCCTATCGGATGAGGAGGAAGCCCGACTCCGGCAGGTCGCCGCGCAGCATCCCGATGTGCTGAAGGAGATCGGAGTCCGCAAGGGAGATGTCAAACACCACGCCCTTGTTGCCTCAGAACGGCTCGATCGCGACCAAGGACCATGCGCCGGTCCCGTTCCCTCTGCCAAACAATCCGCTTCGACACCATCAGTACCGCTGGTGCTCCTGACCTATTACAGCTACAAGAACAATGTTGGTGTCCAGGTCTGCCTGCGTGGGGAGAAAGTAGAGCGTGTCACGCGGATGCCAAAAGGGCAGGAGCCTCCTGAAGGAGACGAAGAGGTTCAGGACGCCGACGCGCTGGCTCGGCAGCATCAGGATCTCAAAGGGAAGCTGGAGGGTCTTCAGCCGCACGGGCTGCTCTGGGAGCCCCATCGCGGTTTGATCCCTGGGGGCTCCGACTGGTTCACGAGTTGGACTTCATTCCTCAATGATCCCGGGTACGGCAATCGGGTGCTCTTGCTCACCTATTCGCAGGGCGAAGAAGGAGATCCCCAACACTGGGCAATCGTGGATCTGACTATCCAGAAGGTGCTCGACGCGGGCCCGGAAGCGGAGCGCCCGAGACAGTGAAAGGAACCTGATCGCATGAGACGCGCGTTACTTGGCTTGACGATACTCTCTCTTCTGGGTGCCACCACACCGGCCCTGGCCCAGGTGGTCTCGGCGCCCGTTGAGTGGGGAGAGTGGAGGCTCACCTGGGAAGTGCGAGAAAACACGGGCGTCGCGATCCGTGACGTCTTCTATAAGGGGAAACTCGTCCTGGCGAAGGCCAGCGTGCCCGTGATTCGTGTCGAGTATGACAAGGGGTTCAGCTGGTACAAGCCCTGGACGTGGGGCCCTCGAGAGAAAACGGGCCGGTGTGGACCCTTTCAGGACCGGATCAAGTGGAAGCACCTGAGACCCGTCATGGACTGCGATAAAAAGCCGGTGTGCTTGAAGGAATACACGTCAGGCGGCATGAAATGGCTAGAGGTCGTCGGCTACGCCAAAATCGGGGAATACCACATCTATCAAGGGTGGTACTTGAGCGAGGATGGGCGGATCCAACCTGTCATCCAGAGTCGGGGGCTCTCGTGCCGGACGACCCACCGGCACCATCCCTACTGGAGACTGGATATCACTTTCAATCCGGATGAAAAGAACAGGAAAGAGCAGGTATTCGTCTACGATCAGGGCGCAGACGACTATGGTTGGGGAGCTGGCTGGCGCAAGTACACAAATGAAGTGAATGACGAGAAGAACCCTGCGAAGAAACAGTTGTGGTTTGTCCGTGATGCAGAGACCGGGGATGGAGTCTGGATCATTCCGGGCAAGGACCCCAGCGCCCCACCGGATAGTGCCGACCGGGACGGGGTCCACGATGGTTTTGCCAAGATAGACGTGGGGGTGCGGCAGTACAACATATTGGAGGACAAGCCCTGGGAGTTCGGAGCTTGTGGCCAGCTCGGCTATGGGGATAACGACAGCGTCCAGGAACGGGACGTCGTGTTCTGGTACGTCGCGCACCTGCCTCATCAGGCGGTACAAGGCCCGGCCGCATGGCTGACGGTCGGTCCGACCCTCCTTGTCCATCGCCAAGCAGGACCCTGATTAGGAGGGACCGAGCGGAGGCCAGGCGGGGGTCCACCTTTTCTGGCAACGGCGCAGGTAGCCCTTGGCTTGCACGGCGCTCGTCATAGCGAGTTGGTGCAGCGCTGGTATTTGCGCTCACGATACCTACCAGCAGTGTTGGAGTTCCCTTTCAAGCCGGACCATTATGGGGCCCTTATCGCGATGCCTGATCGCGAGACCCGACTCGGCTCTCTCTCATTTTCGGTTTCCCTTGAAGGCTACTGGAGGAACACTCAGCTCTTTGATGTGAACCGCGTGCCCATGCAGGATGACCCGTGGAAACGTGTGATCGGGGCTGTGAGATCTACAGTCCGCGTTTGCGATTGAGGAGCAGCAGCTAGAGGATCCCGGCGCTCATAGCCGTGGAGACAACGTTTGCCAGCGCGCCGACCGCGGTAGCAGCCTTATCGACCGTGCCGGCAATCTTCTTGATCTTGTCGATAGACTTCTTCATCCGATTGGTGAGCTCACCCAACTCGTCTGCTCCATCCTCGAGGGCTTTGACGCTGGATTTGATGTCTTCAAGGACAAGCGTATCTTCGATGTCGACAAGAGTCGAATACGCGCTATCGACGAGATTCTGCTGCGCAGGCGTCAAATCGGGCAACTTCCGAACCTTGTCAACCGCTTGCCTCGCAACCCTGACGATCTGAAGCGTGTTCATTCTCTCGGTATTTGCCATAGCCGTTCCTCAAGGGTTCCTCGCGCACTGTCCAGACTAGAGTGCGCTACTGCCTCAATTGCCTACTCAGCCCCCACGCCGCTTTGATCTCATCAGCAAGCACTTGAATCTCCTCGATACGCTGCTTCAGGTGCCGTCGTTCGGTCAGTGCCTGTGCCAGCTTGGCGTGGGCTTGGGCATACCTTTTCGCCGAACCGGCGGCAGCGTCGCAGAGTTGGCTAGCTTTCTCGAGGTTCTCCATCGCCTCTGCTGTTGTAACAACGGTCGCCAGCGGGAGCTTCTCCGCTCTTTGGGCGGCCGTTGTGAAATCATCCTTCAACCTGCCGCGAAGCCGTTCGAGGTGCGGCTTCACGACCTGCAGGACCAACTCCTGCACGTCGCCCATCAACGTTGCCACCAAAGGGTCTCCCTCCCTGACGTGCTGTTTCAACAGTTGGGCCTGTCGGTAGCGGATGAAGATGCCGCCTGCTCCAGCCACCGCCTGGGCCACCGTGGCTCCAATGGGTTTCAACTCCGCCTTCTGTTTCGGCGTTCTGAAGGCTCCATTGTACGTCTTGATTGCTTTATCAAGCGACTCGCTCAGTTCCGTCGCGCTTTTGTCGAGCGAGACGTTGAATTCATCGGATGTCAGGGTCGAGAGCAGACTCACGTACGTGTCGAGAACCGAGAGAGCCTGGTCAGCCTGTGAGCCTGCCTCCCTGAACGCGGGCTCAACCTGGTAGGCTTTTTCGATTTCGTCCCACGCTTTTTTCCTCGCATCCTCGTCGGTGAAGTTGCGGGACGACACAATCAGCATCCGGTCGAGCCGCGCCACTTTGCCATAGATGCGGATTGGTTCGCCCGGCAGAGTGCCGTAATGATGGGTTGCCTTGGCAAACGCGGCAACCTCGTCAACCTGCGACTGCGTCAGAACGGCGCACCCGCTCTGAACCGCAATCGACAGGAGCCCGGCTAAGACCAGCGCTAACGTAAGAGGGATGTGCTTCAACCGGCGAATCACCAATCTATCTCCCCTGCGAATGCCGAAGCCGTGCCACCCTTGATCAAGCAGCCGATGGAATCGCCCGAGCAGTCTAGCGCCATCATACTGCGCAGTCAATCGACGTGAATGAGGGAATCGTGGTCTTCAATGCGAAGCCCGACAACCGACAAATTCTACCGGGAGGGGCCAACGGCCCATCCGTTCTCCCTTTCACGGCGTGGCTTTCCGGTAGTAGCCTGCCAATCCATCCTTGGCGATCGCTTCATTGGCCGCGAGCGCCTCGTCCACGACCCCGCCGACCTGGGCCTGAAATTTTATTGCCGCGTCCGTCGTCGCGGGCTTTTTCATGTCGCGCAACGCTTCCTTCGCCTCCGGATGCCCGGACAGAGCCAATCCCAGAACGGCCATCGTGCTCAACTGCCGGTCACGTGCCTCCTTGTTGGCGTGGTACGGACTCTGCCATTTCAATTGATCTTTGCCCCAGCCATCCGGGTAGACGTGATCCTTCAGGTAGGCCAACGCCTTTTTGTTGCCGCTCTTGTTGACCAGGTACCCCAAGGCCATCGGGACGCTGGATTTGGCCGTATAGCGGGCGTGAGACAGCGGCTCTTGCTCCTCTTTTGAGAGGAAGCCGATCAAAGGATCCACCGCCCGTTCATCCCCGATCATCCCAAGGGTAATCACGATGTTGGCCCAATAGCGTTCCTCCTTGGGATCCTCCAACATGTTCAACAGGACCGGCACGGCGCTCCCGTCATATCGGCTGGCTTCTTCGTAAGGCACACCGTGAATGAACGTTTGCCGAGCAAAATCTTGGATCGGCAGGGCCGAGGCGCCGGCCCCCAGCGTCGGCGCGGCCAAATCGTACTTCGTAGCCTGGCACCCCGACAGCACAAGACAACACATCAGCAATGTCAACCAACGACTGTTCATGGCTTCGTCCTCCGCGTGAGCTTGCCCAGAGCTTGATTCCACGCCGGCCGGCTCCGGTCCGACTACGGTGCGCGGTACGCGTTGCACTCGGTTGTGTCCACGAAGCGTCGTGTGGGCGCAATCACCGGATTCATGACCGCATTGGGATCGTTGCGATGGTTCAATCCCTTGTTATGTCCGAATTCGTGGAGCCACAAGATCCCCTCCTGATTGGCCGTGAATCGCACCACCGCTAACGACGTGCCGGGGATCGGGGCGCACCCGATAATGTTCGGGGCGAAGCCGCCACACCAGTTAATCTGGTTGACCACCTTCACGTTGCCCGGCAGCGCCAACACGTCGTTCAACTCGGCGGAGCTGTTGATGATGCTCGGCGCTGGAAATGTCGTGAGCCCTCCATTGCGCGACACTCCGACCACGCATGCCACGTCCCCAGGCCCATCGGTGGTCTGAGCCACGGTCGCGGCGTCGATGAGAATCGTATCAGCGCCCGCATCGGTCAGGGTGAGGGACGTGTGCTGGCTGACTTGGAGCTGGTGGATCACAGGCGTCGCCGGGGGCGGGGCAGGAGGACCGGGCGGAGGCGTCGGTCCCGGACAGCCCGCGAGTACGATGCAGGCGAGCAAGACCAGCCACGATGATCTCCCAAGCGTCGTCCTCAGCGGTGACCACATAGGACTCCCTCCCGGATGATAAGAGCACCACACCGAGCAGCGTCAAGGTTGCCGTTTATGCGCCGTGAGCCGTCCGTATCAATGCAATGCCGGCCCTTGGATCTCCTCACGCGGCTGCCAGCTTCGTGGCCACTCTGAACGCGATCTTTGCCAGTTGGATCGCTGCGTCCAGCAGGTGCGCCTTCTGTTTCCGTGATTCGGCATCCAGCGCGGCGCGCCGGAGGAGCGGCCTCAGGTCATCCACGTCCTGATCTGTAAAGGCCACGATTTTCCGTGCCATATCATTAAAGGTGTTCGACAGCAACAAGTACAGTTCCGTGCGCTGCGCATAGAGATGACGAGTGATCTGCGGGAATGCCTTGAATTCCTGAATATCCTTGCTGACGTCGGCAATTTTAGCGAGCAGGCTCTGTTGTTCGGCCTTGGTCGTGGGCTTCGCGGCTACCGCGAATTGAACCGTCGTCAGCTCGTCGAGCAAGTCCTCGGTCTCACTCCGAGCCGCACTCAGCCTGGAGGCCAGTTTCTTCAGCTCCGCAGCCGCCGTCTCAGCTTCGCCGGTGATATCGTCGACGAGGGTGTCTCGATCTCTGAGAACATCAACAACGCCCTTGATGGTGGTTGCAACGCTCATACGTGCCTCCCGCTGGTCGCATCGTCCTGACCCTGCCGACTCAGTCCTTCTTGATGCGTTCGAGCAATTCGATGAGATCCCCCGTCAGCGAGCGTCCTCGCTGGAGAGTAGGGCCTTTCAGGAAGCTGAAGGTCGCCGCCTCATCGAGGGCATCATTGACGGTCCTGGAGTGCTCGAGGACTGTTTTGATCGACTCCGAACCTGCGGGGACCTGTTCCACGATCGCTGCGATAAACTCAGGATCCACCGATGCCAGGGCAGACTTGTTCGCATAGTTCTTGATCTGATGCTGCAGGGATGCGAGGGACTTCCATGATTGGCTCAGGCGTTGAGCCGCTTCCTGGAGGGCGCCGAAATCTTCGCCAAACTGATCCATCACCTTCTTCTCGAGACCTTCGTGGTCTGCCAAGTAGATCTTTCCAATCAGGTAGGCGACGGCGTAGGCGTCGATGCCTTTCTTGCTCGTGACGTTCTGGTAGGAGGAAAAGACGAGCTGGTGCTTCGCCTCGGACTTGTGCATTTCCTTCAGACGCTCATTTATGTCCTTGAGGCCTTTTTGCATAAACTCAATTCGCTGTGCGGTCTGGCCCTGAAAGAGATCAATGTTCCTTTGTGCGGCATCGATCTTCACGCCTTCACGTTTGATCAGCTCCCGCACCGCGTCACTATGGATGGAAGAGCATCCGGAACCGGGCAATAGGATCATCACAGCCATGAGACCGATGGTCTGCCACGTGCGCATGCCGCCACTCCTCTCGTTCTCGAAAACCCGTTCCACTCAGCGTAACGTCTTGATGGCGTCAGCAAGTTGCTTCACGTCATCCCGTTTCACGGTGACATCAATGTCAAGATAGCGTTTGACCATGGCGTTGAGTCGGCGCAGGGCCTCGACATTCGTCCGGTACTCGTCGAACGCGCTCAGATCCAGTTGCTTGGTGAGGCTGCTGGCGTCGGCGTCAGCCTTCTCCGATATCTGCATCACGAGGCCGGGAAGGCGCTGGACGAGGCGGGTCATATCGCCCTCATTCTTTCCCTCGGAAAAGATCTCCTTCCCGTCACTGCCCTTTCGGGGTAGAAGTTTTTTGAGGCGAATCTCATTGACGAGGCCCACGATCTTGTCACCAAGCACAGTTTTGGCGATGTCGGCGTACTTGGCGCCTGCCTCGCCGCCTGAGGGCTCAGGATTCGTGGTTGCCCATTCCACCGCCAGATCCAGCATCTCGAGTTGCTTGAGGTAGCGGTGCCAGTTGATATAGCGCGAGTTGGCGCTTTCGACCAGGGCGCGGTACTGCTCCATCAGCTGCTGATTGTCGCCGTAGGCCTGGTCTTTGGTGGCCAGCGCTTGCTTGACTTCGACCGGCGTCGCGCAACCCACAAGGAGCGCGAGCCCTGCACTGAGTGAGAGAAGACGGGTCAGGTTCATCGGAGACCCTCCATAATGGCTTGCCGCATTTGGATCGCCGAGTCTACCAGGATCGAGGACACAACACCACGTGCGAGGCAGGCACCCTCCGCCATGCGGACGCCGCCGAAGGTTAGGCAAACGTCATCGTCACGTGTTTCAGCAAGCACTATGCCAGTCTGGTAGAATACGTAGGCAGGTCCGCAAAGGCTCACCGAACCCCTTGCTTCCGTGTTGAAATTTCACCGATCATAAACAGTGAGACAATGCCGGTTGTCCCACCAGGCTGTTCAAATTTGTATCTCAACAGATGACGGCTGTATCTGAAAGGATAGAGGCCCAGAACATCCGTAAGGAAGCGAGAGGGATGCGTCCAGGCAAGACGGTCAGGAGAGGGCCTTGCGGATTTCGGCGGCGGTCTTGGCGTCTACCCCGGCCGCCTCTTTGAGCTTCTCATCGGTGGCCGCGGCGACCTGTTCCAGGGAGTCGAATTCCCGAAGCAAGCGCTTCCGTCTGATCTCGCCTACCCCGATGATCTGGTCCAGACGTGAGGCCACCAGGGCCTTCCCCCGCAGTTTGCGGTGGAAAGTAATGGCGAAGCGATGCGCCTCGTCGCGGATCCGTTGGAGGAGGTGGGTTGCGGGCGACGAGGGAGCCAGGACAACGGGATTCTTCCGGCCTGGCAGGAAGACGCGCTCGTCCTTCTTGTCGCGACCGTTCCGCTCGCCGCGAGCCTTGGCCAGTCCGAGGATGGGGAGGCCGGAGCGCCCGACCTTCTTCAGACCCTCCATGGCGGCAGCCAGTTGACCAAGACCGCCGTCGATGAGGATCAGGTCGGGGAGAGGAAGGTCGGTGGTTCGACTGGGCTCACCACAAGCTTCCCCGTAGCGACGGATGATGACTTCCTGCATGCTGGCGAAGTCGTTGGCGCCCTCCACCGTCTTGATCCGGAACTTCCGGTAGTCGGATTTCTTGGCTTGCCCGTCCTCCCACACCACCATCGACGCCACCGACTGATCACCCATGGTGTTGGAGATATCGAAGCCTTCGATTCGGCGGGGGGCCCGCTGCAGACGCAAGAGTCGCTTAAGCTCCTCGGCGGCCAGGCGATCGGTCTCCTCGTCCCGCAAGTGGCCGGCCAGTGCGGCGGCAGCGTTCTCCTCCGCCAGCAACAGGAGCTGATGCTTGGCCCCGCGCTCTGGCGAGACGATCCGAACCGCTTCTCCCTTTCTTTCGGAGAGCCACGCTTCGAGCAGACCGGTTTCACCAAGTTGCGTGGGGACCAGCAGCTCTTTCGGCGGGAGGACCTCCTTGTTGTAGAACTGCTCGATCGCGGACCGGACGAGCTCCTCGTCCGAGGCATCGGCCGCCGCCGGCCAAAAGAAATCCTTGCGCCCGATCAGCAGGCCGCCACGAACAAAGAGCATCTGCAAGTCCACCGCCGTGCCCTGCTTGACCAGGCCGATCACGTCTTGGTCGGTGGATGTCGTCTGGGCCACCCGCTGTTTTTCCAGGGTGCGGTCAATTTTATGAATTCTATCCCGCAGCCGGGCCGCTTCCTCGAACTGCTCGCGGTCGGCCGCCGCCTGCATCTCCGCTCGCAGGCCATCCAGCAGTTCGCTATCCCGCCCTTCCAGGAACTGCCGCACCTGCTTGACAATCTGATGATACTCCTCACGGGACTGGTAACCCACGCAAGGGGCCATGCAGCGCTTGAGCTCAAACTCGAGACAAGGCCGTTCAGCCTTGCCGTCAATCTCGATCTCGCAGGTGGCCAGCGGAAACACCTTCCGGATGACCTTCAGCGTCTCCCTTAGCGCGCCGGCCGGCACGTAGGGGCCGTAGTAGAGCGCGCCGTCCTTCTGGACACGGCGGACGATCGAGAGGCGCGGGAAGTTCTCCTTCACCGGGAAGCGCAAATAAGGGTACTGCTTGTCATCGCGCAGGACCACATTGAAGCGGGGGCGGTGACGCTTGACCAGGTTGCTCTCGAGTATGAGAGCTTCCAGCTCGGACCGCGTCACGATGGTCTCGATGTCGGCCACCTGGCTGAGCATGAGAGCGGTCTTGGGCGTCTGGTCGCCGCCTTTCTGGAAATAGGATCGCACCCGGTTGGCCAGTACCGCGGCCTTCCCGATGTAGAGAATCTCGCCCCGAGCACCCTTCATGAGATACACGCCGGGCTGCGAGGGCAGGTGTTGCAACTTGAACTGAAGTTCTGCGGAGATCGGCACTGAAATCGGCATAGGTCAATTGTACGGCGCGCCTGATCGATGGAGCAAGCGGGCAGGAGCTAGACCAGCGCTGTTCCAGGCGGCCGTTCGATCAGCTCGACCTCGTAGCCATCGGGGGCGTCGATGAAGATAAAGCGGCTACCCGAGGAGGTGCGGGTCGGGCCGTCGGTGATCTTGATGTGCTTGGAGTTGAGCGTCCTGATGGTCTCGTCCAGGTCGTCTACTTCAAATGCCAGGTGGACCAGGTCCTCCTGGACCTTGACCGGGCCGCTCGGCGGAAAGCTGCACAGCTCGATCAGCTCCTCGCTGTTGGGCACTTTGAGGAAGGCAAGGTGCGAGCCCCTGGGAGAGGTCTTCCGTTCCATGACCTCGAGCCCCAGGACATCGGTGTAGAACGTGATCGTCTCGTCCATATCACTGACCCGCATCCGGGTATGGAGCAGTTTCTTCACGCGCATCGCTCGTCTCCAGCTAAGAGCGTATAGCCGATGGCGTATAGCTTATGGCAGGAAAGGGATAGGCCCTGCTTGGTCTTTGCCTCGGACCATACGCCATTCGCGATAAGCCATCAGCTCTTCCTTACGGGTCCGGCCGTCTTCCGCAGCAGGATCTCGGCGGAGCCGGGAATCAGGAAGTTCGGTATGGGCCCGATTTCCTGGTAGCCGTGCTTCTGGTAAAACCGCCGGGCTTCCTTGTTGAAGTCCGAGACGCAGACAAAGAGGTTCTTGGCGCGGGCGAACACGAGACCTTCCAGGTATGTCAGGAGGGCGCGACCGAGCCCCTTGCCGCGGGCTGTCGGGGCGATGACCAGCAACTCCAGGTAGTCTCCCATGAGAAACTTCTGGCGCAGCAGCGCCAGGCCGGCGACGTTGCCATGGTGCTCGATGACGATCGCCTCTCGACCCTGCGGCATGGTGTCAAACAGGGAGTCCAAGTCCGTCGCGGTGTAGCCCAGCGTTTTCCAGGGGTCCGAGCCCGCCAGCATCCGGACCGCAGCCTCGCGGTCGCCCTCATCGTACGGCCTGATGGTGTGCGGGCTACCGGCTTCGCTCGACTGTGTCATGGCTTCGCTCAGGCTCGCATCCCTTCAATAACTCGGTGACGGTCACCGGCTGAAGGCCTAGGTTCACGACCAGATCCTGATAGAGGTCTTCCACCACCGCGCGGGTGTGAGGTCCCTTCCCGTTGGCGTGGAACACGATGATGCTGCCGTTCCGAACGGCGGCTCGGATGGACTCGCGCATCCGCGTCCTCGAGAGGCGAGGGTCCGGATCTCCGGACACTACATTCCAGAGGACAAACTGCAGCCCCAGCGATCGGACAACCTCCACGGTCAGATCATCATATTCTCCATAGGGTGGGCGAAAGAGCGTGGCCTGGTTCCCGTACTCCGTCCGGAGTCGCGTGACCGGACCTTGGATTTCAGCCCGCTGACGATCCGCGTCCAGCGCCGACAGATGGGCGTGAACCTGACCGTGGGTGCCGATTTCGAAGAAGGGCACGGCCAGCAGCGCCCGCACTTCGGCATCGTGCGTTGCCATCCATCGCCCGGATAGGAAAAACGTGGCCGGCATGCGGCTGGCGATCAACGAGTCGATCAACGGGGCGTCATACCCCTTGCCCTCCCGGACCGGGCACAGGTCGAAGGTAAACGCGATGGCCTTGCAGGCGCCTGGGCCAGACCGGATGACTTGCGCCGCTCCGTCCCCGGCGGCGACCAGTCCGGCGAATAGGATGGTGCAGGTGCTGAGAAGGACGGGCAGCCTTCGGTGTCGCATGCTGCTCAGTATACCCGAATGATCGGCTCGAGGGTACGGCTTGCGGAGAGCTTCGGTTATAGGCTGCGGGATCGCAGGGAAGGCTGTCGCTAAAGAAAAGTCTGCAAGGCTTCACGGGGTGGACTATCGCTTCGGAGGGCTCCCCACCAACACGACCCCAGGCATGGCTCCGGGAATCTTGTTACCTCCCTCGCCGACGCCGCCGCGAATGGTGGGCTGCCGCTGGACCAGGAATTCCACGGCACCTGCATTCGCAAAGCACAGACTCACCGATTGATCCGGTTCAATCTTGGCGACCTCTTCGGTTCCAAGGTCATAGGAGAACCCGCGCTGGCAGGACAGCTCATCCGGGGAATCGCGAAAGAAGTAGACCCACACGGGCACCCCCCGCCGGTTGACCCACCGCACCTCGTCGCCAGGCTGGACCTCCAGGTCTCGAGGAGAAATTCCTTCCGCGATTGTAATCTCATGAACCTTTCCGGTTCGGCTGGTGGTCGGAAGGGCGGCGCACGCCGTCGCGAGGCACAGCAGGGTGACCAGGAGCCCTCGAGTCATGAACGGCATCATAATGTCTCTAGACGACCTGAAGACTATCGACGGTATGCCTTTCGACTGCAAAGTCTATTCATCGGCGCGCGCCATCGACAGGTTCTGCGAGATCGCGACACGGATGAGATACACGGCAAGCAGAAATCCGTATACCACGCAGAAGAAGTTAAATGCGACCCGGTAAAAGTCTACCAGCAGGACCGTGAGACACAGGGCAAAGAACACGCTCGAAGTCAGCGTGGCCAGGGTGAGCCGCCGGCAGAACTCGTAGACAGGCTCCCGCTCCAGCGGTTTCAACGCCCGGTAGTAGCGTTCGTAGCGGCCGGCGCAGGCCTGGCGCACGGCGTCATCGGACGGACCATAGCGCCGGAGCCAGATGACGCCGACCCCGACAATCACCCATGGCGCCGACCAGAGAGGCCAGTACTGGGCGCTCATGTATTCGTCCGCCAGCAGCAGCGCGAGGAAGGAATATGCGTAGAGGCAACCCAGGAACACGGGCGCGGACCAGGTGTCACGGAGACGGTGCTTGCCCGGCCCTCCGTGGATCAGCTCCCGCTCGAACAGCGGGAAGGCATACTTCAGGACCGCGAGTGCGATGGCGGCACTGATCGTTTTGTCAGGAATGTAGCGGAGCCAGTTCTGGAACCAGTTGAGGATGGCCCACCCCGCACTGTCACCCCAGGCCACGCCGAAGACGGTCTGCAGTTGATATTGCAGCGACTCTTGGAGAGCCGCCACCGTCCCTTGAACGGCAGTGGCGACCTCCGGGTTCAGCGCAAACACGGTCTGCTCCGACAGGGCAGCCTGCACGAAGGTGCCCGGGACACTCATCACGCAGGCACCCAGCATGCCGAAACTGAACAGATACCAGAGGTGGGAGAGGGCAGAACCCCGGGTGGACCGCAGGTACTTCCTGAACCCGGCCCCGCGCGCCATGAGTCCCCAGAAAAACCCTCCGGTCATATTAACCAGCGACCAGGGGAAAATAATGATGTCCGCTCCCGGTTCGGGATAGAGCACCCAGTTGACCAGGGAATTGGAGATCAGCGCGACGATGGCGCCCCACCAGGGGCCCAGGAGAAAGGCAGCGAGCGCCGTGCCCGTCATGTCGAGATACAGGATGCTCTGCAGGCGAAAACTGAGCACAAGACCGAGATAATTCAGGAGGACCCCGGCGGAGACAATCACGGCCACTTCCTGGAGGAGGAGATAGGAGGAGACCTGCAGCACTTTGCCGGTCGGACGATCGGCCCTCTTCGGTTGATCAGCGGGCGCCCGCTCTTCCTTGGCCGGCGACTTGTGTTCCTTGCTCGAGTGCAGGCGATCCTTCAATGTCAGCAGCCTGTCCGTGATCGACAGGACGGCCGCGAGGAAAGCCGCAATCGTCCCGGCTAAGATGATCCCGTCCTGGTCCATGCGTACGGAAGCTCCTTGTGGCCGGGATACGCAGGTCTGCCCCTGGCCGTTGTTATCAGCATGTTATCAGCAGGACGCGTGAGCCCTGCTCAAGAGGTCAACGCCCGCAATTCTACCGCGGAACGCCTAGAGGTGCCAGAAAAAGGCCTCCATGGTCATGGAAACGCGTCACTTCAGGCCGCCGCCCGCCGCTCGCGGCGGGTCTGCAGGCGGTGAATGATTTCGGCCCCGAACAGCAGCATCGCCGCTGAGTAATACACCCAGAGCAGGAAGAGCACCACGACGATCATGGAGCCGTACATTCGGCTGTAGACGGTGAGACTGGGGACGAATCGGCTGAACAGATGCTTGGCGAATTCCCAGAGCAGTGTCAGGATGAGGGCCCCCGCGGCGGCATGAAGCCAGGCTGGTCGTCGGTGCGGCACGTACCGGTACAGACAGATGACCGGGACAAGGACCAGCAGGAAGGGCAGCACATAGGAGAGAAGGACCTGGTGAGCGACGACCGCGACCAGATCAATGCCGGCGATGCGAGGCGCGTGGAGGACCATGCTATCAAGGACCTGCGTCACCAGATATGACATGATCAGGAGGAGCTCAAGGAGACCGAGGAAGGCGACCGAGACGAGAACCGAGAGCAGCGGGTGCCGTTTCTGTTGTGTCTCGAAGGCGACGTTGACCGCGTAGTCCACTTCATAGAAGACCAGCAATCCGAACCATACAAAGGTCAGGAGCACCACATGCCGCACCACCTGTTCGGCGGCCACCCGTTTGACTTCCTCGGCCAGCTGCGCGCCCAGGCTGGGAAAGAATCCTTCCAGGAAGTTGAGCAGGAAGTCATACCCGATCTGATCCTGGCTGACGAAGAACCCGATCACATAGAGCAGGATAAACACGAGGGGGAAAAAAGACAGCAGCATGAAAAACGCGAGCGAGGCTGCCAGGCTCATGCAGCCGTGGCGCCGGAAGTCGGAGACCGCACCGACCAGTACTCGGAAGAAGGCACGCATGGCTCTAGGATGCCGTCATTCGGGGAACAGGTCAATGGGAAATGGTCACCCTTCGACCCTTCGAGGGCCTCAGGGTCCCGAGGAAACCCGAGGGACAGGCTCAGGGTGATCCCGAGCACGGTCGAGGGATCAGTGGTCGGTGGTCTGTGTGGAGCTGTCCCCTGACCATCAACCATTCACTTGAGGATGAGCACGGCAAAGCTCGTCACCCACACGAGTGCGTTGGGGAAGAGGCCGAGTAGGACCACCCCGCCGAGGGTGCTGGCGAGAACGACGGTCAGGGCCGGGGAGGTGGCGAGCCGAGGCAGAGGCCCCTCGGCAGGCTCGGGGTCCCGCATGTACATGACCATCACCACCCGCAGGTAGTAATAGGCCGACACGGCGGCAAACAGCACCGCCACGACCGCCAGCCAGGCGAGCCCTGCTTTGACGGCGGCTAGGAACACGTAGAATTTACCGATAAAGCCGGCCGTGGGCGGAATGCCGGCCAGCGACGCCATGAACACCAGCATCAGGAGGGCCGCCAACGGTTGCCGTTTGGCGAGCCCGGTAAAGTCCTCGATCTCTTCTCCTTCCAGCCCGCCCTTTCGCAGCAGGGCCACCACCGTGAAGGCGCCCAGGGTCATGAAGGCGTATACCGCGAGGTACAGCATGACGCTGGAGACCCCGAGAGACCGCACCGCGCTGCCCGCCTCCGTCTGTCCGGCCACGACCATGCCGATGAGCGCATACCCGGCGTGCGCGATACTGGAATAGGCCAGCATCCGCTTGATATTGGTCTGAACGATCGCCACCACGTTGCCCAGAATCAGGGTGGCGACGGAGACGATGAGAAACAAGACATACCAGTTTGCCTTCAATCCGCCGAGACCCTCTAGGAATACGCGGAGCAAGGCCCCGAAGCTGGCTGCTTTGGAGGCCACGGCCATGAAGGCGGTGACGGAGGTGGGGGCGCCTTCGTAGACGTCCGGTGTCCACATGTGGAACGGGACGACGGAGACCTTGAAGCCGAACCCGACCACCAGCAGGATCATCGCGATCAGGAGCTGCGGGTCGTCGAATCCGCGGATGGCGACCGCGGCGGCGATCGGCTGCAGGCGGGTGCTGCCTGCCACGCCGAAGAGGAGCGAGATGCCGTAGAGCAGGATGCCGGAGGAGAAGGAGCCGAGGACGAAGTACTTGGCCGAAGCTTCCAGCGAGCGCTCCTCGAACCGCTTGAAGCCGGCCAGCACGTAGAGCGACATCGACATCAACTCGATGCCCAGATAGATCGTCAGCAGATCGGCGGCTGAGACCATGATCATCATGCCCGAGAGCGAGAGAAGAATGAAGCCGTAATACTCCCCAAGGTTGATCCGCTCTTCCTTGAGATATGCCAGAGACAACAGGATGGTGAGCCCGGTGACGACATAGAGCAGGAGCTTCCAGAAGCCGGCGTAGGGGTCCAGGATCACCAGGCCGCTGAAGGCCAGCACGGTGACGCCCATCTGGGAAGCAGAGATCCAGAAGCAAGCGACCAGCGCGGCCAGGCTCAGCCAGGCCAGCCACGATTTCCGGGCAGACGGGGTCAGGGGGTCCAGCGCCAGCACCAGACAGGCGGCCGTCACCACGATCAGCTCGGGAAGCACCGCGAAGATATCGGAGAGAGGGAGGGTCATGGCTCAATGATGAATGGTCGGTGGTCTGTGGTCAGAGGTTGATGGTCCAGGAGCAAGCGGTCCGTAGTCCGCTGAGCCTTACCACTGACCACTGACCACTGACCATTGAAACTTTGTCCGGCGACTGCCTGCCGGCTTTCGTCCACGTGCTCGATCAAGTGGTTCACGCTGGCATGCATCTTCTCCAAGGCCGGATTCGGGAAGAATCCGATCCAGAACACGAGGACCACCAGAGGCACCAAGGTGGCCATCTCGCACCAGTTCAGATCTGCGAGCGGCGCTTTGGGGTGGACATCCGGCATGCCGAACACCACGCGCTGCACCATCCAGAGGAGGTAGACGGCGGCCAGAATGATCCCGAGCGCCGCGACCACCGCGGCAGGCCTGCTCCAGGCGAAGGTTCCGACCAGGACCAGGAACTCTCCCACAAAGCTG
>JAHRHE010000053.1 GCA_020027965.1 Nitrospirota bacterium | reverse complement strand
CCTTACTGACCTGGGGGATGCCCGCCTTGCGGAAATACTTCTGGGCCAGGATGTCCACCGCCAACTGCGTCCAGCGTTCAGGGAGGTCGATATTGTCCAACTTGAACACCGTCGAGCCGTCGGGATTCCTGATCTCTGAGGAACGCTTCACGAACTGAATGCCTTCGTAGGGACTCTGGCCATTCCGCGTAAATCTGCGCTCGATTCTCACAGTGCTCCTCCCTGATAACAAGAATTCATATCTGCACGTTGGCGTCCGTCGGACAACCGGCTGCCGCTCAAATAAGGACGGAAGACACCAAGGGGGCGATCAGTGTGAGACAGCCCGATGAGTCTCGGAACAATGTCGGCAAGGTCAGGGGTTGCTGCCTGGCTGTCCGCGGAGAACGAAGAAGCGCTACGGATGAATCCATGATCATGGCCTGGTGGCTCTCTCTTGCCTACTGAAAAGGCAGGTCCTAAGTTCAGCCGGGTTCGTCTTTACGGGGGCTTTATATAACTAAACCTGGGGTTTGTCAATACAAAATACACTATATGTGGTGGTTTTCTGTGGATAATGGCCCACAAGCTGTGGATAGAGAAATCCCCGCTAGAGACGCGGCCAGCACCGCATTCCGGGTGAAGCTATCAACAGGCGAGGCGGGTCGTGGGAGGGTTACCGGCTTGGCGCCAGCATGAGTTGCCCGAGCTTCCGGCTTATCTCTTCCACGTCTTCGCCAGGAAAGAACTGGTTGCCAACTCCCACGACCTCTAGCCGAAACTCGAGCACGCGGGTTTTGAAGACGCTGAACAAACCATAATTGTGGCGTACGGTGTTGGGTCGAACAACGGACTTGATGATTTGCTTGCCTTGCGACCGGAGCAGATTGCGGATCTCGGCGTGCTCGCGGGGCGAGTCCGCCTGTTGCATACGATCCAGCGCCTGCCCGAGCATGACTTCCAGAAAGGCGCCATAGTCATCCGTGGTCGGGTTCGTGGCTGCCAACCACACGCAGACTCCCAGCAGGACCACGACGAAGGCCAGACCGATCGTACTCATTTTGATGCTTCTAAGCATGGACACCTCTGCTGAGCATACGGCGGGCTGCCAGTAACCCCTCGTCTCCCGCCCCACCCTTCCTGTTACGCTTTACCCTCCCCTCTCCCCACGTCAGGGCGAGTGATGCAACCCGCGGGGTGGTTGGGGTTGGACCTCATGCGCGCATCATTTTCACCCGCCCACCCCGGGCGCGCCAAGACGCGCCCTTGCCCGAGCGAGCACACCTCTACCAATCCATTTTTTTAGGGCAGGTAGCCTAGCAGCCTCAGATTGCGCGCGTCATCACCCGTTGCCTTGCTGAAGAGCAACGGGTACCCGGCACACTTCCACCTTCTCTCAAGGTCCGGTGGCCTGGCTGACCCCAATTGCGCGCGTCGAGCGAGCACTCTATCTACAGAGGCCCGGACCAATAAGTCTTGAGTGCGCGCTCCGCGAGCAGGCGGGTCAGCCAGGCCACCCGGTCCCTCCCCCTTCTTGTGTGCGCGGTGCGCGAGCACGTGAGGCTGTTAGGCTACCTCGAGCCCGCTCCCGTGTGCGCGCTCTGCGAGCAAAGAGGGCACTCAGCCCGCCCGCCCCTCCTCTTCCCCTCACTCTCCCACTCCGCGTGTCGGGGCCCAGCACGGGAACGGCTGGACGGGATGGGTCCTGAGCGCAAGCGACCTGGCGTCGAATGCAGCTTCACCTGGAATGCTGCTGCCGAGCGCCGTTCCGCCTAATCCGATAAGGCGCCTGGCGACAACCACGGACATCAGGCACCTAGGGACACCATCGCATCAGGGCGCGAGCGAAGGACCCACCCGTCGTCTGCCGCTCACACCACCTCATTCCGCTTCACCTGTTCTGCACTCAGCCCCGCCGCTCTTCTTTCCCTCACCCTCTCCTCTCCCCGTTGGGGCGAGAACCTTCCTAACTCTGATGGGGCTGGCCGGGGTGTCTCAGACTGCGGGCGTCCACCGAGCACACTATCAACACGTGAACTCTAAACAAATCCTGTGTGCGCGGTGCGCGAGCACGTGAGGCACCCCGGCCGACCCCATCCTTACTGCCCGCCCCGACGCCCTTCCCATTTCCCGTTTGACAATTCCTCGCCCCTCACCTATCTTCCGTCCAACTTACCCACCGTCTCACGCACCGAACGGTACAAAGGAGGTTGCCATGTATGTCTGGAGCAAGCGCATCGTCATAAGTTTGCTGGCTGCCTTTTTCATTCTGTATGCGCTGTTTCTCGCCCAGGGGCTCACCGCCGCAACGAGTAATCTAAAAATCCACACCGTATTCATGATTACCCTGAACTATGTCGGCCTGCTGATCTGGCTGTTCGTGTGGATGATCGACCAAGCCCGCGTACGGGGGAAGAATGTGTGGTGGTGGCTCACCCCATTCCTGTTCGTTCCACTGCCGACCCTGATGCTGTTCGTCCTGTACCTGCAACGCAAACTGAAGGCCTGACCGGCTAGCCGATCACGACCTTGGACTCGGCGTACCGGTAGCGCATCTGAGTGTGGGTCTTGATCGTAAAGAGTCCGACCGTCAAGGGTCCGAAGCGCCCCAGAAGCATCGTCAAGACGATCACCACCTTCCCCAGGTCGGTAAACAGCGCCGACAAACTTCGGGCGCCCCCGTCGCCGACCGACAGACCCACCGACCCGATTGCTGAAGCCACCTCGAACATGAGCGCAAGAAACGACTTGCTCTCGCTGTAGCTCAATAAGAGAGTAAAGAACGTCACGGTCGCCATGGCCAGGACCGACAGGCAGGTGGCGCGGACCACCAGGTCGTTCGGGATGCGCCGGTGAAACACTTCGACATCCGCCCGCCGCCTGAGAATCGCCCACATCGAGAGACAGACTATCCCGAAGGTGGTCGTCTTGATCCCGCCCGCGGAACTCCCGGGAGAACCACCGATCACCATGAGCAGAATGACGAAGTAGAGGGTGGCATCACGCATCAGGCTGAGGTCGATCGTGCTGAACCCGCCCGTCCTGGCCGAGGCGGAATGGAAGAACGAGATCAGGATCTGATCACCGGCGGTCATTGGGGCCAACGTGCTCGGATTATTCAACTCCAAGACCCAGATTCCCACCGTACCACCTCCCAGGAGGAGGACGGTCACTAACACAGCGAGCTTCGTATGCGTCTGAAAACGAAAGCGCTGCCCCCGGAGGTTCTCAATCACGTCCCGGAACACCAGAAATCCGATCCCCCCCAGGATGATCAGCGTCGTCATCACCACGTTGACCATCCCATCCATCCGAAATCCCCTCAGGCTGTCAGAGTACAGGGAGAAGCCGGCGTTGTTGAACGCCGAGATAGAATGGAAGAGGCCTAGGAAGATCGCCGCGCCTGCATCCATGTCGCGGGCAAACCGGCTTGCCAACAGCAAGGCTCCGATTCCCTCGAAGCTGAACGTAATCACCACGATCGTCATCACGAACCGGACCAGACCCTGCATATCAAGGGTGCTGAGCACCTCGGCCATCATCATCCGCTCTCTGAGGCCGATGCGCTGCCCCAGCGCGAGCAGCAACAACGTGGCCATCGTCGAATAGCCCAACCCGCCGATCTGGATCAGCAGCATGATCACAACCTGCCCGAAAGTCGTGAAGTCATTGGGTGTGTCCATGACGACGAGGCCCGTCGCGCAGACCGCCGAGGTCGCCGTAAACACCGCATCGAGAAATCTCAGATTGGCGTCCGGCGCGGTTGCGAATGGCAGCATCAACAGACAGGCCCCAATCAGGATCACCGTGACCCCAGCCAAAGCCACCAGCTGCCCGGGAAGCAGGCGGATCGCGAGCAGTCGGTTCCACGTCGGGCGAAAGAATCCCTTAGTCAGTTCCACCGTCGTCATCGTTTTCTTGCCTTCCTTCGTCCGTCGGCCTGCGAAGCCGCATCATTCAGATCGTCCTGCGGACAGGCCGGGCTCTCTCGGCCAAAACGCGTACGCGCTGCCGTGCCATTCTACTCCTGTGTCGGGAGATTGTTGAGGTCGCCACGCAGCCGCCACCACAGAAGCCACAGCCCCGGGAGCGCGGCAAGAAACGTGATGAAAAAGAACCACGCCCACCCAACCGCCTGCACGAGGTCCGCCGCGGGCCGTCCAAGGAACACACGCCCAAGGGCTTCCAGCGAGGAGAGCAAGGCGAACTGCGTGGCCGTGTAGCGATGGTCGCACAAGGACATCACCAGCGCCACGAAGGCGGCCGTTCCCATGCCCCCGGACAGGTTTTCGAAGGCCACGGCGAGAAGCAGCACCAGATAGCTCTTCCCGGCCCACGCCAGACCCATAAACGACAAATTGGACACGGCTTGCAAGACTCCGAACAGGAGGAGCGACCGGATGAGTCCTAGCCTGGTCATGGCGGCACCTCCCGCCAAGGCTCCGAGCAACGTTGCGCCCAGCCCGAGTCCCTTTGTGACACCCACGTCGGCAGGTGAAAACCCCACGCCCCCGATCAGAAATGCCGTCATCAGCGTACCGGCAAACGCATCCCCGATCTTATAGAGGATCACAATCAGCAACAGTACCGCAGCCGATGACCGTGAGAAGAACTCTCGAATCGGACCCCATGCCGCTTCAGAAAGGCTCTGCGGCACTGCAGCCGGAACCGAAGGTTCTGGACTGAGCAGGATCGTCGCCACGCCAACAAACATCAATCCGGCCATCAAAAAATAGGTGCTTTGCCAGCCGATGGATTCGGCAAGGACCAACGCCGCGGCTCCGGAGACCAGCAGGGCAATCCGGTACCCATTGACCCACACCCCTGCGCTCAACCCGCGCTCAGCCGGGCGCACGACGTCGGTGCGGTAGGCATCGAACACGATATCCTGGGACGCAGAGAGAAAGGCCACTATGACGGCAAGCACCCCCAGTATCCAGGGTGTGTCCCCCGGTCCGGCCAGAGCCATGGCCGCGACGGCCGCGATGAGCCCGAGCTGGGTGGCGATCATCCACCCCCGACGTCGCCCGAGCCACGGCGGCACGAAGCGATCCATGACCGGCGCCCACAGGAATTTCAAGGTATAGGGAAGACCGACGAGGGTGAAGATGCCGATGGTGCGGAGATCTACACCGGCCACAGTCAACCACGCCTGTAAGGTTCCAGCGGTGAGAGGCAGTGGCAGACCCGAGGCAAACCCCAGCGGCAGCATGACTGCCATGCGGCGATTGGCGAAGGTCTGCAGGAAACTTCGCGATCTCAAGTGACCCTGCGGGATCGGACTCGTGGTCACTCAACCTGCTCCAGAGCCGCCGACCTGTGGATAATCCTCATGAGAGAGAGAACAAGCTGGTATGGGAAGGTAATGCGCTGGAGTGCACAGCAGCGGACGCTGCACGTGTCAGGAAGACTTTGGAGCTGCTCGCCCGTCGAACGGCTGCCTCGGGGAAGCGTGACGCGCCAGTCAGCAGGGTTGGCCGTTGAAGGTACACGGCTTATAGCGGGTCACGTCAAAGTCGATGTTTTCCTGATAGACCTTTTCGTTCCCGTTCACCCCATCCTGCTCCGGGTCATTCCACATGGTATGGTTCCACCAGTAAAAGAGGGGATACGGCTGGGTGTAATACACCGGGTTCCCGTAGCTGCTTCGGACGTGCTCCTCTACCTTGCGGCCGGTGATGTAATCCACCTCGCCATTGCCCTTCAACGAATAGAGGAACAGAAACAGACGAGCTTCGTGGTCATACTGCTCGTCGATTCTCGAATTTTCGTCCGGTTCAACGGGCAGGGGGTCTCGTGTCCAGCCAGAGCAAGGACTCAGGAAGGTTCCGCAAATGACAACCACCAGAGCCACAGCAGCCAGTCGCTTCATCGGTGTACCTCCGAGGCTGTACCCCCCGTTCAGACACACATGATGATCCGACAGTGAGAACAATCACCCGGACGTTCTTTCCCGGGCAGTGGTGCGGGAGCATCTTAATCGAGCCGACCCAACCTGTCAACCCACGATGGCCAGCGGTCAGCATCTGTCTGCTAGAACGATAGCACATCTGATGTCCTTCTAAATTCTTGTGTTTCTTTGACGGCTGCCTCGCTGCCCATCCGATGTTGGCTGCAGGCGAGGCTGACCGGTGCCGGCTTGCTGTGGGGTGGCACCTCCCCTATAATGTCGCTGCCATGAAGACCGCGACGCGCAGAGCCTCCCTTCAGACGATCGGCTGTCGCCTGAACCAGGCGGAAACTGCACTACTTGCCGATCGGTTGAAGAAGGACGGCTACCAACTCGTCGGGCCCGGAGAGCCGACAGATCTGTTCGTGTTGAATACGTGCTCCGTCACAGAAAACGCCGAATCCGACTGCCGGCACCTGATCAGACGGACACTGCGGCATTCCCCTCAGGCGTTCGTGGCCGTGACGGGCTGCTATGCCCAGACCGGTGCGGAGGCGCTCCGCCAAGTGCCGGGCCTCGATCTGATCGTCGGCGCGCAGTATAAAATGGACTTGCCCGACTATCTCCCCCCGCCGCACGCGCTGCGGAAGCTCCCGTCTCCTCAGCTCCTGCACCAGCGGAGAATCGATCGAAACAATTTTGTGCTGCCCGGTACCGGAGACTACGAATCCACCAGAGCCAACCTGAAAGTGCAGGACGGATGCAGCTTCATGTGCTCGTTCTGCATCATTCCGTTTGCCCGCGGCCACGAGCGTAGCCGCCGGTTGGATGATGTGCTCCGAGAAGCAGAAGAGCTGGCTTCACGCGGCCACAAGGAGTTGGTGCTGACGGGAGTCAACGTCGGACAGTATGCCTCTGATGGCCGCTCGTTGTTGGATCTGGTCAAAGCACTGGAAGGGATTGCAGAAGTAGATCGGATCCGGATCTCGTCGATCGAACCAACCACGATCCCGGACGCCCTGCTCGATTACATGGCAACATCCTCGAAGCTCTGTCGGTATCTCCACGTTCCGCTCCAGAGCGGTGACGATGGAATTCTGCGGGCCATGAACCGGCGGTACACGGTCAGGAACTATGCTGCATTCGTCGAAAAGGCGGTTGGCCTCGTTCCCGAGTTAGGGCTCGGCACGGATCTCATGGTCGGGTTTCCTGGCGAGGGAGAGCGGGAGTTCGCGAACACTCAGGCGGTCGCGTCGGACCTGCCCTTTACCTACTTTCACGTGTTTACCTTTTGGCTTTCTACCAGCGGCAGATCGGCCGGACGGTCACGGTTCTCTTTGAGTCGAAGGAACCGACGGGACTCTGGGCCGGCCTGACCGACAATTTTATTCGCCTGGGCCTCTCGACCAACGAAGACCTCTCGAACTGCATGCGAAAAGTGCGGGTGACGGGTGTAATGGACGGCCTCGCAATCGGCACGGGGACGGACCCAGCGGCATGATCGGATGCTGGCGGACCGATCGGTTTTCACAGCGCGTGCAGCCGGGCTGGACTCACGCGCGTCGCGCCGTCATCGCCTTGTCTCTCTATCTGGCGGCGGGAGCATCCGGCTGCGCGTACACTCCGATTCCGCCTATGCCGGGAACGTTTGATGGCACCTGGACGAGTGCACAGCTCGGCTACGATGTGCATGTGAATGGTCCTCTCGGAACCGCCATCCGGACGCGGGCCGCGGGCGTGCAGGAAGGCGATCCCGTCTTCCGCATGATCTCCATGGAGGGCATGCACTTCACCGCCCGTCAGTGGTTCACCGACGGGGCCTGGCAGACCGTTTCAGGCGAGCTCAGGCAAGACGGCAAGCTGTATTGTACGGACGGCAGAACAACCTGGGTCATGGAACGGCGATAGCGAAGAAGTTGTCAGTTTTTAGTTCGCGGTCTCGGTTTCTAACTCAACAGTAAAAACTTATGATTAACAACTGACTCAGCCCCTTCATGTACGAGAAGAGAGCCCCATACCAGGTCCACATCGAGACCTTTGGCTGTCAGATGAACGAATACGACACCGAACTGGTGCGCGCCCTGCTCAAGGCTCGTGGCTTCACCTTCACCGATGACCGTGAGCGCGCCGACGTGGTCCTGATGAACACCTGCGCCATTCGGGAGCACGCTCACAATAAAGTGTACGGGCATCTGGCCGACCTGAAGACTCTCAAGAGGCAGCGAAATCTCGTCGTGGGCGTACTGGGCTGTATGGCCCAAAACCTCAAACAGGATCTGATCGACCACGAGTCCATCGTGGACGTTCTGGTTGGGCCCGATTCATACCGGAGGTTGCCTGACCTGATTGTGCAAGCGATTGAGTCTCAGGAAAAGGGTCCCACGCGAAAAGGCCTCGCCGTGGACCTCTCCGAGTACGAGACGTACGAGGACATCCTGCCGGAGCGAGCTGAGGGAATCAACGCCTGGATTGCGGTCATGCGAGGATGCGATAACTTCTGCACCTTCTGCGTCGTGCCCTATACACGCGGTCGCGAGCGATCCCGGGACCCCCAGGGCATCGTCCGGGAAACCCAGCATGTTGCGTCGCAGGGCTATAAACAGGTGACGCTGTTGGGCCAGAACGTGAACTCCTACCGCTATGATGGCTGGGACTTTTCCCGCCTGATCACGGCCGTGGCGGAGGTGCCGGGCATCGAGCGGGTTCGCTTCACGTCTCCCCACCCCAAGGATTTTCCTCCCAGTCTTCTGGATGCCGTGGCCGGCCATCCCAAAATCTGCAAGCACATCCACCTGCCCTTGCAAGCGGGCAACGACCGCATCCTGCAGTTGATGAATCGCACGTACACCCGGAATGAATACCTTGCTCTGGTGGAAAAGATTCGCCGGCGCAGTTCTGACATCACGCTGACGACGGACCTCATCTGCGGTTTTTCCACGGAGAGCGAAGAGGAGTTTCTCGACACCTATGAAATCGTGCGGGAGGTGGGTTACCACGCAGCCTTCATCTTCAAGTATTCGGAGCGCAAGCATACGATCGCGGCGCGAAAGTACCTCGACGACGTGCCGGACAAGATCAAGGCGGACCGGGTCACGAGGCTCGTGGACCTCCAGAAAGGCACATCGCTGAAAAAGAATCGCGGCATGGTCGGCCGGACTGTGCAGGTGCTGGTCGAGGGGGACGCGAAAAAATCTTCGGCTCAGTGGATGGGCCGGTCCGATGGCAATATCACCGTGGTCTGGGAGAAAGGCGGGTCAACCGTTCGACCAGGGGACCTTGTCGGGGTCCGAATTACGGACGCGTCTGTGACCACACTCTTCGGCAAGGAACTCGCCTCACGGTAAACCCCGTTGTGCCTTCGCGAGCTCGCCTCCTCACCGTCCTCGCTATCCTGCTCCCCCTGGGCCTTGCGACCCAGTTTTACGAGGGACCTGGTGTGGCATGGGTACGTGCCTATGCGGGAGCTTTGTGCTACGAGATCTTCTGGCTCTTCGCGCTCAAGACCTTGCTTCCGCAGGTGGGGATCTATGGCCTCGCCGCCGGAGTGTTTCTCGCTACAAGCGCGCTCGAACTCTTACAGCTCAGCCACGACCGTCTGCTGGAGTGGGGCCGATCCTTTACCCTGGGCCGCGCACTCATCGGCAATACCTTTGATCCCTGGGACATTGCCTATTACGCGGTCGGGTCGGCTATGGGCGTCCTGCTGTACCGACAGCTCACGCCGGACATCCGATCTGGAACGGCGTCCGAGTCGTCGCCCGCCAAGCCTTGAGGCCCCTGCGCGCGGAGATGAGACAGCTTCCCCACAATCCACAGCCTCAGTCATTCAGCAGCGGGATCGAGACCAGTGACTAATTCGAGGGCCGTTTCGCAGAGTCACGGACCCGGCGCGTCACATCCTGCGCTTCAAAGAGCACCTGGGTTACGGTCCCGGCGGAGTCAGGGATGGGGGTTAGAGTCCAGTCCCAGACTCTGCTCTCATCACCGGGCAGAGTCAGATTCGTCCCCGACACCGATTCCCCCTTGACGACGCAAGCCCAGGCCGCCTCCAGGATGGACCACCCGCGAAAGGCCTGCATACGCGCAGCGCCCAAGCTGACGGCATGCATGAGCCCGCTCACCGCGACGATGTCTCCGGAAGGTGTGGCCAGGGCCATCAGGTGCGTGCTGTGGCTGACGACGGTGCGGAGCAGTTCCTCTTCAGTGCCCAGGTGCTGTACGGCGCGCTCCAGCGCTTCTTCCCGCCGATCGAGCCGCAGGCAGAGCAGGCCGACCAGCGTAATCAGCACCACTCCCACTGTGCGGTTAATCAGGCCAAAAGTGACAACATCATGCCGTGAGAAAAGCTTGGCCAGAATCGTCAGAAGGATGGCGAGGGCCGTGACGGGTATCACGGCCCGGCGCCCTCCCCACCACAGGGCTGTGATCACCGCAATGGGATAGGGAGCCCAGGTGGCGATGCCGGGCGCCGTGAAAAGATCAATGAGAAAGGTGCCCAGGAGAATCCCGACAGTGATGGCTCCCAGCGCCATGGGCGGCAGTCCCGCCACCATGAGCACCAACTCATCGAAAGACGAAGTATACTCGTCGCGATGCTTGCGCACGCTCACAACCCCACGAGAAACCGCGGCATCGTACCCCTGGGGTCCGGAAACGTCAAGGACGGGGAATGCCGCAGCCACCTTGCTGAGTTGGGCTAATAGCGGCGCAAGACCGCGGCAGGAAGGCTCCAGAGCTCCGTCCGCACCGCGCCCCACAAGGCCGCCAGGGTCGCGTTCAGATCCGGAGCTGTCAGAGCCAGCACTTTCGCCGCTAAACCGGGGAGCGCCGGTTGAGAGACACTACCGAGCACGCGACCAGGACGCTCATCCAGAATTGTGGCAAGGGCGCCTTCCAGGCGACGCCAGGTGTCTACGCCCACCGCATCACCGACCACATAGAGTGAGGCAACGTAGTCCCAGGCTTCCGCCAGCCCAATCTGACCCAGGTCTTCGCGCGGAGTCAGCTCATAGCGCTCCAGCACCGAAGCCCCTGAGGCCGTGGTGACCCGGATTTCGTTTTCAAGACTGGTGAGCGCCCACCGTTCTCCCCTGGCAATGCGTCCGGATGCAATGGCATCCCAGAGCAGGACCGTCGCGCCGGGCGCCAATGTCACATGAATCACCTGGCGAAAACGTGAATCGGCAAACGGGATCGTCGGTTCGGGCACCCACTCGAGGATCGCGCCAGGGCCGACCGCAAGATCCACCACTTGGACCGAGACTTCAGAGAGAGACCGGTACACCCGATTGGCGGAAGGCGTCGAGATGAGGACGTGCGCGTCGGGGCCCAGTGTCATCTCGATGGAGAGACGGTCTCCACCCACCAGCCCGCCGGATGGATTGAGCAAGAGCGTATAGGCGGACCCGGAATCGTCGAGATAGATGGGAGGGAAGAGATGCCAAGGACTCGTGCAACGGGAGCGGGCGATGATCGTCTTGCGATCCTGTCTGACGTAGTCGAGCTTCAACTCGCCGACACGCCCGACCGAAGAGGTCGACTCTGTGTCCGAGCTCTTCTTGGAAACTGCCACGTCAGAGGTCAGCAAGGTTCATCGCCGCTTCGCACGCTGGGGGATGCGTTGCTCAACCCAATCCACGACGCGATTAAGCCCTTCAGCGGTCAGGAGGTTGGTGAAGACAAAGGGTAAATCGCCGCGCATCCGGCGACTATCCCGATCCATGACGGAGAGGTCGGCCCTGACATAGGGCGCGAGGTCCATCTTGTTGATCACGAGGAGGTCCGAGCGAGTGATGCCGGGCCCGCCTTTTCGTGGAATCTTGTCGCCCTCGGCTACGTCGATCACGTAGATGACATGATCCACTAGCTCCGGGCTGAACGTGGCGGCCAGATTGTCACCCCCGCTCTCCACGAAGATCAGCTCCACATCAGGATGGCGACGGACCAGGTCATCAATCGCCTCTTGATTGTGTGAAGCATCTTCGCGGATCGCCGTATGCGGGCACCCACCGGTCTCGACGCCCAGGATGCGATCCGGCGGCAATGCTCCGTGCTGGGTCAGAATCTCCGCGTCGATTTTCGTGAAGATATCGTTCGTGACGGCCGCCAGACTGTACCGATCCCGCAGGTTTCGGCACAGCGCCTCAACCAACGCCGTCTTGCCAGATCCGACAGGGCCGCCGACACCGATGACCGGAATGCCCTTCGCCCTGGCCTGGGTCGGCTTCTCGTCACCGTGATGGTGATGATCCTGCATGAATATGCGAAGAGCCTATAGCTTATGGCTTATGGCCAATGAACGGCTCTCCTTCTCCTTTCCAGCTACACGCCATACGCGATCTGCCATACGCTCTTACGACCGAAAGAGCCGGTACTCCAGCCGACCGTGCCGCATTCCGTAGATATCCTGGACCGGCGTCCAGGAACTCATTCGAGTCCCTAATCCGGAATCGGCACTGAGTCGGCCTATCATCGGCATCCAGCCTTCGAGCAGGCGCTGCCCTTCCCGCTGACCGATCGGAAGCAGCTTCATGGCAGCGGAGACGAATCCTACGACCGTATGATACAGAAAGGCCGCGACGGTCTCTTCACGCGTCCAGCCGCAGGAGCCGAGTGTCAGGCCCAGGGCCACAGGCAGGTGTCCCGGTGTTTGATCGGCAGCCACCGCCGCGCGAAACTTCTTCAGCATCGGCTGACCGTCAGTCTGCTCCGCGGCGATTCTGATGACCTGCCGTCCCATCTGCCGGCTGGCTAGACGAGACTCGCGACCGATTTTCATGGCATCCAGTTCGCGATCCGCCCTCAGCGCGGTCTCCAGCTTGCCGCTTGTGGCTGCCTCGTGAGCAAACTTCACCGCGACCGCCTCCCGACGACTCATGCCACCACGCAGAAAATCCTCAACGTAGCGAGCAAGATCTTCTGCATTCCGAACAGCTCCTCCTTGGACCGCCGCTTCTAACCCTGACGAGAACGCGTAGCTACCAGACGGGAAGAAGCTATCGACGAAGCGAAGACCGGTGAGAAGCGCAAGAGTGTTCATACTATCAAGGGGTGCGTGGTACCAGCATCGGATACGGATTGAATCTTGCCTCGAACTTCGGACCTCGGACCTGCTGTTCGTCAGAACAGAAAATACCTCTGCGCCATTGGCAGCACCGCCGCCGGCTCGCAGGTGACCTTCATACCGTCGGCCGTCACCACGTAGGTCTCTGGATCAACCTCGATCTTGGGCAGCGCGTCGTTCAGCTTGAGATCGCGCTTTTTGACAGTGCGGCAATTTTTCACCGCCGCCACACGCTTCTGCAGACCCAGCTTCTTCGGGATCTCCCGATCCAAACCTGCTTGCGACAGGAACGTGAGGCTGGTGCTGCACAGAGCCCGCCCGAAGGCGCCAAACATCGGACGGCTGATGATCGGTTCCGGTGTCGGGATCGAGGCATTCGGATCACCCATTTGCGCCTGGGCGATGAACCCGCTCTTCAGAACCATTTCGGGCTTCACGCCGAAGAACGCGGGCTTCCAGATCACCAAGTCCGCAACCTTTCCGACTTCCACGGATCCAACTTCATGGGCAATCCCATGCGTGATGGCCGGATTGATCGTGTACTTGGCCACGTAGCGCTTCGCCCGAAAATTGTCATTTGCCCTACCCGATCCGGGCAATGAATCCCCCGCAAGGGGGCCGCGCTGCACCTTCATCTTATGGGCTGTTTGCCAGGTACGAATAATCACTTCCCCGAGCCGGCCCATCGCCTGCGAATCGGAGGACATCATGCTGATCGCGCCCAGATCGTGCAGCACGTCTTCTGCTGCGATGGTCTCACGCCGGATGCGGGATTCGGCAAAGGCGATGTCCTCAGGAACCTTCTTGTTGAGATGGTGGCACACCATCAGCATATCCAAATGCTCGTCCATCGTGTTCACCGTCAACGGCATTGTGGGGTTGGTCGAGGACGGGAGGACATTCGGCTCGCCGCAGACTTTGATGATATCCGGGGCGTGGCCGCCACCGGCCCCTTCCGTATGGAAGGAGTGAATGGTCCGGCCGGCAAAGGCCTTGATACTGTCTTCAACAAACCCGGCTTCATTCAGCGTATCCGTATGGATGGCCACCTGGACGTCGTATCGCTCCGCGACGCGCAAACAGGTGTCGATCGCGGCGGGCGTCGTGCCCCAGTCTTCGTGCAACTTCAATCCGATCGCGCCGGCCTCGATCTGTTCATTCAGCCCCTCAGGTAGTGACGAGTTGCCCTTTCCGAGAAATCCCAGATTAATGGGAATTCCGTCCGACGCTTCCAGCATCCGATGGATGTTCCAGGGCCCCGGCGTGCAGGTTGTCGCGTTCGTCCCCGTGGCCGGACCGGTCCCGCCGCCGATCATCGTCGTAATGCCAGCGGATAAGGCCTCCCAATACTGTTGCGGACAAATGAAGTGAATATGGGTCTCCACGCCACCGGCCGTCACGATGCAGCCTTCGGCAGAGATGGCCTCGGTTCCGGCACCCACCTCCATCCCACGACTGACGTTCGGCATGAGATCGGAGTTCCCCGCTTTGCCGATGCCGACAATCCGCCCGTCCTTGATCCCAATATCCGCCTTCACGATGCCCCAGTAATCAAGAATAAGCGCATTCGTGATCACCGTGTCGAGCGCTCCGCTCGCACTGGTCGCCCGAGGCGACTGGCCCATCCCGTCACGGAGCACTTTCCCTCCCCCGAAGACAGCCTCATCGCCGTACGAGGTAAAATCCTTCTCGACTTCGATCACCAGCTCCGTGTCGGCGAGTCGGACGCGGTCCCCTACGGTGGGGCCGAAGAGATCCGCATACTGTCTTCTTGGGATTTTCACCGTGCCCCTCCTTTTCCGGAGAATCCAAGCTCAGCCGCGCGAGAAAGGGCTTTCGCTTTTACCTGTGCATCATCCAATGATCCATCGGTCAGTCCGTTGATCCCGTGAGCCACCCGCTTGCCTGCCAGGGCCACGACCGTGACCCGCTTTTCTTCGCCCGGCTCAAACCGCACGGCCGTGCCGGCGGGAATGCAGAGCCGAAATCCAAACGCCTGTTCTCGATCGAAGGTGAGTGCCCGATTGGCCTCGAAGAAGTGGCAGTGGGATCCCACTTGAATCGGCCGATCGCCGACGTTCGTCACCGTGAGCTCCTTTGTCACACGGCCTTTGAACGCCTCCACGTCACCGGCGCCAAAGATGATTTCTCCCGGCACGACGGGCTTGGACAACTCCGCTTTAATCACAGCGGCCAGGGAGCCCCCCTTTTTCTGCGGAGCCTTCTGAGCCTTGGTCGCGGCTCGTTTGGTCTTCGTCGGCATGTGCCCCTCCTACACGGGCCTGAAACAGGTGGGTAAGTTCAAGAGAATCCTTACCGAATCGGGTTGTGCACCGTCACCAACTTGGTTCCGTCAGGAAACGTCCCTTCGACTTGAAATTCGTGAATCATCTCCGGAACGCCGGGCATCACGTCCTTGCGGCTGAGTAACGTGGCCCCATGGCTCATGAGGTCCGACACGGATTTGCCATCGCGGATGCCTTCCAGAATGGCGGCGGTCAGGTAGGCGACGGTTTCTGGATGGTTGAGCTTGAGGCCACGGGCCTTGCGGTCCCTGGCAAGTTGCGCCGCCACATAGATCAACAGCTTCTCTTGCTCCCTGGGCGTCAGATGCATGGGTCCTCCTCTCTTAGCCTGAGCTAGTTCCAGGCCTTGTTAATGAACGAGCAAGTCGAGCGAATGTATTTGCTCCTACGTGTCACCCCCGAGAATTCTGTTGCAGGGAGGTGAATGTTAGTCTAAGATTTCGCCGCCTGTCAAGGTGGTGACGCGACTGTCGTGAGGCAGAACGTTGTTGAGGAAGCCTCTAACAAGCGAGTGGGTCATTGACGCGAAACACGTTCTGAGGATCCCGGCGGTTACTATTTATGATCATGGCCAGTTTTTACGACGGAGCGGGTCGGTGGCCCTGGCGAACGGGGCTCCCTGCAAAGATCGGGGTCAGCGTCGGCATTATGACGGGGATGCCAAGTCAGTACTTAATCGTCGGCCTCTCGCCTCCACTGGATAAAGCGGGCAACTGTGACCAGGCGGCTCGGGCCATTGAGTACATGGCCGACTCGCTGGGCGTCAATGCCTTCGGACACCCAGCCCAGCCTGCCGCGAAATGACACAGCGAGAAATCTGTCCGACAGCCGCGCCGCGACTGTGCGGTCGACGCAAGCACGTAATTCTACGCGGAGGGAAGCATGAGTACCACGAGTCCGTCCAGCTTGGTCAGATCCGTCATTGCAGCGGTCCCGCTTCTTCTGCAGCTTGTCGTAGTTGATGCCCAGGGAGCGAGCAGTCTGCCCAAGATCAGAATTCTTGCAACCGGTGGCACTATCGCCGGTGCCCAGGCCAAGGGCCAGGATGCCGGCTACAAGGCCGGGAGTTTCAATGTGGATGACCTGATCAACGCAGTTCCCACACTGAAGCACCTGGCCGTCATTACAGGCGAACAAGTCGTAGACATCGGCAGCCAGGACATGAACAACGAGGTGTGGCTTCAGCTCGCCAAACGGGTAAATGCAGCGCTGGCGCAGTCTGATGTGGACGGCGTCATCATCACCCACGGCACGGATACTATGGAAGAAACGAGCTACTTCCTCAACTTGGTGACCAAGAGTGACAAGCCTGTCGTGATGGTGGGATCCATGCGGCCAGCCACTGCGATCGGCGCGGACGGGCCCGCTAATCTGTACAACGGCGTGGCAGTCGCGACGCACCCGGGAGCCAAAGGACGAGGCGTGCTCGTGCTGTTGAATGACGAAATCCACTACGCACGTGAAATAACGAAGACGAACAGTACCCAACTCGACACGTTCAAGTCTCCCAACCGAGGCAAGGCCGGGATGACCAACGCCGGTCGCGTCTACTGGTACGACCCCCTCGCTGCGAAACACACCTCCCGCACGGTGTTCTCGGTGCAGGGCATGGATCAGCTTCCCCGGGTGGAGATCTTCTATGCCCATGCGAATATGGGACGCGACTTTATCGACCATGCAGTCAAGCTTGGCGTGAAGGGCATCGTGATCGCCGGCGTCGGGGACGGGAATATGACCCGGGTTGCTGTAGACGGTCTCCAGGAGGCGGTCAAGAAGGGGGTCGCTGTGGTCCGTTCCTCGCGCACCGGCAGTGGCATCACGGACCGCAACGTGGAGCTGAACGACGATAAATTGGGCTTCATTGCCTCCATAGAGCTCAACGCCCAGATGGCGCGGGTGCTCTTGATGCTCGGGCTGACCAAGACCAGAGATACGGACGCATTGCAGAAGCTGTTCTACGAATATTGATCGAGCCGCCATGCGCGTCCGCTTTCTGACACCGACTCAGCGGAGCGCTCGGAAATCCTGCGTAGCCGCTGCTGTGATGACTCTCCTTTTAGGCTTGCCATGGTCCGAGACTGCTCTTCCGCAAGACATCGGGCCGCAGGAGCCCCAGGGCCCCGAATCCTCGTCGCCGAGTTCCGACGTGGAGCAACTGAAGGAGGAGATGAAGGCACTCAAGAAAGAGGTCGAAGAACTCAAGAAGAAGCGAGCTGCAGCCGTAGGCCAGCCGCCCCCTCCGGCGGTTCCTCCACCGTTGTCTCCTGGAACCATCCGAGAAGTGCCGGAAGGGATGCGTGAGCGTGGACACCTTCGCCAGGATCCCTATGCCGCAGCCCGAGTTGACAATGCGCCCTATGACCCAGATCTCAAGGGTTTCTTTCTTCTACCCGGAACCAGGACCATGTTTCGGTTTGGAGGGTTCGCTCGGACGGACGTAATTTATGACACCACCGGGGGCGTGAACACATCGAAGTTTGTGACGTCGTCTATTCCGACGGGCCCCAATCCAGGCAGCAACACCAGCGTGAGCGCGGCGCCTTCGCGGCTCAGCTTCGAGATCCGCAGCAACCTCACTCCTGGTATTCTGCGCATTTACTACGAAAACGATTTCAACAATGGCCCCAACGCGACTTTCAACTACAGGGTCCGGCATTTCTACGGACAGCTCAAGAACGTGCTGGTGGGACAGACATGGTCTACCTTCGAGGACGCCGACGCAATTCCTGACACGGTAGACTTCGAGGGCCCGAACTCCTGGATTTTCAGGCTTCAGCCCCAGATTCGCTATACCTACGCACTCAGTGACCAGCATCACATCTCGGTAAGCGTGGAAGAGCCCGGCACCGAGGCTCCTGCGACAACCCCCACAGGCCAGGCGATTACCGCGACCAGTCCGACTCCGGATTTCACCGTCCGCTACCGGTATGAGTTGAAGAAGTTCCACATCCAGACTGCTGGGCTATTCCGGTCACTCGCCACGACGATCACCGGCGCCCCGCGATCCAATGTGCTCGGCTACGGCGTCATGTTTTCCGGCGCATGGACCTTCTACAAGAAAGACAATATCATGTGGCAACTCGTGGGTGGGGAAGGGATCGCCCGCTACATCAATGACCTCGGTGCCGGCAGTGGGCTGGATGTCGGTCTCCTGCCTGGCGGTGGGATCAAAACTCAGCCGGCATACGGCGGCTACGCATCCGTTCAACATTATTGGGCCGAGAAATGGCGGTCCGCGTTCACGTACAGCTTCTTCCAATTGAACAGCACGAGCCTGCAGCCTGCCAACACCTTCAAACAGACCCAATATGCGGAGGGAAACCTCATGTATAGCCCTGGGGCGGGATTCACTATGGGACTAGGACTCCTGTGGGGCCAACGTGTAGACAAAGGCGGCGACCACGGTGATGACATCCGGCTCGACTTCGTGCTGCAATACGACCTTGTACATTGATGGTGGAAAGTGCTCTCACAAACCGGTTTGAGCGCATGAGGCCGCAGACCGTCCTTCCGTTCACGACCGCGCGATCATTTCCTGCCGGCACCCTGCTACAGACCTGCATCCAGACCTCGCGCGTGAGTCCTGTGGAACCCGAGCACACTCGAACCCGGAGGAGCGTATGATGACGATCCTGCAGAAAGATCGCTTCCGAGACCATCCGACGTTGGGGTTTGTTGATTGGGTACTGCGAGGGATCGGTCAGGTGGTGTTCCAGAACAACCCGATCTCCGGCGCGGTCATTTTGGCTGCAATTTTCTACAATTCCTGGATTTACGGGATCGCCTGTCTGTTCGGGACCATCATCAGCACCCTGACGGCCATGTGGCTCAAGGCTGACAGAGGGCTTATTAAGGATGGATTATTCGGGTTCAATGGCGCGCTGATCGCGGTCGCGTTGGTTGCCTACACAAGCCCCAACTTCGCAACGGGCAATATTCCAAACGCACACCTGTGGCTTTACATCGCGATAAGTGCGGCGTTCACGTCGGTGTTGGTTCCGACATTTTCCGCACTGCTCGGTCCCCACAAAGTTCCCGGCCTGACCATGCCGTTCGTGGCATCGGGCTGGCTGTTTTTGGCCGCGCTCCTCCAGTTCACCACCATTGATGTCTCCTCCGCCATCAAGCCGACGTCTCCCGCGGACTTTACCGGCCCGAGACCGGACTACACCTGGAGCACTTGGTTCTATGGGATCACCCATGGAATTGCGGAGATCTTCTTTCAAGACAACTGGATGTCAGGAGTTCTCATTTTGGTCGGCATCGCGATCAATACGCGGATCGGCGCGCTCATGGCGCTCATGGGGTCCACTGTCGCCGTGGCCATGGCCGTGTTCTACGGTGCCCACGATGCGGCCATTCAAGACGGCCTGTTCGGTTATAACGCCGCGCTGACAGCCCTTGCTCTCGGCGGCTTGTTTCTGGTGCTGAACGTGCCCGGGATGCTGTACGCCCTCCTCGGCGTCATCATCACGGCCCGAGTCTGGGCTTCCATCGGGATTTTCCTGGACCCGACCGGAATGCCGGTGCTGACGTCAGCGTTCGTGTTGATCACCTGGTTCATGCTCTTGGCGCAGCGCGGTTTCAAGGTCCTCGTCCCGGTGCCACCGGCTCAAGCCACCACACCGGAGGAGAACCTCCGGCGCTATCGGGCGACTCAGAAGAAATAGATGACCTCCAGAGACAGCGTGGGCTGGTAGCTCGCGGCTCGGCCGCCGATCTGGAACACGTTCTTGTCTGACTTGTCATAGCGATATTCCAGACGCGTGGTCACGGAAGGGATCGGCTTGTACTGCAGGGTCGAAGTGAATTCCCACAGCGTTTGGGAGACCGGAGGGGCCGTCATCGTAGACGTAGCGCCGAAGCAGACATTGGCCCTGGGCTGGTAGGCCGTCGTGCCGCCGCAGGTGGTGAACCCGCCGGCATCTTCAAAGATTTCGCTTCGTAGTCGAATTCCCCATTGGTCTGTTACGTCGTAAATCAGATAGCCGGCCACTCCATTCCACCGCGCGTTTCCCGATCGGCTCACCACGCTGCTGTTCGGCTGGTTGGCATAGTAGGATTCCATCACGATCGAGCCACGCTCTGTCGCCTGGAAGCTGAAAAAGCTGCCGACGAGTAAGATATTGCCTCCATTGGTTCCTGGTGCACCCGGCCTTGGTCCCGCGAGACCATACAGGGTCAGCTTCACCCTGTCCGACGGGGCGATCGTAAGTGCGGACTCCACGAGCGGGTCGTGCCTCGTGTCACCTCTAGCGGAGTTAATATAGAAGATCACCCCCACCGACAGAGAGACGTGCTTATTAAAGTCATACGATGCTCGCGCGCCGCGTGTCGTAAATGGCTGCCCCAAACCAAATAGCCAGGATCGCGAATAGTTAGGATTGCGCGGGCTTTCTACCGCCTCATACCCGACTAAGCTGTTAACCTGCCCCAGCTTTAGATCCAGTCCGCTGCCGAATGGCACGATATATTGAATGTAGAACTCCTGGAAGTCGGCCCAATCGCTGAGATCAACCCCGCCGATAAAATCCGAATCTCTGCCGACGTTGAACTTCACCTTGAAGCCGGTGCGATCGAGCCAGTAGTTGCTGGCTTTTGCCTCTCGCTCGAGGACGAGCTGGGCCAGATTCGGGCGAAACTGGTTGGAGTTGACGTCGAAGATGCGCAGCTCATTGATGCGGTTTGAAGGATTGTTGAAGTTCTTCGTGTACGAGCCTTCCAGGTAGCCGTAGACGTGCAAGCGAAGGGGTTCGAAGAGGAGCCGTTTCTCGACAGCTTTCTCTGCCGCCTTCAGACGAAGTGCCACATAGTCCAGTTCATGAACGACCGGGTTGGGTTCCTCATCCGCATGCGCATGATGGACACAAATTGCTGAGATCGACAAGGCGATGGCCAGAAGGATTGGACTGGCAGTGACCTGAACAGGCCTGTGCAGCGGTCAGCTCCTTCGGACGAAGACTTTACACCGTGCTAGTCGCCCACAGTAATTTGGCTATTCTTCTCCCGCTTAGGGATTCACCGAATTGAGGAGTCCTAACACGTCTTTCGCATCATAGAGGACCAACGCTCCCGTCGGCTTCGGTCCCTTATACATTCGGAGCGTCACCGAGGTTCTCCGATTATAACTGAGAACCATGAATTTGTCCGTCATCGAGAAATGATCGTAGCCGTGCTGCAGCGTGACCTCCGCGCACCTCCTGCGAAGGAAATCATCCAGCGTCTCTTGTGAGGTGAACGGGTTCACCCGATATTCCACCCGGAATGTACTGTCATTCAGCTGCGTGATCTCTTCATTGCGCGCCTCAGCTAATGGCTCGTATCTCGTCGTCGCGCAGCCTGGCAAGAAAAGAAGGAGGCTGAGCAGGATCATTCGTGGCATACCCGACCTATCTCTGTCCTCATGCTTTCTTTTGGTACGTTCCCTGGTGCTTCACCCAATCACACCTTTTGTCTGGGTTCGTGTATTCGCTCCACGGTTCCGGTTTCACCAACCCCTTCGACCGTGCGAGGATTTTGAACTGGCTGTCCTCCAGGATCTCCCCGATCAGGACCGGCTTATGCGTGTGATGGTTGGCCTCGTCCATCTTGATCTTGCCACCGGGCGCGTGGAATTCCTGGCCATAGACCGCCTTCCGGACGGCGTCCACATCCGTCTTTCCGGCCTGCTCAGCCGCTTGTTTCCAGATGTATACGCCGAAATAGGCGGCTTCGATAGGATCATCCGTGACCCGGTTTTCCCCATCCGCCAGGTTGTTCTGCTTGCAATAAGCTCTGAAGTTCGCGACAAACTGTTTGTTCTGCGGCGTGTCCACGCTCTGAAAATAATTCCAGGCCGCCAAGTGTCCGACCAGCGCCCTGGTGTCCATCCCGCGCAGCTCATCCTCCGCCACGCTGAACGCCATGATCGGTGAATCCTTTGCCCGCAAGCCCTGTCTCGCACACTCCCTGTAGAAGGGGACGTTGCTGTCTCCGTTGATCGTGCTGATCACGCAGGTACCACCGCCGGCCGAGAATTTCTTGATCTTACCCACAATGGTCTGGTAGTCCTGATGGTGGAACGGCTTGTACTCTTCCATGATGCTGGCCGGCGGCACCTTCTTGGACAGGAGCATTGCACGCAAAATCCTATTGGTCGTACGAGGGTAGACGTAGTCGCTCCCCAAGAGATAGAACTTCTTGTACCCGCCACCCTCCTTGCTCATGAGGTATTCCACCGCCGGCACCGCCTGCTGGTTCACCGCCGCGCCGGTGTAGAAGACGTTGCGTGAGCATTCCTCACCTTCGTACTGCACTGGATAAAAGAGCAATCCGTTGTTTTTTTCGAAGACCGGGAGCACTGACTTCCTGCTGGCCGAGGTCCAACAACCGAACACGACGACTACCTTGTCTACCAGCAGCAACTGCTTGGCTTTTTCGGCAAAGAGGTCCCAATTGGAGGCCGGGTCCACCACCACGGACTGAATCCTACGCCCTAGGACGCCGCCCTTGTTATTGATCTCTTCGACGGCCATCAGGACGACGTCCCGGAGTGAGACTTCGCTGATCGCCATGGTGCCGCTCAACGAATGCAGCACTCCGATCTTGATCGGCTCCCTGTCAGCCGCATAGGAGAGTGCCCACTGGCCCAGATTGCCCAAGAGGGCTGCCACGCCTAGGCTGGCTGCCGACTTGGTTCCGCTTGCCAGAAATTCCCTGCGGGACTTGGGGGCACTGTACATGCCATCAGTGTCAGGGACCGCGTCATTAGAATGGATCGGTTCCATCCTGTGGACTCCTTTTCAGCCGTGAACTCCCAGGGTCAGAATTAGAACTTGTACCGGGCCGAGAGTGAAATCTGCAAAATCGCGTCTAAATTAGCCCATAGGGCGTGATCCAGCGGTCCACTGCGCATAGCGACCGGATGGCCCGGAGATAAAAAAACGCCCTCCCGGTCCAAGGTCGAACCAAAAGGACGCCGTGATCTTGCCTTTCCGGTTTTTGCGAATCGTGCGCTCTTATATCAAGGCCCATATAGCCTGTCAACAGATTGATTCTGCCTCCTGGTGCGCTCCGTGCTAGTGATAAACTACCGCGCCGATGCAACGTCGAGACTCAATCATTCTACGTGGAACCAGCAGCGCCGCGCTGGCGGTCGCCGCCACATGCCTTCTCCTGCCGGCTGCGCGTCCTCGCTGAGCGGGACGCGCATGTCGAAAGCCTGAAGCGAAAGGGAAGGGCGCCGTAGAAGTCGCAGGAGACCCCGCACTGACTCGGATCAGCACTCTCCCACGTCTTAAAAAACCAGTGCCTTGACTGGTACACCGAAAATGATTCTTCTCTTGACCTTTAGAGCCTAACCTAGGTAGACTCACGTTCGAGGAAAGCCCGATAGTCTTCTGTGCCTAGGGTGGGTTGCTGTTTTTTTGTCACAAAGTATTGACATCCACCCCTAGGATAGGTAGAGTAGGTAAATCAATCTGTGGGCCTACCGCCAGATATTAAGGGATCGCGTAACGGACTAGACTAGGGATAGAAGCTGAGATGCCCAGAAGAACCTCACCAAATAGGCACAAGCCCGGCCAGTTAGAACGGAAGGAGCAAGAACGCAGGCATCTCCTTACGGCGGTGGAGGATTGGATTTGCTTTGTCATTAACAAGACGGTGGGCTTGGCTGCTCTTGTAGCCGGAGGCCTTGAGGCAATGAACCCGAATTGGCTCCCAGTCGTATTTAACGGCCCGGACGCGTATACGGTGGCAGGGATCGGGGCTGCTCTTCTAGGCGGAAGGCGGATCGTGACGATTTTGAAGGACGTCGTTGACGTCATGGACGAACGGGAGAAAACAGCGTGAAACTCCAGCCCACCACCTTGGAAATCCTAGACGTAGCGATTGTCCTGTTTTTCTGTCTGCTTTTCATTTCTGTTGCAATTAATTATCAGAGGCAATTTTTACATGCGGGAGTAGGCAGAGCTTTGAAACGGTTATCCGATGCCTTCCTTTCCGGGCGTATGTTAGCCATTTATTTGGGCGTCCTACTTGTGTTGGTCGGACTCAAACTCCTCGGTTCCGATGTCATGATTCTGCACTTCGTGGGTTCCCTGTCGTTGGTTATCTCGATTCAGATTCTCCTCTGGTCGATGGGAGTGACGTCGGAACTGCTCGGCAATCAGCCGACTAATGAAGGTGCTTCCACCGCATCTCAACGCCAAGGATCCGACCAGTCCACCTAGTTTCGCGGGGCTAAGGCTCCCTCACCGCCTTCCCTCGACCGCCATCCGCCCCTTCAGGAAGCCCACCATTGAAGCGTCGCTCGTATCTCGTGAAGCGCAGTACGGGAAGAGTCTGAGTCCGAAGACGAGATACGCTTCACGAACGACGAATCACGCTCAGTCGAGTGCGCGCTCCATAACCAGGCGGGTCAGCCAAGCCACACGGTCTCTGCCCCTACTTCACTTCGACCATCTCCGGATGCAGCAGCACGACCTCCCGGGATAACGGCTGCCGGAAGTTCATGCGGCAGTAGCAGGCGTAAGTCACGTAGGTATCCTGCAGACAGTATTCGGCAATGTCTTTCCCCTGTCCCTTTGCCCACATCGAGGCCACTTCCTTCCCGCTTCCCGACTTGCCCTCGACGTTCAGCACACGCGCCAGGACATCCAGCTTGATCCAGCCGCGCGACTCCCAATTGCTCCAGACCGCCATGGTGTCATAGACCGGATCGGTCCGGAACTTGGCCATGCTGATCTCGATGGCGGGTTTCACCTGGTAGATGATGGACCGCTTCTTGATAAAGGGCAGGTCAAACCCCAGGCCATTGTGAGTGATGAACAGCGAGGGCCGAGCCTGGGCAAGCCGTGCCCAAAACTGTGCCAGAAGCTCCTTCTCGTTGGGACCATACCAGCAGATCGCCCCTTGCGGCTCCATGGCATCGGTGAACGCGATCATGCCGATACAGATGATCCGGCTGAACGTCCCGTCGAATGCCGACCGTTGGTAGAGTTCTTCCTCGCTCCGCCTTCGTTCCTCAGCTTCGCCGAGGGTAAACAGATCTTCGGCGTTCTCCAAGGCTAGGGAGTCACCAGTTGCCGGCAGGCCGACCAGTCGCGCCCACTCCTCGCGCGGCGCCTGCACGGTCTCGATGTCGAGCACGACCTTCATGAGTGATCAAGAGCATATGGCCTATGGCGTATAGCCTATGGCCTAGGAGAAGAATTCCGGAACGTCCCCTTTGCTCCTCTCTTGCTATATGCCATACGCTATCGGCTATACGCTCTTATCTTCAAGGGAGCGCCACATGATGACCGCATCTTGATAGGTCCCATCGTTCTTGCGCACTGCGCCGGGAACGATCCCCAGCTCCCCGAAACCCAGCTTGCTCCACAGGTGCCAGGCCGCCTCATTCTCCGAGAACACCAGGTTGAAGATCACGCTCCGATAGCCTAGCTCCTTGGCATACTGCAGCATCGTGGCGCCCAGCAACCATCCGAGCCCTCTATTGCGCCAACCAGGCGCCACGATAAACCCGGCATTGGCAACCTGTCGAGCTCGACCCGGCCAGTTCGGTTTAAGGTAGAATGCTCCGACCATCTCCTTGGTCCGTCCAGGCGGGTTGCCCAAGTAGGCTGCGACCGTGCTCTTGCCGCGGAACCAGTACTCCATGAAC
>JAHRHE010000052.1 GCA_020027965.1 Nitrospirota bacterium | reverse complement strand
GCGTGCCGTGGAATCCGCGCTCAAGGTCAAGGTGGCCCGCGTGAATATCATCAACGTGATGGGAAAAACGAAGCGGCTCGGTCGCTTCGCGGGGAAGCGACCGGATTGGAAGAAAGCCATAGTCACCTTGAAGCCAGGCGAAAAACTTGAAATGTACGAGAGCGTGTAAGGCACGCTCTCAGGCTAGAGGCTCTGGGCGATAGGTGATAGGGAAGAAATCTTCCCTAATCCAGAGCCCATTACCTATAGCCTATAGCCAGGATTGGAAAATTATGGGACTGAAGCCATACCAGCCAACCTCGCCGGGGCGGAGGGGGATGACAATCCTGACCGGGGAAGGCCTGAGCAAAAAGAGGCCGGAACGGAGTCTGACGGAATCTCACCCCAGGCCTGGCGGGCGCAACAACGACGGTCGGATGACGGTTCGAGCCCGGGGCAGCGGCCACAAGCGACTCTACCGGCGCGTCGATTTCAAGCGGGACAAGGTGGGAATACCGGCGCGTGTGGCGGCCATCGAATACGATCCGAACCGCTCGGCGCGGCTGGCGTTGCTGCATTACGCTGATGGGGAGAAGCGATACATTCTGGTTCCGGAAGGGCTCGCGGTGCGCGACACGGTCCAGTCAGGTCCGAATGCCGAAGTGAGGCCGGGCAACGCACTCCCGCTCGCCGCCATACCGCTGGGGACCACCATCCATAATATCGAGCTGAAACCGGGAAAAGGCGGCCAACTGATCCGGAGCGCCGGCGGCTTCGCCCAGGTCATGGGCCGAGACGGCGACTATGTGCAGGTTCGCCTGAAGTCCGGCGAGATGCGGCGCATTCTGGCCGCCTGCATGGCGACGGTGGGGCAGGTCGGCAATCTGGATCATGAAAATGTCACGATCGGAAAAGCTGGGCGGAATCGGTGGAAAGGGTGGCGGCCGCATGTGCGCGGTGTCGTGATGAATCCGGTGGATCATCCGCACGGAGGCGGGGAGGGTAAGTCTGGACAGGGGAATCCCCATCCGGTGTCCCCCTGGGGGCTGCCGACCAAAGGGTATAAGACCAGACAGAACAAGGCGACGGACAAGTTCATCATCGCCCGGCGGAAGAAGTAGGGCGAGCGGAAACAGCGGGAGAGATCCGATGGCACGATCAATCCGCAAAGGCGCGTTCGTGGACGCCCATCTGCTGAAGAAGGTGGAGCAGATGAACACGACTCGGGACCGACAAATCATCAAGACGTGGTCGCGTCGCTCCACGGTGGTCCCGGATATGATCGGACATACGCTGGCGGTCCACAACGGAAAGAAGTTCATTCCCGTCTTCGTGACCGAGAACATGGTTGGCCATAAGTTAGGCGAGTTCGCGCCGACCCGATTCTTCAAGAGCCACGGAGCGGTGAGGACCGAGAAGGCAGTTCCCCTAAAGTGAAACGTGACGAGTGACAGGTGACACGTGACGAGTAAGGAACGGTCCGGCAAGCGAAGATTAATGTCGACGCGCGTCACGCATCGCCGGGACCCATTGCTCTGGAGAATGCAATGGGTGCCCCGCGTCACGGGGTTGTGAGATGACGGAGGCAAAAGCCATCTTGCGGTACGTGCGGGTGACACCGCGCAAGGCTCGCGCCGTCGTGGACTTGATCCGCGGGCAGCCGGTCCCGCATGCCCTCACGGTGTTGAAATATACGCCACGGCATGCCGCCAAGGTCGTGGAAAAGGTACTGCGATCGGCGGTGGCGAATGCCGAGCAGAAGGAGATGGGGGACAGCGACGCGATGTGGGTGGCCCGGGCCTATGTGGATGGCGGACCGACCTACAAGCGATTTCGAGCCCGGTCCATGGGGCGAGCCAACTCAATCCACAAGCGGACTAGTCATATTACCGTGGTCGTCGCTGCGCCGGAAGCCTCGTCGAGTCGGTGACGGAGCGGTGCAGAACCGATCAGGCGCGGGATAAGATGGCTCCCGTCGAAGGGTAATACGCGACCACGCCTGTGGACGCAGCGTACGGGGAGCGATAGGAGGATATGGGGCAGAAAACTCATCCGATAGGGTATCGGTTAGGCTACAACCGCACCTGGAGTTCTCGTTGGTATGCGGGGAAAGACTTCGCCAAGCTGCTCCATCAGGACATTCGGATCAGAAAAATGGTCAAGGAGAAGCTGTACCACGCCGGGGTCTCGCGGGTCGAGATCGAGCGATCGGGAGATCAGACACGGGTCATCATTCATACCGCTCGACCGGGCATCATCATCGGACGAAAGGGCACGGAAGTCGATAAGCTGAAAGCCTCGCTTGAGAAGCAGTATGGCTCGCAGGTGTACATCACGGTCAAGGAGATCAAGAAGCCGGAGCTCGACGCGCAGCTTGTGAGCGAGAACATTGCGGTTCAACTGGAGAAACGGGTCGCGTTTCGGCGGGCCATGAAGCGGAGCGTGGCAGCGGCGCTTCGGTTGGGTGCGCAAGGGATTCGGATCACGTGCGCGGGACGGCTCGGGGGAGCCGAGATCGCCAGGACCGAGTGGTATCGCGAAGGTCGAGTGCCGCTTCACACCTTGCGTGCGGACATCGACTACGGCTTTGCAGAGGCCCACACCACGATGGGTCAGATCGGGATTAAGACCTGGATCTATAAGGGTGAGGTGTTACCCACCCGGGTGGACAAGGTCGAAAGCCCGTTCGACCGCCGATAGGGGGCCGTGCGGCGGGAGGACTGCCCCCGGAGGCAAGGCCGCCCACGAGGACCCCGCTGCCCGCGGGTCACTGACGGAGAAGAGACGTGCTGGCTCCGAAAAAGGTCAAGTTCAGAAAGATGCAGAAAGGCCGGATGCGCGGCAAGGCGTACCGGGGTGGGCAGATCACGCTGGGTGAGTACGGTTTGAAAGCCATGGAGCCAGCGCGCCTGACCAGCCGGCAGATTGAGGCGGCTCGCATCGCCATCACCCGGTATGTCAAGCGCGGCGGACAGGTCTGGACGCGAGTATTCCCGGATAAGCCGATTACCAAGAAGCCAGCCGAAACACGTATGGGAAAGGGGAAGGGTAACCCCGAGTTCTGGGTGGCTGTGGTGAAGCCGGGGCGAATCCTCTACGAGATGGATGGGGTGACGTGGGACGTGGCCGAGGAGGCCTTTCGTCTGGCGGCGCACAAGTTACCACTGGCTACCAGAATCGTTGCTAGAGGGACGATCTAGAAGAAGTTGGTTGATTGGGCGATCGACGGTTGGGATGATTGAACGGATAGTTGAACGAGACAACTGAATTAATGAACTCATGATGGAAAGCAAGGAGCTCAGAAACCTGGATGAGACCGAGTTGCGGGAGAAGGAGCGCCAGCTTCAACAAGAGGTGTTTAACCTGCGATTTCAGGTTGCGACCGGGCGCGTAGAGAATCCGATGAAGATGCGTCAGACCCGTCGTGATCTGGCCCGCGTGAAGACCATTCTGCGCGAGATGGCTGCGACCCAGACCGCACAGACCGGCGGGAACAAGGGATGATCGCCATGGTGACAGACAAGAGGCGGCAGGAGTGGGTCGGCAGGGTCGTCAGCAACAAGATGGAGAAAACGGTCGTGGTGGCGGTCGAGCATTTCGTGCCCCACCCGTTCTATCGGAAGGTCCTGAGACGGGTGACTAAGTTGAAGGCACATGATGAGCAGAATGCCTGCCAGGTTGGCGACCGGGTCAGGCTGATCCAGACCCGCCCGATCAGCAAGGACAAACACTGGCGTGTCGCCCAGATCGTGGAACGAGGGAGGCCGGAATAGAAAGAGTGCTGAGGACTGAGCCGGCTTCGCCTGGCTTCGGCGGCCCGCTGGAGCCCGACGAAAGCGGGTGCTAAGGACTGAGTTCCGGATGCTACTTCTCAGCCCCTAGTCGTGAGTCCTCAGCACTGCGTAGGGAGTCCTCAGTCCTGGAAACGTTATGATCCAGAACTACAGTTATCTCGATGTGGCCGACAATTCAGGTGCGAAGCAAGTCATGTGCTTCCACGTCCTGGGTGGTTCCAAGCGTCGGTACGGTTCGATCGGGGATATCGTGGTGGTGGCGGTCAAAGAAGCCATCCCCCAGGCCACGGTCAAGAAGGGCGAGGTGAGTAAGGCGGTGATCGTGCGGACGACCAAGGGGGTCCGACGAGATGACGGGTCATACATCAAATTCGACCGCAATGCCTGTGTGCTGATTAACGCGCAAGGCGAGCCGATCGGCACCCGCATCTTCGGGCCTGTCGCAAGAGAGTTACGTTGGAAGAAATTCATGAAGATTATTTCGCTGGCGCCAGAGGTCCTGTAGCACGAGGATTCACCGAACATGGGCGGGCAGGCGGTATCCAAGACGAAACTCAAGAAGGGCGATACGGTCATGGTCATCACGGGCCGCGAACGCGGGAAGACCGGCAAGATCCTCTCTCTGAATCTCGTGGATAGCCGGGTGGTGGTCGAGAAGCTGAACATAATCAAGCGTCACACCAAGCCGAGCCAGAAGGTGCGTCAGGGCGGGATTCTTGAACGCGAAGCACCCCTGGACCTCTCGAACGTGATGCTCTTTTGCGGGAACTGCCAGAAGGCAGTGCGGCTCGGAATCAAGGTGCTGGCAGACGGTCAACGAGTCCGCACCTGCAAACAGTGCAAAGAAGTGATCGAGAAAGCGTGACGAGGACGGAGACGATGGCCAAGGGCGAAAAAGGGGCGGCCGACAAGACCTTGGACAAGAAGGAGGGTGCCAAGAAGGAGGGTGCCAAGAAGGAGTCTGCTCCAGCTGGCCCCAAGGTTCCTCCACGTCTCAAGGAGGCCTATCGCGACCGGGTCGTTCCGGCCCTGATGAAGGAGTTTGGGTATAAGAATCCCATGCAGGTTCCGAGGCTCGAACGAATCGTGTTGAATGTAGGGATGGGAGAGGCAATCCAGAACGTCAAGCTGTTGGAAAGTGCCGCCAGCGAACTGGCGGTCGTGAGTGGACAGCGGCCGGTTGTGACGCGGGCCAAGAAGGCAATCGCTAATTTCAAGCTTCGCCAAGGGATGCCGATCGGAGCGAAGGTGACGCTCAGAAGCGACCGGATGTATGAGTTTCTCGACCGCCTGGTCAGTCTGGCGCTGCCCCGCATCCGGGATTTCCGCGGGGTGTCACCCAAGGCCTTCGACGGTCGAGGAAACTATACACTAGGGCTCAAGGAACAGTTGATCTTTCCGGAGATCAAGTACGACAGCGTCGCCTCGATCCACGGGATGGATATCACGATTGTGACGACGGCCAGGACCAATGATGAAGGGAAAGCATTGTTGAGCCACATGGGCATGCCCTTCCGGACGTAACACGCGTTACCTCTCACGATGATTCAGGTGGGGAACTAGGGTGTCACGAAAAGCCTTGCGACTCAAATCAGCGGCTGTCCCCAAATTCAAAACACGGGCCTATAACCGCTGTCCCCTCTGCGGTCGTGTCAGGGGGTTCCTCCGGCGGTTTCGGATGTGCAGGATCTGCTTTCGATTTCTGAGCCTGCGTGGGGAGATCCCCGGTGTCACGAAGGCAAGCTGGTAGTGAAAGAGGGTTGTTTCATTGGATCATTTGGCGATCGGTTCATTGAAAATGAAGTCATGGCTCAATGAATCAATTCTGACGGAGTGTTGCTCATGATGACCGACCCGATTGCTGACCTCCTGATCCGGATTCAGAATGCCTCGCGGCGTGGCCATGAAACCGTGACCGTTCCCTCCTCCAAACTGAAGGCGGAGCTCCTTCGGGTGCTGAAGAACGAAGGCTTCATTACGGACTTTGAACAAGCTACCACGGATGGGCACCCCACCTTGAAGATCCAGTTACGGTACATCGGGGAGGGCCAACCCATCATTACAGGGATGCGACGGATCAGCAAGCCAGGCCAACGCGTCTATGTGGGACGGCGGAAGGTTCCTCCGGTGATGGGGGGAATGGGGCTGGCGGTGTTGTCCACCTCAAGAGGCCTGCTGACCGATCAGGAATCGAGGCGGGCAAAGCTGGGCGGCGAAGTCCTGTTTCAGGTCTGGTAACGAGCAGCGCGATCATCAGTCGGCCAGGAGGTTGAAGCTGAGAGCCGAGAGCTAAGGGCTGAGTGCTGACGGCTGAGTGCCGCCGGCTGCCAGCCTCTTCGATCGAGGAACGATGTCACGGGTAGGGCAAAAACTCATCCGGATTCCGGCCGGGGTAGAGGTCAAAGTCCAGGATCGGCTGGTCTCGGTGAAAGGACCTCTCGGCCGGCTCGAATGGACGCTGGTGCCTGGACTGGCTGTGGCCGTGACGGACGGCCAGGTGCAGGTGAGCCGCTCCTCTAACGAGGCGAAGTTCAGGGCCCTGCACGGGCTTGTCCGGGCCGAGCTCAACAATATGATCCTCGGCGTGACCAAAGCGTACGAGCGCACACTGGAGATCACCGGGGTCGGCTACAAGGCCCAGATCCAGGGTCAGGCGCTCCAACTGAACGTCGGCTACACACACCCGGTGATGTTCACGCTTCCGCAAGGGGTCGAGGCCAAGGTCGACAAGCAGACCATCATCACGATCCGTGGCAGCGACAAGCGAAAGGTCGGGCAGGCGGCGGCCAATATCCGCGCCATCAAGGTTCCGGACGTGTACAAGCAGAAAGGCATCCGATACGCGGGCGAGGTGCTCCGCAAAAAAGCGGGGAAGACCGGGAAGTAGGTCCGATGAATGTGTCTCAAAAACGAGAGCAGTTACAGCGACGCCAGGTGCGCGTCCGACAACGCGTGTTCGGCACGCCCGAGCGTCCGCGCCTGAACGTCTACCGGAGCGAACGGCAGATCTACGCTCAGATCATTGACGACACGAGCGGACGGACCCTGGCGGCCGCCTCCTCACTGGATGCCCCGCTGCGGGAATCGCTGCGAAGGGGCGGGACCGTCGAGGCGGCGAAGGCAGTCGGTCAACTGCTGGCTGATCGTGCAACAGCCAAGGACATCCGGTCCGTGGTGTTCGATCGCGGAGGGCGCCGGTACCACGGGCGCGTCAAGGCGCTGGCTGAAGCGTCGCGCGAACGGGGGCTGCAGTTCTAATCTCAGAGAGGAGTATTCATTCGTGCGCGTGAACCCGGATGAGCTGAGTCTCAAGGACAAGGTGGTGTTCATCAACCGGGTCGCCAAGGTGGTCAAGGGCGGCAAGCGATTCAATTTCTGCGCGCTGGTGGTGGTGGGCGATGGCCAGGGTTGGGTCGGGGTCGGGAAAGGGAAGGCGGCTGAGGTGCCAATGGCGATCTCGAAGGCGGTGGAGCAGGCCAAAAAGCATCTGGTGCGGATCCCGCTCAAGGACCAGACGATCCCCCATGTCGTACACGGATGGTTTGGAGGCGAGCACGTGCTGCTCAAACCGGCGTCTGCGGGCACCGGCATCATCGCGGGTGGGGCGGTGCGGGCGGTGGTGGAGCTGGCCGGGGCCCACAACATCATCGCCAAGACCTTGGGGCGTGGGAACCCATTCAACACGGTCCGGGCGACCCTGGACGGCTTGTTGCAGCTCCGGGACCCGGCTGAGGTCACCCGCATCCGTCGAGGCGCCCTCGATCGGGCGGGATAACGTGATGGGGACACGGCAGAAGGCCGCCGGGACAGTCTCGATCAAGCTCGTACGGAGTCCCATCGGGACGCCGTCCCGCCACCGCGTGGTACTGCGGGGCCTGGGTCTACGGAGACTCCATGAAACCGTGAGACGTCCGGATACCCCGCAGGTGAGGGGGATGATCTCCAAAGTGGGATACCTCTTGGAGGTGAGCACGGAATGAAGTTGCACGAGCTGACTCCTACAGTGGGGGCGAAGAAGGCGCGGAAGCGGATCGGGCGAGGGCCGGGCTCCGGCCACGGAAAGACGGCCACCAAAGGACATAAGGGATTGCTGGCAAGGTCCGGCGGAGGCAAGCGGCCCGGGTTCGAGGGCGGACAAATGCCCCTGCTCCGTCGTCTGCCCAAGTTCGGATTCACGAATCCGTTCCGGACGGAATACGCCATCGTGAACCTGAAATCGCTGACCGCGCTAGGGTCCCTCGATCAGGTGACGCCTCAGGCACTTGTCAACGCCGGACTGATCAAGAAAAAGACGCAACTGGTCAAGATTCTCGGCCTCGGCGAGGTCGCGAGGGCGATCGTCGTCCAGGCCCATAAGTTCAGCCAATCTGCGAAGGAAAAGATCGAGGCTGCGGGCGGGAGGGCTGAGGTCATCGGCGGTGTTTGAGCGACTCCTCACAAGCATTCAGAACATCTTCAAGATCCCGGAGCTGCGGACCCGCATACTGTTCACGCTCGTGATGCTGGCCGTGTACCGGGTGGGCGCGTTTATCCCGACGCCGGGGATCAACAACGCGGCGCTGGCGAAGTTCCTGTCCGAGAAAGGCGGCTCGCTGCTCGGATTTCTGGATATTTTCTCGGGCGGCGCGTTGTCGCGACTGACGATTTTCGCGCTCGGGATCATGCCGTACATCAGCGCCTCGATTATTCTGCAGCTGCTGACGGTCGTGATCCCGCATCTGGCGAAGCTGGCCAAGGAGGGGGAGCGCGGCCGGAAGAAGATCATCCAGTATACGCGGTACGGAACCATCGCGATCGCGCTCATCCAGGGTTTTGGCATCGCGGTGGGTCTGGAGGGCATGAACCAAGGCGCCTTCGTGTTGAACCCCGGATGGTCGTTCCGCCTCATGACCGTCATCACGCTGACCTCAGGGACCGCGTTCCTCATGTGGCTGGGAGAGCAGATCACCGAGCGGGGCATCGGCAATGGGATCTCGCTGATCATCTTCGCCGGGATCGTGGCCCGGCTGCCGAGCGCGGTCAGCCAGACGTTTGATCTGTACCAGGTGGGACAGTTGAGCTTCTTCCTCCTGCTTGCGCTCGTCTTCATCATGCTGGGGGTCGTGGCGGCGATCGTCTTTCTGGAAAGCGGGCGGCGCAAGATTCCGGTTCAATACGCCAAGCGGGTAATCGGACGGAAGGTGTTCGGAGGGCAGAGCACGTACATCCCGCTCAAGATCAACACCGCGGGCGTCATTCCGCCGATCTTCGCGTCCTCGATCATTGCGTTCCCGGCCACGATCGCGGGGTTCATTCAGATTCCCTGGGTGCAGACCCTTGGCGGCCAGCTCTCGCCGGGGTCTCTGCTCTATACGCTCCTCTACGTCGGGCTGATCGTGTTTTTCTGCTTCTTTTACACTGCGGTCGTGCTGAACCCGGTGGATATGGCCGACAACATGAAGAAGTACGGCGGATTCATCCCTGGCATCCGACCGGGGCAGCGGACGTCGGATTACATCTATAATGTGTTGACCCGGGTGACGTTCGGGGGATCCCTGTACCTGGCCGCCGTGTGCGTGATTCCGGAGTTCCTGATCTATAAGCTGAACGTTCCGTTCTATTTTGGCGGGACCTCGCTGCTCATCGTCATCGGCGTCGGCCTGGACACGGCTCAGCAAATCGAGTCGCACATGCTGATGCGAAACTATGAGGGCTTCCTGGCCAAAGGGCGGCTGAAAGGGCGGAGCGGGTAAGGATCCCGCATGCGGCTGGTATTTCTCGGAGCGCCGGGCGTCGGAAAGGGCACACAAGCCGAGCTGATCGCGTCGCGCTTCCGCCATCCCAGGATCTCGACCGGAGACATCCTGCGTGAGGCAATCCGGAGCAAGACGGCGATGGGACTGCAGGCAAAAGCGTATATGGATCGGGGCCAGTTGGTGCCGGATGAGGTGGTCGTGGGCATTGTGAAGGACAAACTGGCTGAGCCGGCCTGCGCGGACGGGTTCTTGCTGGATGGCTTTCCCAGGACGGTCCACCAGGCCGAGCGATTGACGGACCTGCTGAACTCCAGAAAGGAGCGACTCGACCGGGTGGTGAACGTGTCCGTGCCGCGCGATGAGGTGGTGCGCCGGTTGAGCGGCCGACGAAGCTGCCCGACATGCCAGGCGGTGTACCACGTGGACTTCTCGCCACCCCAGCGTGCCGGTCGGTGTGACCGATGCGGGAACGAGCTCATGCAGCGGAGCGACGATCAGCGAGAGACGGTGGAAGCCAGACTCTCGGTCTACGATGCGCAGACAGCCCCGCTGGTCCAGTACTATCGCGAACGAGGTCTTCTCTCAGACCTCGACGGATCTGGCCGGGTCGAAGAGGTGCAGGAACGCCTGGTGAAGCTGCTGGCTGAGCACGGCGTCGCATGATTATTCTCAAGACCCCGGAAGAAATCGAGATCATGGCGAGGGCCTCCAAGTTGGTGGCGGAGACCCTGCAGGCCCTGAGGCGGGAGGTCCGGGCCGGAATGACGACCGAGGCCTTGGATCGGCTGGCCGAAGAATTCATCCGCGGACGCGGAGGGGTGCCCGCGTTTAAAGGCTATCGCAACTACCCGAAGACCCTGTGTGCCTCGGTGAACGAGCAGGTAGTGCACGGGATTCCGTCGAAGCGTGTGCTCAAGGAGGGAGACATCATCGGTCTCGACCTCGGCGCCATTGTTGATGGGTTTTATGGAGACTCGGCCGTCACCGTTCCGGTCGGAAAGGTTCCTCCTGAAGTGGAGAAGCTGCTCCGGGTGACGGAGGAGGCGCTCTACAAGGGGATCGAACAGGCGGTGGTGGGCAATCGGCTGTCCGATATCTCGCATGCGATCCAGCAGCACGTGGAGGTCGCCGGGTACGCGGTGGTGACCGATTTCGTGGGGCACGGAATCGGCCGCCAACTGCATGAGGAGCCTCAGGTGCCCAATCACGGGAAACCGGGGCAGGGACCGCGCCTGCAGGTGGGGATGGTGCTGGCGATCGAGCCGATGGTCAATATGGGCTCGAGCGCTGTGCGTGTCCTCGAGGATCATTGGACAGCGGTGACGGTCGACGGGGCCCTGTCTGCCCATTTCGAGCACACCATTGCGATCCAGGCGAACGGGCCGGCCCGGATCCTCACGAAACTGTAGCGGGGGCGACTCGATTACCGACAAGGCCGACGTCGATGCCGAAGGAAGACATCATCGAAGTGCAGGGGACCGTCGCTGAGACACTCCCGAACGCCATGTTCCGGGTCCAACTTGAGAACGGGCACAGGATTCTCGCCCATATTTCCGGCAAGATGCGAATGCACTTCATCCGGATCCTGCCAGGGGATAAGGTCACGGTGGAACTGTCACCCTATGATCTGACGAGGGGACGGATTACGTACCGATTTAAATAGGATGTTGGGGTGTCGTCATGAAGGTCAAATCGTCGGTGAAGCCCATTTGCTCGAAGTGCAGAGTCCTCCGGCGGCGGGGGGTGGTGAGGGTCCTGTGCGAAAACCCCCGTCATAAACAGCGACAAGGCTAGTTCCCGAATGGTTGATTGCGGATGGTTGATGGCTGATGCGGAGGAGTTATGGCGCGGATAGCAGGGGTTGACCTTCCGAGAGAGAAACGAGTGGATGTCGGCTTGACCTATATTTTTGGAATTGGCCGGACGACCTCCAATCAGATCCTGAAGAAATCGGGCGTGGAGGGGAGCACCCGCGTCAAGAATCTCAGCGAGGATGAGATCGTCAAACTCCGAGAGACCATTGAACGTGATTGTAAAGTGGAAGGGGACCTCCGCAAGGAAGTCACGATGAATATCAAACGTCTGGTGGATACCGGAACCTATCGTGGCTTGAGGCATCGGAAGAGTCTGCCGGTGCGTGGGCAGCGGACGAGGACCAACGCCAGGACTCGAAAGGGCCGTCGAGCAGCGATCGGGAAGGCCCGCAAACCCGCAGCCCCTGCCCCGTCGGGGAAACCCTAGTGCGCCTGCGGGGGAGTGATCGGCCGGAACTGTGAGGAGCCACGCATGAGCGTCAAGAAGGGGAAAAAGAAAGAACGCAAGACTGTTCAGAGCGGAATCGCCCACATCCAGGCGTCATTCAACAATACGATTGTGACTATCACCGACATGAGCGGCAACGCGGTGGTCTGGACTAGTTCTGGGAACCAGGGATTCAAGGGCTCCCGCAAGAGCACACCGTTTGCGGCGCAGCGGGCGGGCGAAACCGCAGCCAGGAAGGCGATGGAACACGGCATGCGGCAGGTGGATGTGTACGTGAACGGTCCCGGTTCCGGACGCGAGTCCGCCATCCGCTCGCTCCAGAGCGCGGGTCTGCGGATCAATCTGATTCGGGACGTGACACCGATCCCGCACAACGGCTGTCGTCCGCCGAAACGACGACGTGTCTGAGGAATGTACGATTTGGTGATTTGTTGATTTGCTGATTTGGGGCGCAGACGGAAGACGGATTCGTCAATGACCACATCACCAGATCACCAAAGCATGAAATTCTGACGAAGGAGGGAAATCGTGGCGAAGTACCGAGGGCCCGTTTGTCGGCTCTGTCGGCGTGAAGGGGTGAAACTGTTTCTCAAGGGGTCGCGCTGCATGACTGAGAAGTGTGCCATCGAGCGTCGAAGCTATCCGCCCGGGCAACACGGGCAAGGCCGTCAGCGCGTCTCGGAGTACAGCGCGCAGTTGCGTGAGAAGCAGAAGCTCAGGCGGATTTATGGGCTGATGGAGCGGCAGTTCCGTGGCGTCTTCGGGAAGGCGGAGCGAAAGGCGGGGATCACGGGCGACCATCTCCTGCGAATGCTCGAGTGCCGGTTGGACAATGTCGTCTACCGGCTTGGATTCGGCTCTTCGCGGAAGGAGGCCAGGCAACTGGTGAATCACGGCCACTTGCTGGTCAACGGGAAGAAGACCGACGTGCCCGGGTATCTGGTCAAGGCCGGCGATGTGATCGAGGTCCGTCAACGGAGTCGCGGCCTGGTTCCCATCCAGTCGGCGCTCGAAGCCGTCGATGGGAGAGGGATCCCAGGCTGGTTGGAGCTCGACCGCGCCGCGTTCAAAGGAACGGTGCGCGGGCTTCCGACCAAGGAAGAGATCGCACTTCCAGTGAATGAGCAATTAGTGGTGGAACTGTATTCGAGATAGCACGAGGCTCGATGTCCTGCGAGCCCGGCCAACAGGCGGCCCGCGGGCCCTCCGCCCATTGAGACAAGTCGAAGGGGGAATCATGATCAAGGCAATGAAGGACTTCCAGGTCCCGATGCGGGTCGAAGCCGACAAGGAGACTCTTTCTGCGACCTACGGCAAGTTCATGGCCGAGCCCTTCGAACGAGGATTCGGCACGACCATCGGCAATTCCCTGCGTCGTGTGCTGCTGTCGTCCCTGGGGGGAGCTGCCGTGACGACGGTCCGAATCGAAGGGGTGCTGCACGAGTTCTCCACGATCCCGGGGGTGACGGAGGACGTGACAGGTATTATACTTAATGTAAAAAGCCTCCGGCTGAAGCTGCACACGGACAAGCCGAAGACTATTCGTCTCCGGAAAAAAGGCCCCGGCGAGGCGAAAGGTTCCGACATCATTCACGACGCCGATGTGACGATCCTGAACGGCGATCTGCACATCGCGACCCTGGACAAGGAAGCCAATCTCGACATCGAGATGGTGGTGAAGCCGGGAAGGGGATATGTCCCAGCCGAGCGAAACAAGGAAGAGGGGCTCCCGATCGGCGCCATCGCAGTGGACTCGATTTACTCCCCCGTAAAACGCGTGAACTTTCAGGTCGAAAATGCGCGGGTAGGGCGGGTCACCGATTATGACAAGTTGACGCTTGAAATCTGGACGGATGGAAGCCTGCCTCCCCAAGACGCATTGTCTGCCGCAGCAGGGATTCTGCGAGACCACCTGGATATCTTCATCCACCCGGATCAGCTGGGGGAGATGAAGGCTGAGGTCCGGAAGGAGGAGGAGCGGCGCGAAATCAACAAGAATCTGTACCGGAGCGTCAATGAGCTCGAATTGTCCGTGAGAGCGGCGAACTGCCTGAAAAATGCGAATATCAAGACCATCGCGGATCTTGTGCAGAAGACCGAAATGGAGATGCTCAAAACCAAGAATTTCGGCAAGAAATCCTTGAACGAGATCAAGGAGATCCTGGCTGAAATGGGGCTCAGTCTTGGCATCAGGCTTGACTCGCTGCCGTCCGGGGATGGGAACGCCAAGAACAGCGGGTAAGCGGGGGACGTTGTGCGGCACCGGAAAAAGGGTCGACAGCTTGGTCGAAATACGAAACACCGGCGGGCGCTGTTCCGAAGCCTGGTCACGTCGCTGCTGGAACATGAGCGGATCGAAACCACCGAAGCTAAGGCCAAGGAGGCCCGCGGGTTTACGGAGCGCATGATCACTCTCGGCAAGGAAGGCACACTGCCGGCCCGACGAAGGGCGCTGAGCTTCCTGCGAAGCAAGGACGTCGTCTCGAAACTGTTCGGGGAGGTCGCCGGACGATATCGCGACCGGCCTGGAGGGTACACTCGGACGATCAAAACTCGGCGCCGGGTCGGGGACGCCGCCGAGTTAGTGGTGATCGAGTTGGTCGACAGGCCGACCGATGCTCGTGCAAAGTCCGGACCGGCTGAAGCCGTCAGGCCAGCCGCGAAACGGGCCAAGACCCCCACAACTAGGCCAGCATCCCCGCCTTCCACCTCCTGACACGATCCGTCCTCGGTCAGGGCTTCCGTCCGAGCCGCCCAGTGTGTCCCGCTGTCCCGTAGACGCCCCCGTAGCTGGTTTACAGGCCTGCCCGCCTATGCTATTATCGTGCCAGTCTGTGGGTTTTCATCTTCGTGATCCTCCTTGGGTAAGGCAATGTGGCATCGATGGGTGCGTGGTGGTCTGCTTGGTCTCGCAGTCCTGCTTGCGTCCTTCCTGATCTACCTCCTGGCCAGTCGAACCGAATCGCGCCCGACCCCCAGTTCGAAGGGACGCGGGTCGGTTGGCCAAGCCGAGGCCGGCATCGACCAGTTCTCCTTCGTCCACTCCCGAGGGGGCGCCGTCCAATGGGAAGTGCTGGCCCATCGGGCTCGTCTGTTTGAGGCCGAGAAGCGGGCGCGACTCGAGCAGGTGCAAGTTACCCTGTACGGCGCCAAGGGCTGGGAGCTGAAACTGGAGGGGGACGAAGGGACGATCGACACGACCCGCAAGGATTTTGTCCTCATCAAGCGGAACGGCCCGATTGTGGTCCTGCTTGAGAGCGGCTACACCATTTACACGAACCACCTGGCCTGGACAGATGCGCGACGGGAGATCAGTACGAAGGATCCGGTGACGCTCTCGGGCCACGGCCTCGAAGTGAGGGGGCTGGGATTCGTGGGGAAACTCGATGCCGAGGAATTCAAGGTGTTGCAGGATGTCCACGTGGAAATTGTGCAGTAGCCTCCTCGCGATCGCCTTGATCGGGGCCGCGGTTGCCTACCCTGCGGAGACCGGTGCGTCGAAGCCCGCCCCGGCTGAGAATCCCGCCACCACGATCACCGCGGAGAAACTGACCGTACGAAATCAGGAGAACAAGGCGATCTTCCAAGGTTCGGTGGTGCTGACGAAGGGATCCCTGTTGGTCTATTCGGACGAAATGGTCATCTTGTTCAAGCCGAGCGATCACGCAGCTCCCGGGGGAAAAGCGGCAGACCAGGCCGATGTGAAGCCGAAAGAAGCGACGGGGCAGGACAAGGGCGCGCGGTCGGGCGCCGCGGGCATGCCCGTCCTGTCCAACCAGTCGATCAGCTTGATCGAGGCCACAGGGCGCGTGAGAATTGAGCGATTGGATGGACGGGCGACCTCCAAGAAGGCCATCTACTACGCGGATGAGGAAAAAATCGTGCTCACCGGGGACCCGGTCGCCTGGCAAAAGGGGACCCGCGTGACGGGCAAGATCATCACGATGTATCTGGCCGAGGAACGAAGCGTGGTGGAAGGCGGATCACGGGTCATGATCGAACCGGAGCCGGGAGGAATTCGCTGATGCGGGCAACCGAACAGGTTGGCAGGCAGCCAGCCAGCCCGGTCTCCGTTGTCACGCCGCCGGAAGATCGGTGTCTGGAGGCCACCAATCTGCGGAAGAGTTTCAGGGGGCGGGAGGTCGTCAAGGGTGTCAGTCTGGACGTCAAGGCCGGCGAGGTCGTGGGGTTGCTGGGGCCGAATGGAGCCGGAAAGACCACGATCTTCGATATGATGGTCGGGCTCTGCCAGCCGGACGCGGGCGACATTCTTCTGAACCGGGTGGCCATCACTAACCTGCCCATGTTCAAGCGTGCCCGGCGCGGCATCGGCTATCTCCCGCAAGAATCGTCCGTATTCAGGCGCCTGTCCGTCGAGGAGAATGTGCTGGCCATTCTGGAAACGCTCGACCTCTCGGGTGAGGAGCGCGCGCGCCGTGCCACGTCTCTGCTGAGGGAACTGGGTCTGACGGACCGGAGGGAGAGCAAGGCCTATGCGCTCTCGGGTGGAGAGCGACGCCGTCTGGAGATCTCGCGTGCCCTGGTGATCCAGCCCCAGTTCCTGCTCCTCGATGAGCCCTTCGCGGGCATTGATCCCATTGCGGTCGGGGATATCCAGCAAATCATCCTGGGCCTCAAGAAAAAACAGATCGGGATTCTGATTACAGACCATAATGTACAGGAGACCCTCTCGATCACGGACCGCGCCTATATCATCAACGAGGGGGGGATTCTGGAGTCTGGTCCGCCGGAGAAGATCGTCAACAGTTCTACAGCCAGAGCGATTTATTTAGGTGAGCGGTTCAAGTTGTAACCGAGGTTCGGGCTTAAGAGGATCGGCATGAAACTGCGGCTGGATCTGCGTCTCAGTCAGAAGCTCATCATGACGCCGCAGCTTCAACAGGCGATCAAGCTGCTCCAGCTTTCCAGGCTCGAACTCCAGCAGACCCTCACGCAACACCTCATGGAGAACCCGCTATTGGAGGAAGTGCAAGCTGATGTCGATGCCGAAGAGAGCGACGGCGCGGCGGCCGAAGAGTGGGAGCAGGAAAAGAAAGTCGTCGAGCAGGCGGAGGCGACAGGAACCCCCGAAGAGCCGCCGGCAGAAGGTCGCGAGACAGCGGAGGAACTGTCCGCGGCAAACTGGGACGACTACTTCGGGAGCGATCGGCGCGCAGGAGATACGGAGTACCCCGCCGCAGCGCAGGACGAGTTCCCGTCCTATGAGCAGACGGTGGCCAAGCCCATGTCGCTCGAATCCTACCTGTTGTGGCAGCTGAGTCTGTCAGGACTCTCCGACAGCGAGAAGATGATCGGTCAGATGATCGTCGGCAATCTGGATGACGAAGGGTACCTCAGGATGCCGATCGAGGAGATTGCTGCTGATTCGAAGGCCCCGGTGGATGTCGTCGAGTCCGTCTTGAAACACGTGCATACGTTTGATCCTCCAGGCGTGGGCGCTCGAGATCTACGCGAGTGCCTTCTCATTCAACTCCGGCATCTGGACCGCAATCCCATCGGTCGCGGCCAGGCACGCGCAAGCTCGCTCAAGGGTTCGCTGGTCGAAGCCATCGTCACCTACCACCTCAAGGATCTGGAAAAAAAGCACTACGCACGGATTGCCAAGGCGTTGGGCGTGACCGTCGAGGAGGTCTTCGAGGCGACCAAGGTCATCGAGGGGTTAGAGCCGAAACCCGGCCGCCCGTACTTTACGGCGGACAATTACGTCATTGTCCCCGATGTGTTTGTGGTCAAGAATGAAGGCGAGTGGGTCGTCTTGCTGAACGACGATGGTCTGCCACGCCTCCGCATCAGTCCGTACTATAGGCAATTGCTCTCGCGCAGCAAAGATAACAGCGAGGCGACCAAAGCCTACCTGGAGGATAAGCTCAGGGGCGCCCAGTGGATCATCCGCAGTATCGAGCAGCGTAACAGGACCATCGTCAGAGTTGTGCAGAGCATCGTGAAATTTCAGGAACCGTTCTTCGAGAAGGGGGTTCAGTACCTCAAGCCGCTCGTGCTCAAGCAGGTCGCTGAGGATATCGGGATGCACGAGTCGACGATCAGTCGGGTCACGGCCAACAAGTACATGTATTGCCCGCAGGGAATGCTGGAGTTGAAGTTTTTCTTCAATACCGGCATCCAGCGATCAGATCAGAATGCCGACATGCTCTCTTCCGTAACGGTTCGGGAGATGATTCGCAAGATGGTGGCCGAGGAAGATGCGCAACATCCCCTGAAGGACCAAGAGATTGCGGCGCGGCTCAAGAGCCACCACATCATGATTGCCCGTCGAACGGTCGCCAAATATCGGTCAGAAGAGAACATCCCGTCCGCAAGCCAGCGAAAGCGGTTCTTTTAGGTCAGCAGCAGGTCGCAAACAGCCGGACAGCCTCCACTGATGAGCGGCAAATCGCGCGCTCTCCAGGTTGTAGGGGTGCTGTTTCCGCCGGGAGTGAAGCTGCCATGCGGGTGTTGATTACCGGTCGGCATATGGAAATGAGCGCAGCGTTGAGGCGATATATCGAGACTCGGATGAAACGGCTGGAGCGGTATGGCGTCAAGCTTGAGGGTGCGCAGGTGGTGCTGGACGTCGAAAAATACCGACACACTGCCGAATTGACGCTGAGTCTCAACGGGGCGACGATTCAGGGTCGAGCCTCGACCAACGAGATGTACGCCTCGATCGATCAATTGTTCGATAAGATCAGCCGCCAGGTCGGCGCTCTGTGTCTTTCAGAATGCGGCCTCCAAGCGAGTCCAGGTCGCACGTCGGCTCGACAACGGGCGTGTCGAAGTCATCGATCCTTACACTGAGTAGTTCCGACGCCTGATGCAGGCCCTCAACCTGGTCATCATCAGCGGCCTCTCCGGCTCGGGGAAGACCCACGCCATCAAGTGCTTCGAAGATCTCGGGTTTTTCTGCGTCGATAACCTTCCCCCGGCGCTGCTGCCGAAATTTGCCGAACTCTGCCTTGAACGCGGGGCAGAGGTCAAGAATGTGGCGCTGGGCATCGATATCCGGGAACGCGGGTTCTTCGCCGATTTTGTCGGCAACCTTGACCGTCTCAAATCCCTCGGCCACCCCGTGAATCTGCTGTTCCTTGAAGCGAGGGATGAGGTGCTCGTCAGACGGTTCTCGGAATCGCGCCGACCTCATCCGCTGCTTCCCCATGCACCGGTTCTGGAAGGCGTTCGGGTCGAACGGGAGCGTCTCGAAGAGCTCAAGCGCCGGGCCGACCGAATCATCGACACCTCGGATCTCACGGTCCATGAACTGAAGGATCTCCTCGCCCGCCAGTATCTGCAGCCAGATCAGGCTCACCGGATGACCATCTCGCTCCTGACCTTTGGCTTCAAGTTCGGCGTTCCCTATGACGCGGACCTGTTATTTGACGTCCGATTCTTGCGCAATCCCAACTTTGTGGCCGAATTGAAGCCTCTCACGGGTGTTGACCCACGTGTACAGGCGTACGTCCTCAGCGATCATGATGCCGTGACCTTCCTGGGGCACCTGGAAACGATGCTCACGTTTCTGATCCCGCGGTTCGAAAAGGAGCGGCGCAGTTACCTCACGATCGGCATCGGGTGCACTGGTGGTCGCCACCGCTCCGTGGCTCTAGGGACCCGGTTGAAGGAGAGCTTCGCCGGGTCGGCCCGCGAGGTCATCCTTCGCCACCGCGACATCGACAAACCCTCCTGAGCGATCTTGCCGGCCTTCTCATCCGGAGGTCTGGTCGGGTCACCCCGTCTCACCATTCGAACTAGGTGATTCTGCTCTGCACGAAATGGGGGTTTGCTTGACACGAATAATATATTGACTATACTTACACGCATGCGATGAACAGGCGCAAAGGCGTCCTGTTTTCTCTTTTTGGCCCTGGCCGAGTGACGAGTGTGGAAAACAACTCGAAGAAGCGCTTCAAAACGGTTGAAGTGTGTAAGCTATTTGATGTGTCACGAGCCACACTCTTCCGCTGGGAACGGGAGGGGCTCATCTCCGGGCCTCCTCGGGATTGGAGAAACTGGCGGGTCTATACGCCTCGAAACATCAAAGAAATCAAGCGTATTATCCGAGCTCGCAGCACGGTTGCCTGACGGGGATTTTGAAGCGACAGTGAGGGGAGAACGCCGATGCTGAATCTGGATTTTGGCTCTCTGTTCGGCGGGAAAGGGCAGCTTCTGGGTCTCGACATCGGATCCAGCGCCATCAAACTGGTTCAGATGAAGGAATCCAAGGGTCGCTATTCGTTGCAGAAATTCGGGATGCAGATCTTGGAACCCGAGGTGATCGTGGATGGCACGGTCATGGATGCGGGGCGAGTCGTGTCGGCCATCAAGGAGCTCATTCGTGAAAGCAACGTCAAGCTGAAGAACGTGGCGATGTCGATCTCGGGGCACTCCGTCATCGTGAAGAAGATCAACCTTCCTCCGATGCCTGAGGATGAGGTGGAAGGCCAGGTCAAATTGGCCGCCGAACAGTACATCCCCTTTGACATCAATGAGGTCAACCTGGACTTCCACATTCTCAACGCCATCGAACAGTCTGAGGACGGACAGCCCCAGATGTCCGTCCTTCTGGTGGCGGCCAAGAAGGATAAAGTGAATGAGTTGACCGAGTTGGTCAAGGGAGCGGGTCTTACGCCGGCGGTTCTTGATGTGGATGCCTTTGCGATCGAAAACATGTATGACATCAATTACCGGATGGGCCCCGATGAGATCACGACGCTCGTCAATCTCGGTGCCAGTGTCATGAACGTCAATATTGTCAAAGGCGGAACCTCCGTGTTTACGCGGGACATCTCCGTCGGCGGCAACCGTTATACGGAGGCGATTCAAAGAGAATTGGGCGTGCCCTATGACGAAGCGGAAGCAGCCAAGAAAGGGGGGCGCCATGGGGCTCTGGATGCGGACTCGGTCAACAGTGTGATCGAGAGCGTGAACGCCGAGGTGTCCTCAGAGATTGCCCGCTCAATCGATTACTTCAAGTCCACCTACACTGACGGCGAGATCGAGCGGATCATCATGTGCGGAGGCTGTGCCAAGGTGACGGGGTTGGTCCAGCAGTTGAGCGACCGCATGGGGGTCAAGGTGGAGATCGCCAATCCCTTTAATCAGGTGGAGACCGCTTCCTGTGACTTTGACCAGGGGAGCCTGGCCGACCTGGCGCCGGTGGCCGCCGTCGGGGTCGGACTGGCTCTGAGAACTGTTGGTGACAAATGATACGCATTAACCTTCTCCCTGGGCCGGAGCGCAGGGCCCCCAAGGCGAGGCAGGATGGACGGAACGAGGCCTTCATCGGGATCGGTCTCATCGTCCTGACCCTGGGGGGGTGCCTGTATTACTCTTCTGTCCTGGACAGCGAGATCGAGAGTCTGGAAGGGCAGAGGTTGGATAAGCAAAAGCAGGTGGCTTCGCTGAAGGAAAAGGTCAAGCAGGTCGAGGAATTCGAGAAGAAAAAGAAGGAGCTGGAGGATAAGAGTCGCATCATCGATCAGTTGGAGAAAGCCCGAACCGGCCCGGTCATGGTCTTGGACTACGTGAGCCGGAGTCTGGAGCCTCTCAAGCTCTGGATCGTCCGACTGGGCGTGAAGGGTAGCGAGATAGAACTGGAAGGCCGCGCGCTGACGAACGACGATGTGGTGGAGTTCGTGAATAACCTCCGGCGGACTGACTATTTCAGCAGCATCCAGTTGCAGGAGAGCCGTCAAGCACCTGAGGCCAGGCTCATTGTCTACCAGTTCAGGCTGGCGTTGCGGTTGAAGGGGTGATATGGAACTAGGGTTAAATTTCGACTCGCTTCGGAACATTCCGCCGGCGCAGAAGTACGCGCTGCTGGGTATCCTTGTAGGGGGGATTATCGCGGGCTTTTACTATTACGTGATGGAGCCCAAGAACCTCGTTATCACAAACCTTGGGGTCGAAATCGGCCGGCTGGACACGGAAATCCAGACCTTGACCATCAAGGTCGCACATCTGGATGAGTTGATCGCGGCGAAAAAACAGCTCGAGCTGGAGCTGGAAAAGAAGAAGGAACGCCTCCCGCCCGAGGGCGAAGCGGTCATGCTCCTGAAACAACTGTCGGACCTCGGCATCCGCCTCGGACTGGACATCAAGCTCTGGAAGCCGGGGACGATGGCGGAGGACCCGTCGAAGCTCTTTATCCGGATGCCGGTCAGTGTGGAAGTGACGGGAGGGTATCATACGGCCGCCTTGTTTTTTGATCGAATCAGTAAGCTGCCGCGGATCATTAATGTCTCCGATTTGCGGATGGGTGCGGCCAAAGTCGAGCGGGACCATGTCGTGATTCAAACCCAATTCGACTTGACCGCGTTCGTCGCCCCTACCGCGACCAAGCCGTAGGGGCGGACACGAACGGCGCTGGCGGTCTGCGAGTCGCACGCCGGGAACTCTGGAGGGAGTCAGTGGAGCGTCGGGGTTGGCGAGCAGGGCTGGGGGGGGTACTCCTCGTCTGTGTGATCGGAGTGTTCGGCTTCGATCAAGGTGAGGGATTCGCCTGGCAACGCCTTCCGCCAGCCCAGGTGGCACCCACGCCTGCGCCCAGTCCGCCTGGTGGTGCGAGCAGCGCGGCCCCCGGGCAGGCCGTTCCGCCGCAACCGGTCGGTGTGCCCCCGGTCGCTCCGCCTGCAACCGCTGCGCCTGTCCCAGCAGTTGGAAATGAGCCGCCCGGGCCGCCGTTGTACCACTATGACCCCTCAGCCAGGAGGGATCCATTCGAAGCGATCACCTTGGATGGACAGCGGGCAAGATTGGATGATCCGAGCCTGCCGCCCCTCCAGCGCGTCAGTCTGACCGAACTCACGTTGATCGGCATCATCTGGGGAGGGTTCGGCTACACGGCGATGGTGCAGACTCCAGACGGTAAAGGTTACGCGGTGCGGAAGGGAACCAAAATGGGCCCGAACAATGGCATCGTCACCTCGATCACCGAATCAGCCGTCACCGTCGAGGAACAGTTCGTCGACGTGTACGGCCAGAAGCAGGTGCGGGAGTACCTGAAGCGCCTGCGAGAGAAAGAGAGCACAGAATGAGCCCGACACACCCCCACGCCAGCAAATTCGTGATGGTCATCGTGTTGCAGAGTCTCGTCTCCTGCGTGCACCTTCCGCCGGAGAGTCCGACCTCCCTCGGGGAGACCAGGCCTCTGGAGCGCGTCGGCGTGACAGACCTCGCTGATCGCCTTCGAGTGGAAGTGGACGTGGGGCGCCCCTTGACCTATTCCCTGTCCTCGAGCATCGATCCTGCGAGCGTGACCGTTGATCTGCCCGGTCTGTCCAAGGGAAGCGCGTTGCAGACGACGAATGTCAATAAGCCGCCCCTGGTCCAGGTCATTCCGACGGAAGTCTCCAAGCCACGGGCGGGCGTGCAGCTCCTGTTCAAGTTGTCGGCCTCGGTCCGCCCAGAAGTCCGGAGAGACGGCACGCGCTTGTTCATCGATTTTCCCAAAGGTCAGGCCCAGGCCGGGCGGACCGAAACGGAGATGAACCGGACCGCCTCCCAGGAGGGCGCCGCCCAGTCGAGTCCGCAGGAGGTGCCAGCCGCGCCGGGGGCAGGCTCTGCAGAGGCCAGCGGTGCCGCTCGGTCCATGACCAAGGTCGAGATTCAGCGGGGTTTGGGTGAGGCGACCGTGCTCATTTTCGGTGACGGACCCTTCACCTATGACGTCAAGCTGCTGAACCAGGACCGCCTGGTTGTGGATCTCCCCCGCGTGGTCTCACCCATGCGCCTTCCGGTGCTGCCCGTCGACCATCCAGTCCTCAAGCAGATCAGGATCGGCCACCATAGCGAAAAGATCCGCCTCGTGTTTGACCTGCCTCAACCGGCGACCTATGTGGTGGAGTCCGGGCCCGATCATCTGGCTGTCAAGCTCAGCGCGGTGGGTGAGGCCGACCGAGCCCGCAGTCCACAGAAACGGGCGGAGGTCCGAGAGGCCGACCGGGCGGACGCCGGTCAGGCTCAGGGGCGCGTCCGGGTGGCTTCCCCGGGCCGCGTGCCGTTCCCGGAGCGGCTGGCGATGATCGAGTCTAGGCCGCGTTTGGCGCAGATGGCGCCCGAGGCCAAGGGGGTCGCCGAGCCTGAGGAACCGACTCAGTCCAAGTACGTGGGACGGCGAATCTCCCTGGACTTCCAGCAAGCGGATATCACCAACGTGCTCCGGCTCATCGCTGAGGTCAGCGGATTCAATATCGTAGTCGGGGAAGGAGTGAAGGCGAAAGTCACCCTGAAGCTGGTGAGCGTGCCCTGGGACCAGGCCCTGGACATGCTGCTCAAGATGAACAACTTGGGCATGATCAAGGAAGGGAACATCGTCTGGATTGACACGCTCACCAATATCGCCCGGCAGCAGGACGAGGAGGCGAAGGTCAAGGATTCCAGGATCAAGGCCGAAGACCTGGTGACCGACGTGATTTATGTCCAAAACGTCGAGGCCCAGGCGATCCAGACCACGCTCAGGCAATACTTGAGCCCGCGCGGACAACTGAACTTCAATGCCGCGAGCAACGCGCTGGTGGTGCAAGACACGGAAAGCAAGCTGGTCCAATTCAAGAAACTGGTGCGCGAGCTGGATCTGGGTGCGCCTCAGGTTCAGATCGAAGCACGGATCGTCCAGGCCGACACTTCCTACGCGCGGTCCCTGGGGATCCAGTGGGGCGTGCAGAACCTGCAAACGCTCAGCCCGGCGAACGGGGTGTTCAATTTCCGTAGCGGGAATACCGGGGCGTTCGGAGCCCAGACGTCGGATTTTCTCGTGAACCTGCCCGCGGCGGTCGCCGGCATCATCACCCCGGCCGCCGGGATCACCATCGGGCGGACGGACGGCAACGGGGCCTTGCTGGACATGCGGATCTCCGCGGGTGAGTTGCTGGGCCTCACGCGGGTCATTGCGGCCCCGAAGATTACCACCCTCGATAAACGAGAGGCCAAAATCGAGCAGGGCGAGTCGATTCCGTTCCAGACTACGTCGCTCCAGGGCACCCAGACCACCTTCGTGGACGCCAACCTGACGCTCCAGGTGACGCCCCAGATCACCTCGCGTGATCCGAACGAAAAGTTCAAACAGGTGCTGTTGAAAGTCAGGACCACCCGAAACGCGGTCGGTGCCCGCAGCAATCCGGCCGGCCCCAGCATCGATAAGCGAGAGGCCACGACCCAGGTCATGGTTCGTGACGGGGAGACGATGGTGATCGGCGGCATCTTCGTCGATTCCCAGATCAACAACGTGGCCGGGATTCCGTACCTCTCCCGCATTCCGGTTCTGGGCTGGCTGTTCAAGAGCAAGACGGAAACCGTCGCAAAGCAGGAACTGCTGATCTTCCTGACGCCCAACGTGGTGAAGAGCTAGTGCCGGACCAACCATCTGTGGTCAGTGTCCGTGAGTGTCGTGGCCTCGGCAACGGAAGGACATGAGGTACACGGAACGGTCACAGTCGGTTGAGAACGGCACGAGCCCCCGACACACACGCCTCTCATGCTGCGGTACCTGAACGCCGGCGAATCGCACGGCCAATGCCTCTTGGCGATCCTCGAGGGGGTCCCGGCCGGTCTCCCGCTGACTTCCGATTGGGTGAATCAGGATCTGGCCCGCCGCCAAAAAGGCTACGGCCGGGGCGGGCGTATGCGTGTGGAAGAAGATCGGGTCGAGTTCGTCTGTGGGGTCCGGAAAGGCAAGACGCTCGGAAACCCCATCGGGCTGATGATCAGGAACAAGGACTGGGAGAACTGGAAAGACGTGATGGCCGTCGAACCTGGAGGGGTGCCGCCAGAAAAAGTGGTGACCCGCCCTCGGCCCGGCCATGCGGACCTGGTCGGGGCCATCAAGTATGCCCATCGTGACATCCGGAACGTGCTGGAAAAGGCCAGCGCACGGGAAACCGCCATCCGCGTCGCGGTGGGCTCCGTGGCGAAAGCCTTGCTGGCACAGTTCGACATGCGTGTGCTCAGTTACACCACCGAGATCGGGGGGGTGGCTGCCAGACGCTGCGAGGATCCGATCGTCGCCTTCGAGCGTGCGGAGGGGTCGGACGTGCGTTCTCCGGACCCCGAGGCGGGCGCCCGGATGGTCGAGCAGATCAGGACCGCCAAGCATCGCGGCGATACGCTCGGCGGGGTCTTCGAGGTGGTCGTCATCAACCCGCCGATCGGGCTGGGCAGCTATGCCCAGTGGGACCGCCGGCTGGGCGCCAGACTGGCGATGGCTGCCATGAGCATCCAGGCAATGAAAGGGGTCGAGATCGGGATGGGGTTCGAGGCGGCCCGCCGGTTCGGGTCCGAGGTGCATGACGACATCTACTACGAGCAGGGCGGCCGGGGGTTCATCCGAAAAACCAATAATGCCGGCGGGCTCGAAGGGGGGATCAGCAATGGTGAACCTATCGTCCTGCGGGTGGCCATGAAGCCTATCTCTACCCTGTACAGCCCCAAGCAGAGCGTGGACATCGAGACCAAAGAGCCCTTCGATGCCACGGTTGAGCGGTCGGACATTTGCACGGTCCCGGCGGCCGGCGTCGTCGGCGAGGCGGTGGTCGCGTTTGAAATGGCCAATGCCCTGATCGAGAAATTCGGTGGCGACAGTGTCGAGGAAATGAAGCGGAACTATGACGCGTATCTCGCCTACGTGAAAGCCTTTTAGGGAGGATGCTCCAAAAGGTCCCCAACTTCGTTCTCATCACCCATTGCACGAAGCCTGCGCAATGGGTACCCGACAAAATCCGGGGTGCCCATTGCTCGGGGAACCCGTCGCTGGGGGACCCATTGCCCTTTCCATTGCAATGGGTCGATGCAACGGCTCAAAGCAATGGGCCCAAAGCCCAGAGGATACGCCTTTTGAGCATCCTCCTGAGAGTACGGACTCAGTCCTCAGTCCTGGCCGCTCGGCGGTAAGCCGAACCACCTTCTTTTAGTTTCTCCGGCCATGTGATACCATCCCTCCGTTTCTCGGCCCCGTCAGTCTGCACTCAGCCGTCAGGTTTTCCAGAGGCGACAGGAGTCCCATCGTGTCCACGCATGAGACCTGCGTGAAGGTATCACTCGCCGAACGCAGCTACGATATCCGTATTGGGACTGGGCTGCTGAGCGAAGTCGGCCCGTCTCTCCGTGGCCTCGGGTTTTCTGGTCGCGTGGGTGTGGTGACGAATCCCGTGGTCCGCCGGTTGTATGGGCCGGCGGTAATGCGGTCACTTCGATCGGCCGGCTACGATGCCCTCGCCATCGTCGTCCCGGCGGGCGAGCGCGCGAAGTGCCTGCGAGGGGTCTGGACCATCCTCGACGAGCTGGCCACGGCACGCTTTGAGCGGGGGTCCGTGCTGGTGGCCCTGGGGGGCGGGGTGATCGGGGACCTCGCCGGCTTTGCGGCGGCCATCTTCGCGCGTGGCCTCCCGTTCGTTCAGGTGCCGACCACCTTGGTGGCACAAGTGGATTCGAGCGTGGGCGGCAAGACCGGCGTCAATCATCCGCTGGGCAAGAATCTCATCGGGGCCTTCCATCAACCTCGCCTCGTCCTGGTCGATCCGCGGACACTCACGACCCTGCCGGCGCGGGAGTGGGTGGCCGGCCTCGCCGAGGTGATCAAGTACGGGATGATCGCCGACGACGCGTTCTTTGCTTACCTTGAACAACACATGCGCGCCTTGCTCAGGCTGGAAGAGGGGCCAGTGATCCGAGCCATCACGCGGTCCTGCCAGATCAAGGCCTCGGTGGTGGAGGAAGATGAGCGGGAGTCGGACCGGCGGCGCATCCTCAATTATGGCCATACCGTGGGGCACGCGCTCGAAGCGTTGGGAGGATACCGGAGACTGGCGCACGGCGAAGCCGTGGCGATCGGCATGGTTCAGGAGGCGGACCTGTCCCGCCATCTGGGTCACTGCTCTGGCGAGGTGGTCGCACGTCAGCGCGCGCTGGTAAGCGAGGCGGGATTGCCCGTCTGCCTTTCCCGCGTGACCTTCTCCGACTTGTGGGCGGCCATGCAGCATGACAAGAAGGTCACGCAGGGGCGGGTCTATTGTGTCCTGCCGGAGCGAATCGGGGCGGTCACGATCGCCCCGCTGGAGCGATCGGCTGTCAAGCAGTGGTTTGACCAGCGGCATCGAAAGCACGCTACGGAAGGGAGTGGAGGGGTTACGTAGCCAGATCATGGGGAAGGGGAGAGCGGGTTAGATGGGATCCGGCTACCCCCAAACCGCGTGGTCGGGTGACCTCGGTCGCTATGGGGTCCAAGCGCAGACAATCGCTTGAGCAGATCGAACGAGCGTTACGCGAAAAAACGCGCGAAGTCGATGTGCTGCATCGCATCAGCGAATCGATCAGTAGCACGCTGGACCTGGAGGCCGTCCTCAAGCACATCGTGGAGGTGGTCGTCGAGGTCACCAAGGCGGATGCCTGCTTATTGTACCTGCTCTCGAACAGCCGCGAGGAACTCATTCTGCGGGCCTCGAAGAATCCCCACCCCAAGCTGATCGGGCGCATCACAATCAGCCTGGGCGAAGGGATCACCGGTTGGGTGGCCCGGGAGCGGACCCGCGTGGTCATTCCCAGCAATGCCAGCGATGATCCCCGGTTCAAGTTTTTTCACAACCTTCCAGAAGATCGCTACCAGGCGTTCGTGTCGGTTCCCGTCATGGCTAAAAACGAGGTGGTCGGCGTGATCAACGTGCAGCACAAGCGCCCGCGGCGGTACAGGCCAGACGAACTGGCGCTGCTGTCCACAATCGCCAACCAGGTGGGCGGGGCGATCGAGAACGCCCGGTTGTATGACGAGATGAAGCGTAAGGCGCTGCAGCTCCATACGCTCTCGCAGGTGTCGGAGACCGTCGCCTCCAATCGTCTTCTCGAGGACGTCTTGCAGCTCATCGTGACGATGACCGCCCAGATGATGAGCTCGAAGATCTGCTCCATCATGCTACTGGATCAAGCAGCGGGGGAATTACACATCGCCGCGACGCAGAGCCTGAGCGAGGAGTACCGCCGCAAGCCCAGTCTGAAAGTCGGACAGAGCATCAGCGGCCGCGCGGTCCAGGAGCGCCGGCCGATCTTCGTGCCTGATGTCACTCTCGAGCGGGACTACATGTATCCGGAGCTCGCCCGCAAAGAAGGTCTCTGTTCTCTGCTGTCGGTGCCGATGCTGAACCGTGATCTGGCCATCGGGGTCATCAACAGCTATACCTCCGTTCCTCACTCCTTCTCGTCGGAGGAGATCAAAGTCCTCCAGGCCATTGCCAACCAGGCGGCGATCGCGATTGAGAACACCAAACTGGTCGAGAGGTCCTTCGAAATGCAGGAAGCCCTCGAGGTGCGAAAGCTGGTCGAACGAGCCAAGGGAAGTCTGATGCAGGCCAAGAACATCTCCGAGGAGGAGGCCTTTCGCCTGATGCAGCGCCAGAGCATGGACACCCGGAAGTCCATGCGCGAGATCGCCGAAGCTGTCATTCTGGCGATGGGGATTGAAAAGCGCGCAGGCACAAAAAGGCCTTGACAGAGGCGGCGGCGCACTGTTATAAGTGCCCCCGTAAGCTACCGGGAGACAACGACGTTTCCCTCCGGTGTGGCAGTGAGAGTCGGGTAGTCGGACGATGACGTCCTCCGTCCATGATGGGATCGAGGGCGTTTTTTTTTTGCCCCTTCTCTGTCCCTCCCTGTGGGGAGGGCAGGAAGGTGGAGCGTGAGCGTGTTATGCGGACGTTTCGCATCGCGATGGTCCAGATGAACGCCACGGTCGGTGATGTGAGCGGCAATGCCCGGCGCATCATCGGCTGGTTGCGCGAGGCTCGGAAGGCCAAGGCGGACCTGGTGGCCTTTCCCGAACTTGCGATCACCGGCTATCCACCGGAGGATCTCCTGCTCAAGCCACGGTTTCTCCTGGAGAACCGGCGTGCGCTGGATGAAGTAATCCGCCACTGCCGCGGGATCGCGGCAGTGGTCGGGTATGTGGGAGAGGGCGGGATCTCTCATACTCTGCCAGCCCATCCCATGGTGGTCCCGGCCGGGCGCCACGAACTGCACAATGCCGCCGCAGTGATTGCCGATGGGCGGCTCGTCACGGTATACAGCAAGTGGTACCTGCCGAACTATGGAGTGTTCGATGAGAGCCGGTATTTTCATTCTGGTCGGCGTATCCCGGTCATCGTGCTCAATGGCACCGCGCTCGGCGTGAACATCTGCGAGGATATCTGGCTGCCCGAGGGACCAACTCGAGTGCAAGCCGCCGCCGGAGCCGAAGTGATCGTGAACATCAACGCGTCGCCGTTCCACATGGGGAAGAGCCGGTTCCGCGAACAGATGCTCGCGACGCGCGCCAGGGACCATGGCGTGATCGTGACCTATACGAACCTGGTGGGGGGACAGGACGAGCTGGTGTTCGACGGCAACAGCCTAGTCCTGGATCAGACCGGAGAGGTGATCCTCCGCGGCAAGGCGTTCGAAGAAGATCTGCTCATCGCTGACCTGAACATGGCCGCCGTGGGGCGCGCTCGCTTGGCCCACGGCCGCAAGAAGTGGCTCCACGGGAGAGCGGCGGCCATGATCGAGCGAACCGTGCTCTCGGACACCTTCGTGCCAAGACGACGCACGCGCGTGGTCACAGATGGGCCGGTCCTGCTGGAGCCCTTGGAAGAAGTCTATCGCGCGCTGGTGGTCGGCGTCCGGGACTATGTCGGGAAGAACGGGTTCAAACGGGTCGTGATCGGGTTGAGCGGAGGCATTGATTCGGCCTTCACCGCCGTCGTGGCCGTGGACGCGCTGGGCTCGGCGAATGTCCACGGCGTGTTCATGCCCTCACCGTACACCTCGTCGGATAGCCGCGACGATGTGCGCGACCTGGCCGGCCGGTTGGGAATTCAGGTCCGGACCATTCCGATCACGACCGTATTCAAGTCGTACCTGCGATCGCTTACGTCGACCTTCGAAGGCCAGCCGACCGACACGACCGAAGAAAACCTGCAGGCCAGGATTCGCGGCAACATCCTGATGGCGCTCTCCAACAAGTTCGGGTACCTCGTGTTGACGACCGGCAACAAGAGCGAAATGAGCGTGGGATACGCCACGCTGTATGGAGATATGGCGGGCGGGTTCGCGGTGATCAAGGACGTGCCCAAGACGATGGTGTACGAGCTGGCGCGTTTGCGGAACCGCCGGGACAGGACGGCGGTCATCCCCAAGCGGATCTTCGATCGAGCGCCGACGGCCGAGCTCCGACCCAACCAGAAGGATGAGGACACCCTGCCGCCCTATAGCATCCTGGACCCGATCCTGAAAGCCTACGTGGAGGAAGATCGCGCTCCAGATGAGATTGTCGAGCTCGGCTTCGACCGGGACACCGTGGCACGAGTGATCGCGATGGTGGATCGCAGCGAGTACAAGCGACGGCAGTCGCCGATCGGGATCAAGATCACTCACCGGGCGTTCGGCAAGGACCGCCGGATGCCGATCACGAACGGGTACCGGAACATTTAACGCGTGCGGGTAGCGGATGGCGAATGGCAACGAGCCAGACCATCCGGGGTTCTTGCTGTTCGCTGTGAGCTATTGGATCCAGGCTATCGAAGGAGGTTCTTGTGACCATCCTCACGCGGTGCGGAATCGGAATCCTGCCGGCGGTGATGTTCGTGGCCTTGACGGCGAGCGGCGTGTGGGCTCAGGGCGTGGCGGGAACCCAGGGGCCGGCAAGGATCAATAGCGGAGACACCGCGTGGGTGCTGGCCTCGACAGCGCTGGTGCTGGCGATGATCGCACCGGGTCTGACGCTGTTCTATGGGGGGTTGGTGCGCAGCAAGAACGTGCTCGGCACGATCATGCACAGCTTCGTGATTCTGTGCCTCGTCTCCGTGATGTGGGTCCTGTGGGGGTACAGCCTGGTCTACGGACCGGATCGGGGCGGGGTGATCGGGGGATTGGATTGGGCGGGCCTGAGCGGAGTCGGGCTTGATCCCAACCCGAGTCATGGGCCCACCATTCCCCACCAAGCCTTCGTGTTGTTCCAACTCATGTTCGCGGCGTTTACGCCAGCTCTGATCACGGGCGCCTTTGCCGAGCGTATGCGGTTCAGTGCGTTGCTGCTCTTTGCCGTCCTGTGGTCTGTGTTTATCTACTCTCCGTTGGCACATTGGCTCTGGGCTGGGGGATGGCTGGCCAGGCTTGGGGCGGTGGATTTCGCCGGAGGAGCCGTGGTGCATACGAGCGCGGGGGTCAGCGCCCTGGCCTGCGCGTTGGTGCTGGGACGGCGACGAGGGTATGGAAGCGACTACATGGCTCCACATAATCTCCCCTTCGTACTGGTCGGAACCGGACTGTTGTGGTTTGGATGGCTTGGATTCAACGGCGGCAGTGCGCTGGGGGCGAACGCGACCGCGGTTGGGGCCCTCATGGCGACCCACTTGGCGGCCGCGACGGCGGCCCTGGCCTGGATGGTCGCGGAATGGCTCCACCGGGGCAAACCGACCGCGCTCGGGGTGGCCAGCGGAGCTGTGGCCGGCCTGGCCACCGTCACCGCGGGGGCCGGGTACGTGGGGCCTCTTTCGGCCATGCTGGTTGGCGTCGCGGCCGGCCTTTCCTGCTACCTCGTCATTGTGTGGAAGGGAAAGATCGGCTATGATGACACGCTCGACGTCGTCGGCATTCACGGGGTCGGCGGGGTCGTCGGGATGCTGGCCACGGGCCTCTTGGCCTCCAGCGCCGTCAATCCTGGCGGGCCGGACGGGTTGTTCTTCGGCCATGCCGCCCAATTCGGCATCCTCAAGCTGGTCGATGGCTTGATCGGCCTGCGGATTTCTCCGGAAGAGGAGGCCATTGGTTTGGACCTGAGTCAGCATAATGAGCGGGCATACTCTTAGCGAAAAGAGCGAAAAAGAGCGTATGGCTGATGGCGTATGGCAAGAAAGAGAACGGAAAGCGACCCAATAGGTCAGTGGTTGCTCTTGCTATAAGCCATTGGCCATAAGCTATCTGCTACCGGAGGCTGTATGAAGCTGGTCGAAGCGATCATCAAGCCCTTTAAACTGGACGAGGTGAAGGATGCCCTGCTCGAGGTCGGCGTTCAGGGAATGACCGTGAGCGAGGTCAAGGGATTTGGCCGCCAGAAGGGACACAAGGAGACCTACCGCGGCACCGAATATACCATCGAGTTCGTGCCCAAAGTGAAGATCGAGGTCGCAGTGGCTGATGGTCAGGTCCAACGGGTGATCGAAACCATCACGCGGACGGCCAGAACAGGGAGCATCGGGGACGGCAAGATCTTCGTGCGTGATCTCGGCGCGGTGGTCCGAATCCGGACGGGTGAAACGGGCGAGAGCGCGCTCTGACCAGGCGGCGGGGCTCAGGTCGAGGTGAAGGTTGAGGATTGACTCGGTGAACACGGGGGCAGGCGAGCGGTGAAGCCGGATTCTAACAGCCAGGTGGCACTCGGCCAGATGCAGGTAATCGGCCTCGGGTGCGCGACCGCGACACTCGCTGCACAGCGCGAGCTGTTGCACCGGCGACTGATGGATGGAGCGTCGGGGGCGGAGACAATAGCGGCCCTGTCGGAGATGGTGGATGGGCTGATCGTCAGCCGCTACCGGAGTGCCCTGCAGGGATCCGAAGCGCCTGAGGCGGCGTTGGGTTCCCGCAACTGCTGCGTCGTGGCCTTGGGTGGATACGGCCGCCGGGAGCTGGCCCCGTACTCCGACATTGACATCATGTTCCTGGTCCGGGCGAACGCGGGGCCTCTTGCCGCCCCACTGTCACGATACGTCCTGCATCACCTCTGGGATCTTGGCTTCCAGGTCGGCCACAGCGTGCGCACGATTCAGGACTGTCTGGATCTGGCCTCCACGGACCTGACCGTCAGGACATCGATGATGGAAGCGCGGTTCCTGGGCGGAAGTCCCGATCTCTTTCAGGAGTTCCAGCGACGTTACCAGCATCGCGTGGTATCACGGGGAACGGATCGCTTCATCGACCTGAAGCTCGAGGAGCGGCGCCGGGAGTATGAGAAGTTCGGCGAGACCGTCTATCTCCTGGAGCCCAACGTGAAGAAGAGCAAGGGGGGACTCAGGGACCTACACGTGCTGCAGTGGGTCGGCATGGCCAGGTACCACGCCGGGACTCTCCAGGAGCTCACTGACCGGGGGATCCTCTCTCGGCCGGATTACGTGGCCTTGGTCGAGGCCCGGGAATTTCTCTGGCGGGTCCGGGCGTTTCTGCATCTGCAGGCCCACATGGCCCAGGAGATTCTCTCGTTCGATGAGCAGGTCCGGCTCGCGTCCCAGTTCGGGTTCCGTGACCAACCGCACCTGCTGGCCGTCGAGCAGTTCATGCAGCAATACTACCGACATACGATGGGACTGCATGAGCGGTGCATCCGTTTCGTGGATCGCTGCAGGGCCGTGCCCGTGTGGCGCCGGCTCGCCCGGCTCTGGCCATCGCCGAGGATAGACGGATACTTCGCCCAGACGGGGTCTCGTCTGACGGTCCCGGCAGACCTGCGTCCCAAGGTGCT